>JBDNHJ010000164.1:0-73012 GCA_041688835.1 Fuerstiella sp.
AAGGTGCTGTTTTCCTTCAACCGTCTTACGGTTGGCCTGCAGGCTGTATCCCTGCGCTCGCAGCAACTGACCGACCTTTGTGCTACTGACCGGAAATCCCTGCCCCCGAAGTTCCTTCGCCAACCCGCGTGTGCTTTGGCAGAGCCATCGAATCGAAACCATCGGGTCGCCGCGAGTTTCCGCATCCACCAGCGCTTCCATTGCAGCGCCCAAATGCTGAATTATCAGCCAGTTACAACTGTCTCCCAATAGCTTTAAGGTTGAGACAGAAAGACCCGGCAGGAAGGAACGACGGTAAAGCGATCCAGCGCCGGTCGTCCCCCGTTACGAAATACGCATCAGCCCCGTTCCCTGTCGTGCGGAGAATCGGAAAAAACTGTCGCCGTCAGGATTCAGTGCGTCGGTCGAAAACAGGTTGGCAGCTTCGTACAGTTTGTAGGCACTGCGATCACCGGTTTCTGACAGCACAACATTGCCATCTTCGTCCACGGTATCAATTGCTCCACCGCCCTGCAGCGTATAGTCCCAGCCGTGTGTCTTAAAGAAGTCTCCATGGCGGGCATCGGTGTCGCCGTCAACCGTCATTCCCCACAGGCCATGCGGAGCGACGTTGTCGCTGAACGGGTTGATGGCGGCCAGTGTCGTATCGTACCAGCCTTCACGTCTGTGAAACCGCAACCTGTACTCCGCCGTCGTCAGCGTTGTGTATTCTCCGTCGTATTCGACCTGACCGTCCGCCAGAGCAATCACTTCGCCCGCTTCAACGACCACACCATTGATGAAGGTTCCGGTTTCGTCGGCCAAGATCAGGTCCGTGCCAACGGTGGCTCCGATTTGCCCCATCATCGTTGAACCTTCGTGACTTTCCCATGGCACGTACAACGCGTTGACCTGCAAATCATGATCGCTCAGGATATTGTAGATGTTCCCCGCTTCTCCCTGCACGTCGTACAGGCCGCCGTCGTCGCCTTCAAAGTGCGGATCACCCCAGACGCGTCCGTTGCTGCCGGCACTGACGTAGGTGGTATCGTAAGTCACTTCGGCCACAACCATTCTGACGGTTGAGATTCCGGCCACAACTCCACATCGAGACATCGAATACGTGAATGAATCGTCACCGGAGAAACCGTCGTTCGCCAAATATCGGAAGGTTCCATCGGAATTCAGGGTCAGCGTTCCATTGACGGGAGCGTCAACGATCGTGACTTCGACTTCTCCCGAATCACCACCATCATTGACAGTCACATCGCCCTGAATTTCTGTGGCGCTATCTCCTGTGTACGAATCATCTTGAGGCGGCGCGGGGACATCATTGACGACGATCGTCACTGTCGCCGAAGCCATACTGCCGTTGCCATCGGTCGCGGAATATGTGAACGTGTCGACTCCGGTAAAGCCGTCTGCCGGAACATAAACGAACGATCCATCTTCATGTAGACTCACGAGGCCGCCAGAAGACGTCAGAACATCGGTCATCGCAGACGTCGTCAACGAGTCACCGTCTGGATCGACATCGTTCACCAGAACATTTCCGTCGACTGACTGATTTCGATCGGTGCTGAATTCGTCATCGACAGCTTCGACGTCGTTGTTCGGAGCCACATCGACTACACAGTCATCCGCCTGCTCGATATTGACGCACACTTCGACAATGTCGATGCCGCCTCTGCCGTCGGTGACTTCATAGGTAAAGCCGTCTGTTCCACTGAATCCCGGATCTGGTGTGTAGGTGTAACTGCCGTCGGTGGAAAATTCGATCGAACCATGCTGCGGTCCCTGCTCAACATAGAACGTCAAGGCATCGCCATCCGCGTCCACATCGTTCGAAGCCACAGTGCCGGACACTGCCACATCTTGAACCGTGTTGATCACATCGTCCTGGCCATCGGGCCCTTGGTTCAGTGGATCAACAACGACCGCACAGTCATCTGGTTCAAGAAACGTCTGGACAGCAAAATCTGCTTCACTTTGATTCTCAGTAAACCAAACATCTTCCGTTAGCTCTTCAACGCTGCTGGTCACGATGAACTCATCGATTTCGCCGTCCACGTCGGTCAAAATCGGCACGCCGTCTTCTGCAGCCAACACATCGAACTCCTCTGCCTCATCTGCCACATCATTGGCGGCGGATTCCGCGTCCAAAGTCTCCAAAGTCGTGGCTTCCAAGACTTCTTCGCCGCGTGTCTCCGCAGTCAGTTCGCGAATATCAAACTTTCCATCCGAGAACTCAATTTCAAACACGTCTGTCAAAAAGTGCGTACTGTTGTCGCTCCCACAACGAATCGCGAAAATGCCAAATCCGTGATCCTTGGCAGAGTAATCCGCCCGATTTCCGGCGAACCAAGCTGTTGGCCCGCAGTTCGCGTCGCGACCATCGTTGAATCCCCAACTCTGATCGTCAGCGCCTAAGCCATTCCAGTTTTCGTTGGTTTCCGCACGCGACCAGAGTCCGTCGCCGGTCGTATCACCGGCAGCATCATCTGGCGTTTGAGCGGTCCAGGCAAAGTCTTCGCCGCCGCAGACAATTTCGACAGGTTCCGCATCGATCGCCGACGCAGACATCAACAACAGTGGCTCAAGAACTTCGATATTGAAGCGAGAATTCGATTTCGTACTCACGGGACACACCTAACAAAAAATAGAAAAGGACGTTGCGATCAAAGACGACGGAATGGCTCAGTTTGAAGAAAATCCACTGCGAAGTGCGTGGTCGGCAATGGCTAACGCGTGTTCGTTGAATACCTGTCGTATCTGCGGCCTCTTGCCGCAGAATCTCAGCGGCGGCAGGATGCCGCCGATACAAAAACAGGACACTTACTTCGCGAGCCGTCCTAAGTGGACCGCGCCAGTTTTGCTCGCGATGCGAGTATTCGCTGCGTTTGTCCCCTCTCCCCTTTTTAGGGGAGAGGGTTAGGGTGAGGGGTTTTTCGTTCGGCTTTCGATTGCTCTTCGAGACCGTCATCCACCAAGGCCCCCTCATCTGGCCTTCGGCCATCTTCTCCCCACAGGGGAGAAGCACGACTCGTTGTCTCATTCTAATTCGGCCAGCGTTGGCCTTCGCAGACATCCAAAACGGGCGCTGTCCAACTAAGTGACTTTCTGAAAGCCGAGCGACGCGATGATTTCGAAGACGGTGCGACAGGTCAGAAATTCGCTGTCCTGCGTCTGAGTCAGACACTGTTCGACCGCACGCGTGAATGCGATCTGAATCTGACAACGCTGGGCTTGGTCAAGTCGCGACCGCGGCACTCCATCAGTGCCTATCGGGCGATAGCCCAAATCCCACGCAATGCTGAGCAGTTCTTCTGACGCTGCGAACTCACGCCCCGTGTCTTCGCGAAGCACTTTCAAGGCGTCTAAGAACTGATGTTCTTCGTCGGTAAGATCCAACAATTCCTGAGCACTCAGTTCCTGCGAAGCGCGTCGTTCCGACTGCTCACGTCTCGCGTCTTCTTCGCGACGTCGACGGTCAATCTGCATACGATTGATGACAGTCGCCGTGTCTTCGATGGTACGGACGTAGCCGATTTTGTTCAGAACCATCAGCACATCGTCACAGGTTGGAAAGCTTAGATTGACCTGTGCCTGATGTTCGCTCAGGGCGCGGACGAAGCGGCGTGTTTCGAGGTCGCTTGGTAGCGTGCTGTGTTTGGGTTGGCGGTATCCCAGTCCTGCTGTGACCTTCAATAATTCGGTCGGCGGCGATTGATCTCGGCCCGATGCTTTTCGAAACGCACTCATGGCTCGCATCAGTTCCACACTGGAATCTGAATAGCTGCGACACGCGCGAAATGGGTTGTGCGACAGCGGTTCTTGAACAAAGGTATCAGTAGCCATGCTGTTTCGAATCTCCGAATACTTCCGACACACAATGGGCCACCGAACGAATCTCGGCGATATCAACCCACCATGCCGTCTGGAACTTAGGTCAGTGATTCGTGGTCAGTCGGAACAAAAGCCTTGAGCACCGGCGGCTAGCGGAGAAAAATCGTGGTGCCTTGTCGCAACAACGGAACGCAGCGTTTTTGTAGCATTTTCCGGTCTGTTGCCAACAGAATTCACATGTTGCGTTTTCGCCAAACGAGGCCAGAGGCCAGAGGCCAGAGTTCGGAGTTCGGAGTTCGGAGTTCGGAGTTCGGAGTTCGGAGTTCGGAGTTCGCGCATCGTAAGGCCATCAGGCCCCGGTGATGTCGAGGAGTGGCGGAAAGACCCGCAGGGCCGACACAGCAATGAATGTTCCGTGCATTTCGGTCGGCCGCTCCGGGCCTTTTTGCATGGCGCAGAGACTTCCGGTGGCTCACGCCACCGGCAGAGGCTGTGTCGGCCTTTCGGGCCTGAATCGCATTTTAATCTCGGCAACTCTCTGTGTTTTGCGGCGGGCAATCCTTGACGGCGTTGCCCGCCGGAGACGGAATCGCAGTTCAACACGCTCGCGTCAATTCTGCGGTGGTGCTGGGCGGCCACCGCGTTCTTCGCCGGGCGGTCGCTCTCGTGGTGGCGGTCTGTTGTCACGCTCATTGCCGTTTCGACCGCCGCCTTGATCAGGTCTGGGTGGGCGATTGGGGAACCCAGAACGACTGCCGCCAGATCCGCCACGCCCACGATTCATGTCGAAGGAACGAGGAATCTGTGAATCCAGTTCTTTCAAATCCTGATTCAGCGCTTCGATGGCTGGGTCGGTCACTTTCATGTGACGGATAATCTCGCTGTTCAACTGACTCCGGGCATCGATCGGGTCCATCTGCATCAGTTCCAGCTGCCGCCTGCGGTCGATTTCGTCTTCAAAAATTTCCACCGCGTCGCTGTTGGCTGGAACATGAACCTGATTGAAGCGATCCTTGTAGTGCTTCAGCAAAGGTCGCATCAGGATGCTTGACAAAATTCGGTTGACGAATTGATCGTCGCCGCGAGAGTCAGGACGCCAACGCCGAATTTGCTCTTCCATTTTCGCGATGACATCCGGGTTCACCACGTATGCCTTGCCATTCGTCACAACCGTGGCCGGGGCGATGTTGCTCTCGACATCAGGTTGCAGCTGTCTGGCCAACCAGATGAGCTTGGTTAAAATCTGTTCGTCTTCATGATCCGGAGAATCCAAACCAGCCAGTTTGGTGGCCAATTCTGGAACAGGCTGGCCGATAATCGCATCTAAAAATTCACCAACCTGGCTTTCTGCCATCAAATCGATCGTTTCTTCGCCACCGAAATTAAATGGCCGGCCTAGCTTCACCATCAGCCCGGTCGTCGTTTGCCGACGATGCAACTCTTCCACCTGCTGCAACCAGTTTCCGTCTGTCGACTGCAGCCGAGCGCGCGTGGGCCGATCTTGACTCTTCAACAAGCTGTCCACTTTGTGCAGCTTGTCCAGCAACGTGGGATCTTTTTCCACCGCGAGATGAATCGCCTGAATGCGTTGCTGATAGCCAAGATCTTTCAAATATTCGGCCGCGATATTCCGCACGTTCGATTGCTGGCTTTCTGGCAACTCGTTGAACCGCGCAATCGCGGCCTGCACTTCCGCAGACGGTTGTTGGTACCATGCAAAAAACAGGCTGGTCACAAGGATACCGGCTAACAGCGACGTCAGCGGAATCAGACTGTCTTTACTCAGAAGACTCATGGGTTCTGTTTCCCGACTTGTCCATCTGGCTCACTGTCGATTTGCAGATTCAGGTTTTGCAAAGTCTGTGCGTCCGGCACAACGCGGTACAAATCATCCTGTAACAGCATCTCCAATTGCTCCGTCACCACAGCATCTTTGGCAACTTCCGCCGCGACGTCTGCCGAACGCTGCATTCGTCGCGTATGCACCTGATCGCTGACGAAAAATCCAGCCGTGGCACCAAAGATCCCCAGTAGAAAGCAGGGAATCACTTTGTAGCGGGCGAATGCTTCCAGCAGGCTATTCAAGCGACTGCGTGGAGTCCGTTCTTTGGTCGCTTCCGCCTCGACCGAAATCGTGGCCAAGGTGGCCTGCGTAAAATTTTTGCTGGCAGAAACTTCTTCCAAGGTGTCCAGCATGGCCCACGTGCGCGACAGAATATCGGCGTGACTGCGCATATCTGGATCGTTGATCATCGACCGCTCGATGTCATTCATCTGCGTGTCGTTGAGTTCTCCATCAAGATAGCTGACAAGCTGCGTCAGCTTTTCGTCGACGGGATCATCGTCATCAATTTTTTGAGGGGAGTTGGGCATGGCCAGTGAATCTAAATGTGCCGTTCCAAGGCTTCTTTGAGTTTGCCACGGGCACGTGAAAGCAGTGATTTTACGGCGACCACATTGAGGTCCATGATGTCGCCGATATTTTGATAGCTGAGACCTTCGAATTTATGCAACAAAACGGCCGTCTTTTGCCGTTCGTTCAGAGATTCCAGAGCCTCACGGACAACATCCCGCGTCTCTTGACTATCAATCACTCTGGTCGGCATGAGTGCCGATTTTTCTGCCAAAATTTGTTCTTCTCCGCGAAAATCGTCGTCGGACCCACCTTGACCACCCAAAGGAATTTCGCGTCTGCGAGCTAA
Source organism: Fuerstiella sp. (assembly GCA_041688835.1). Classification (GTDB taxonomy): domain Bacteria; phylum Planctomycetota; class Planctomycetia; order Planctomycetales; family Planctomycetaceae; genus Fuerstiella. The sequence goes on from JBDNHJ010000164.1 coordinate 6,528, forward strand.
TCCTCGCCGCTGATTGCTGGCTAGGTTATGGGCGATACGAAACAACCAGGTGGAAAATCGGGCCGTCGCGGTGTACCGCTCCCGAGACCGAAAGACTCGTAGAAAGACTTCCTGAGCCATATCCTCGGCCATCGTTCGATCGCGAACCAGATGGTAGAAAAAACCGATCAGGCGGTCCTGATAGCGATTCACCAGCGATTCGAACGCAGCATGATCCCCGCCCACCACCTGCAGCATGAGTTGCACGTCGGGGTCGGCCAGATACTGATTCGGCAGAGATTGAGAAACCAATTGTCAGAAATTCTACAGTAAGCGATTCGGCGATAATTATCGCGAAGTCTATGTCGTCGGGGTCACAATGAACAGCGATTTGTGGAAGGCAACGCTAGCCTGTAGACTTTTGCTCCACAGCCAAATTTTCCCACGATTCCCACCCCGCCCAAGAGACGACAATCCCATGAGTACGCTCGATTACATCGTTGTGCTGTTTTATTTTACGGTCATGATCCTGATCGGACTATGGGCCATGCGGCGCGTGAAAGGCCAAGAAGACTATTTCATGGGCGGCCGTGGCTTCGGCAAGCTGATGCAAACATTCGCCGCCTTCGGTGCTGGCACAGGAGCTCACGAACCAGTGACCGTGGGCCGAACGGGCTGGACCAGCGGCATGAGTGGCGTTTGGTCGGCGCTGATGTGGTTGTTCGTGACCCCGCTGTATTGGATTACCGGCGTGTGGTACCGGCGAATGCGTCACCTGACGCTCGGCGACTGGTTTGTCGAACGTTACGAATCGCGCGCCATGGGCGGCGCATACGCGCTGTTCACAATCGTGTTCTACATGTTTTTTCTGTCCACCATGTTTTCCGCCATCGCCAAGTTTGCCGTTCCGTTGTTAAACGTTGACGCTGCTTCCACGGAACAAATCGGTTACGTCTTAATCCCTGCCATCGCAGCGGTTGTGATGGCGTATGGCGTGATGGGCGGACTAACGGCCGCCTACATCACAGACCTGATTCAGGGCGTGTTCATCATTTTGCTATCTGTGATGCTGATTCCCTACGGACTGTGGGCACTGGTCGAAAAATTCGGCAACCCAGAAACTCAAGGGATCATGGACGGATTCACGATCCTGCATGAACGAGTCTCACCCGACTTCTTCAGCTTGTTCGACGGCCCGTCAGCGGGCGAATTTCCGATCGAATATATTGCGTCTTTGACACTGTTGGCCTTGGTCGGAATTGTCGTTCAACCGCACTTTATTGTGACGGGTGGCGGTTCGGCCAAAAGCGAAGACGAAGCCAGAATCGGCCTCGTCACAGGGAACTTTCTGAAACGCCTGTGCACCATCGGCTGGGCGCTGACCGCGCTGATTTCTTTGGCCCTGTTGGCGGACAATCTAGAAATCGCTCAAGACCCTGACCAAGTATGGGGCGTCGCTTCTCGAGAAATCCTAGGCCCCCTGAATCTCGGCCTGGTCGGTCTGATGCTGTCGTGCCTGTTGGCGGCTGTCATGAGTTCCGCAGATTCTTATATGCTGGTCACATCCGGCGTCGTGGTCCGAAATTTATGGGCCGCGTACGTCGAGCCCAACGCATCCGAAAAACGCTACGTACTGGTGGCTCGACTGTCCGGTGCGATCATGATTATTGGCGCCGCGATTGTGGCGATGACTCAGTCGGACGTCTTTGGGCAATTCAAACTGGCCATGGAAATCCCTCTGGTCTTTGCCGCACCATTTTGGATCGGCATGTTCTGGCGGCGAGCCAGCACAAAAGCGGCGTGGCTGACGATGGCTTACGTCGTGATTGTGTTCTTTGTCATGCCGTACCTATTGCCCGTGCTTTCGCCCAACATGCGAACGGATCCCAGCCTGACTTCACAAACCAATTTCGTCACCACCACCACCATCCGCAAAGCCACGGCCGCTGATGTTGCCAAGCATGACGCTTGGGAAATTGCCGTCGCAAACGCCAAGGCCAATCATCAGGACGCACAGCAACTGGCGACAGTTCTTCGCACCATCGGCGGTGAACCACCGGTCGGAGGCATCGGGGAGGACATCAAAGTCGTCACAAAAAGTGGAGGCGTCAGTTTGTATTGGGGGGGCGGCCTAGAATCGAAGGCAGACCCTCAACTGGTCACGGTCTCCGAAACAACGCAAGGCAACCGCACAACCCTAGTTCAGAAGAACACGGCCACGATGACAGGCAAGGGGCCGTTCAATGTCGACTTTTTGCTCTACTACGCGCTGGGTATGGACTTGTCACAAACATCAAAAGGAACACTCGAAGCCCTGCGACTTCCGCCAAGACTGGTGACGCCATTTCTGGTGCTGATTGTGCTGAGTCTACTCACGAAACCCAACAGCAAAGCCGCGATGGATCGGTACTACGTCAAGATGAAGACGGAAGTGAAACCAAATCCCGATGACGATCGCCGCGAAATGGAAGCTTCGTACGCCAACCCACAACGCTTCGATGATCGGCGATTGTTTCCGAACACGCAGTTGGAATTTGTCCGCCAGAGACCCAAAGACGTCATCGGATTTCTGGTGTGCGTCGGCATCTGCGTGGCCATCATTGGACTACTCATGTGGTTGGCAACTCTGGGAGCCTAAAAGGCTGCTGATTTTGCGAGTTCCCTTGCGAGTTCCCTTGCGAATGCCCTTGCGAATGCCCTTGCGAATGCCCTTGCGAGTTCGTCTGGGCCGTCAAAGACTCCGTGTTGACATGGAATGTGGATTGCGCAAGTTGTGTTCCACGGAATTTGGGTGGCACCGCTTGCCGTTCAGGCTAGCGGTGTCGCTTTAGCGATCGGAAACCGCTCTTACGGAATCAAATCACGTAGCAACGTCATCTCTAGCTCCACCTCATAGACAGGTTTCCGATGGCTACGCCACACAGGAAGGCTGCGCTATCCTGTGCCACCCGCCGGGACAGTCATTGAATCGACGTCCCACGGCGGCGGGCCGATCGCTGCGGGAATCGGTGGAGTTCCGAAGACGGCAAAAACGTCCATTCCAGCGTTTTTTTGCAATGGCCCGCTTAATTGTTGGGATTTGATTGCGTAGGGTGGGTCACGGAGCCAAAGCGACGCCGACCCACCACACGTCTACGCCCCGTATCGACAAAGAAAATGGTGGGTCTACATGGCTGTCGCCATTCGACCCACCCTACCTTTTTTCGCCCTTCCCAGTGATGAAGCGGGCCATTGTTTTTTTGCAGCGAATCCTGATGGGCCGAGATGCTGTAGGCTGATTTTGGCAGTTTTCGTATGCTACCGCCGTGAACCAGAGCCGAATCATTCCGTCGCTTCTTCGTCTCCTCGCCCCATGGATTCCGAGTCGATCGGTGCTGCGCGCTGGCTGCATGGCGATGGCGTTGCTGTCCGGGTGTCAGTCGGAGTCGCGGCATGCCACGTTGGAAGGCCAGCTGCGGAAACACGAAGCCACCATTCGCGAACTTCAGACGGAAGTGACGCGCACCGAAGAACTTCTGGCCCACCAAGATCTGGAATTAATGGCAGCTCGGAAATCTGCGTCCGAATCTCGCACGGGAAATATCATTACGGCGGGAAAAACATCGCCGGCCGCTTTCGCGGCAGAACCTGAGGTTGCGTGGGGCAGCGTCCGATCGTTGAAATTGCATCAGCTGACCTCCGGATTGGTACGTTCTGCGGAAGACGACAAGGTTGAGTTAAGCTTAATTTGGCAACCCTTGGATCAAGACGGGGAAGTTGTCAAAGTCGCGGGAGAACTAGAAGTCCGCGCGGCAACAGTCACGGCCAACGGTGTGCCCCAAGAGGTCGTCACGCGAAAATACTCAATCACCGACAGCCGACTGCTGTGGAGCCGCGGATTGGTCTCATCTGGATTTCATGTGACATTACCGATACCGACGCCGCCATCAACCACAGATCACATTTTGGTCACTGCGAAATTGAATTTAGGGCCGGCGCGCATCTACGACGCATCTGGCGTGATTGGTGTGGACTAGACAACAACCGGCCAAGACTTCACATTGTCCAAACATCGCAGGCTGGGCAGGTTCAGCCCGCAAAACGATCCTTTCAACTCTGTCATTTCGTAACAATTTTCTTATGATCGTCACCATGAAAACAACAACTGCTGCGATCTTTTTGTGGCTGCTATGTGGCTGCGGCCAATCGGCCGTTGAAACCTCAATGACGGTTGCTGCTGACGACCCATCAAAGTCGCCAGCCGAAACGAGCGAAGTGGATCAGTTCAGCGAAGAATTCATACTAGCGAAAGCGAAAGCAGGCATGACTTGGGAACATTCTGAGTTCGGCCAAACGGCTGATGGAAAAGTGATCGAACAATACACGCTGCAGAACTCGGCGGGCACGGTTGTGAAGCTAATCACTTATGGTGCCACCGTTGTGTCGTTGGAAACGATCGATCGCGATGGAAAGCTAGGCAACATTGTGCTGGGCCATTCGTCCGTTGAACACTGGTTGAAGAATTCGTGCTACTTCGGCTGTACGGCTGGCCGTTATGCTAATCGAATTGCCAAAGGAATTTTCAGTATCGAAGGCAATATTTACACGCTGGCACGGAACGACGGTGACAACCATTTGCACGGCGGCGAAGGCGGGTTCCACACGAAACTGTGGGCCGCAGAAGCCACGTCCACCGATGATTCAGTGACGGTCACGTTTCAATATACCAGCCCGGACGGTGAAGATCGTTATCCCGGAACTCTGGCCACCACCGTGCAATACACGCTGAATGAGGAAAACGAACTGACCATTCACTACGAAGCCACGACCGACAAAGCCACGGTCATCAACCTGACGAATCATACGTATTGGAATCTGACGGGGAATGCTGCTGAGCAGAATGTTTTGGATCACCAGTTGTCACTGCGGTGCAATCAATTTATCCCAGTCGACAGCCAGATGATTCCAACCGGAGACATGACGGCCGTCGCAGAAACACCATTGAATTTTACGGGACGAAAAACAATTGGCACGGATCTGCCGGGCGTCGAAGGCGGCTACGATCATTGCTTTGTCATCAATCGTGAAGTCGAAGGGCTGGTTCCGGCGGCGCGCGTGTTCGAACCCAAATCCGGCCGGGTGCTTGAGATTTCCACGACAGAACCAGGCATTCAGCTGTACACCGGAAACTTTTTAGCAGGCAAAGAAGAAACCGGTGGCTTCGGCCAGCATCACGGTTTTTGTCTGGAAACCCAACACTACCCGGATTCACCGAATCAGCCGCATTTTCCGTCAACCATCTTGAAGCCCGGCGACAAGTACGAATCAACCACCGTACACAAGTTCAGCGTGTATAAAGGTTGATCGTGAAGCTTGCTTTGTGGTGGGCTTATGCCTGCTGCTTGCGGCACCACAAGACTCAAGGCGATGCCAGCCTGTCTTCCACGGATTTCTGCTCGCGTTCGAACGCTTGGCCTGCTTGTTCTGTCAGGCAGTTTTGCTGCTGCAGAATGCGGATCTGATTCGTCAGCAGTCCGTCGCGGATGTCCCGCAAAAATGTGCGACCGACCGCTTGATCCTCGTCACGCCAGCCGCGGATATCGTCGCGTTGCTGCTGCTGCAGTTCGATCCCGAATTCCACGGCTTGTTGCATGGCACTGGCGTCCGACGGTGAATTCAACAGACCGCGCACAGCCACGGAAAACATCATCCGTTCGCGAAACGTACTTCGAGCCCAGCCGAATTGAAACGGCTCACAATCCATCACTTGAGCGACATTGAATTCGCCCAGAATGATGTTTTCGGGTTTGAGGTCGCGATGAATGACTCCCTGACTGTGAGTATCCCCGACGGCTTCACAGGCTTGCAATGTTGCCTGCAGCAGTCTTTGCTGATCGAATGCTGGCGACGCCTTCAAAATCTGAGCCAGCGTATCACCTTTGACCAGCTTCATCGTGATAAACGGTCGACCATCATTCAGTTGTGACAGTTCATGCACCGGAACAATGCCCGGATGCTGCAGCCGACCGCTCAGCCGCGCTTCAAGTTGCAGTCGCCGCCGCATCTCGGAATTATTATTCGAATCCAACAGCAGCTTGACGGCCGTTTCTCGTTTCATGTGACGATCATAAACACGCCACACCACGCCCGCTCCACCACGCGCGATCTCCGCCACAAATTCGTAGCGAGTGTGCTGCGGCGTCAAATCTGCATTGCCCGAAATAACCTCCCGTTTCAGAAACCGGTCGATCGCACCAGCGATGACCGTTAAGTCATCGGGAAACCGCTGTTGATACTGATTCAGCAACTGCACGGTGACCGCACTGGTGCCCGTGTAAGTCTCCGAAATCCCCAAGCTCACTGGTTGTGGAAATCGTTCCTGATGGGCCTGCAATTCCAGATCCCGTTCAATCAGCTCCGCCAACAACACGTCGCGCAGCGGCCCTGTTGTGTCGTCCAGAAGCGTTTCCACCTGCGGACTTTGGCCGTCGCGGCGAGCGGCTTCAAACCGCCCACAGATATCGTGAACCTGACGATACTGCGCCGCGGAAAGTTGGTCACTGATGTTCGTCATTGGTTTCGATCCAAACCTTGCGGACTAACCTTAGCATGCGTTGAATCGTCGACCGCGCTCGATCGGTCATTTCGGCAATTTCTTCGTTGGTATAACCGTCGAGTTTCCAGAGTACCAATTGTTCTAGGTCGGGGTCGTTGAGTTCACGAAACAGGTGTTCGCATTCTTCCGCGACCACCGCTGATTCTGAGACAGCGGGTTCCGCAGATTCTGAATGTTGACCAGCCGTTGCAATCGTCGGCGAACGCTTTTGAGCGTTTTCATAGACGGCTCGACGATTCACTTTTCGCACCAGAATCCGCAGCATCAAGCTCCACAATTCTTCGCCATCGGCCAGCCCCGGATATTCGCCGGCCTGCAGTTTTTGACACAGAACCCGAAACGTGCTGAGCGCCGCATCTTCTTCGTCGTAGATCGCCCGAGGCAAAGTCGACATTCGGCCGCGAGCCACATGCATCAGCTGCCGAAAGTAGCGATCCCACAGCGATCCCACAGCGCGTTCGCGCCCGTGTTGTCACCCTTTCGAGTGGCTTCGATCCAGCGTGTGATGGAATGTTGCGTGGTCATGAATGTGGAATGAGCTTTGGTTCGCGAGTTGACTCAGATTGGAACCAGCCTTAGTCGCCCCGCGACGGCACGCGATAGAAAGAATGCTACGAATACACGAATTCTTTCTGCTCGACCATTTTTCGAATCCTTCATTTTTTCGAATCCTTCAAAAAGTCTACTACAACGTGACACGCGATCACCACCTTTCGACTTTTTCTGGTACAGCGCTGCGTTTCCGCCGCCTTCAGAAAGTACTTTTTCGACCAAAACGATTCTCCGAGAGCGGGCCAGCGACTTCAGAAAATCGAACCAACACGACTCGGTGACGCAAAACGTAAAATTCACCTGAGTAAAAACGCAAAACATTGACATGTGTTAAATTGCGATCGTTTTTCGCGACTGGACCAGCCGACGGCCCGATTCCATCAGCGCCGTGTACGAATTTGCCAATCTCCAGCCTAACTGGACGGTGGGCGTTTTCGACCATGTCCACGATGCGTCCCAGTTTTCCGCAGTTCGCGACTGGGGCGCGGATGGGATCATCGCGTGCCTCGATGGAGCGTCTGATGCTGAGATTGAGACGATCATCGGCCTGAAGATTCCCATTGTGAACGTGGGAACGATTGTGAAGTCGATACCATCCGTCGCCGTCAGTCCCGTGTCGGTTTTGGATCTGCTGAAAGAGCATCTGCAGTCGACTGCACCGAGCACCATTGTTGTGGTTGGCAACGATGGTCATCAGCCACTGGCGGATTTACTGCAGGCTGATGCGTTCTCCGTCGGCAGCCAGTTTTGTTGGTCGAAAGCTTCCACGCGACCGCGCATGCTGCTGAACCCCCTGCCGACCCCCGAGGCGGCAACGATGCCCGATTTGCAGCAGTGCCTGATGACGGCTGCCGGGCCAATCACTGTCGTGGCTACCAATGATTGCATCGCCATTCAAGTCGATGCGCTATTGCGCACCCTGCCGGTGGAGATTACGGACGAACTCACGCTATTTTCGGCTCGAGATTCTCCCGACTGCGCAATGGACGAGACCTCAATCAGCGCCGTTGTTGAGCCAGATCGGCTGTTGGCGTTTGAGGCGGCGAAGACACTGCGTCTGCTGCTAAACGGTTCGTTTGTCAGCGACAACGCAGCGTTTGTGGACGCTGACGAAATTCGGTCACGGCAGTTGACGGCCAGCGATTGTCCTGAGATCCCGATCGCATTGGACTTTATTCGCCAGAACGTAACGTCGGGAATCAATGTGCAGGATGTGATGCGATTTCTGAAATGGCGGCTCTCACGTGTGTCTTTTGAACGACATTTCCGAATTGCTGTGGGTCGGGCACCGAGTGAAGAGATTCGGCGGTTGCGTCTGGAACACGCCAAGAGACTGCTGCTGTCGTCGAACGATTCCATCGCCTGTGTCGCCCGCAACTGTGGTTTCGATTCTCTGTCTGGTTTTTCTTCGTTCTTCCGCAACGGCACAGCCATCAGCCCTTCGGAATTCCGTCGGCAGAGTCGTGCGTTGTCCAGCAACTGAACCCCGTGGTCGCGTGCTGGCGCGATCATATTAATGCCAGCAATTGTCGCGACAACCCAGCTGTCGCCGCTGGTGCGTCTTGCCTATCAACGATGATCGATGACTGATATTGTTGGATGTCCAAAGCAGTCATCCTTCATGAACATTATTCCTGTCATTGATTTACAAAACGGCATTGTTGTCCGTGGCGTCGCTGGCCAACGCGCTCAGTACCGCCGTATGCGCAGTCAAATCGCCGCGTCGGCTGATCCTTCCGTTGTCCTGAATGCCTTGCAACAGACATACGGACTGCGTGACTTTTACGTTGCCGACCTAGACGCCATTCAGTTCCAACAGCTGAATCGCTGCACGATCGCGGAACTCGCACGTGGCGACGTGTCGCTGGTTGTGGATCGTGGTGTGCGTTGTGCCGCAGACGTTGACGAACTGCTGGAACTCGGCGTCGAACGTGTCGTCGTAGCTCTCGAAACACTCAGCAGCCTGCAACTCGCGGAACAACTCATCCAACAATTCGGCTCACAGCACTTGGTACTCAGTCTTGACCTACAAGCTGGCCAATTGCTGACCCAATGCGACGCCTGGCGTGCTGAATCTGCGGCTCACGTGGCGACGCAGCTAGCGGGCGTCGGCTTTCAGCAATTGATTATACTCGACCTTGCCGCTGTCGGCACCGATACCGGAAACCAGACCGTTTCTCTGTGTCAACAACTGCATCAAACTCTGCCGGATGTGAGCTTGATCACAGGCGGAGGAGTCCGCGACGTACACGATTTGCTGCAGTTGCGTGATCTGGGAATTCAATCGGCGTTGGTGGCATCCGCCCTGCACGATGGAAAACTGAGTGCTGCCGACGTCGCCTCATTTTCTGAATAGCGATTGGGGACGTTTTATGTCAAAACTTTCACAACAACATCACACCGAAATCCATGAACGCCCCCCCGTGATTCAGCCTCCCCGCGCGACTCTCGACGGGCGGTGGCTTTCACGCTATCCTGTGCCACAGCGAAAGACACGATTTGGGCCTTTCCCTGAACTGGTCGCTGCCGTTTCGTTGCCCATGCTGACCAGCGTTTTCATTGTCTTTCAGTCGATCGTTTGTTGGCTCACGTGAATTCCCACTATACCGAAATCCAAATTGGACCATCCCTTGCAGAATGGTCTTCTTTCCTCACCGTCAGTTGTCTGGATCATACTCGCCTTTCCGAACTGCGTCGTACGGCTCGATCACGTCTGGTGGAATCTGCCCAGACCTTCATTCTGCGGCTGAACGCCATCGCCGAAGAAACGGAATTGGCTGTCAATACAGCCCCTTTGCTGACGGGAGATCCGACAACTCAACCGATCGTGATGACTGGACATCAGCCGGTTCAATTTCACTCGGGACTGTCGTTCAAGTACGAAACCACACAACAATTCGCGGCAGAAAACAACGCGATCGCGGTGGCCGTCATTATCGACACAGATCGCGGCGACGCCGGTCAGTTCAGTTATCCCGATGTCGGAGAAATCGGCGACAACAGTTCAGCCGACGAAAGCGTACAGCCCTACCAAGCCGTGCTGGCCGTGGACTCGATTTCAAATTCCAACAATCTGTTTGGGCACGGCAAACTTAAACCGGCAGCCGCACTCAAATCACTCAGCGATACCGTCTGCAGCAGTCTCAAAAAACTGGCCCGGCCCAAGACCGCTGAACGTGTCGAAAAGGTGTTCCGCGAATTCGCTCAATTGTCGAACGCCAAGGCGTCGGCGATGGAAGCCAACACGATCATGCGGTGGCAGTATGGCATTGGCCATCAAATGTTAGAACTGCCGCTGTCTGCCATCGCTTCGTTTCCTGAATCCCTGATGCTGACCGTCGATATTCTGAAACAACCGCACCGCTTTGCAGCGGCTTATAATTCGGCACTCGCGTTGTTTCGAGAAGAACATGGCATTCAGAATTCGGCCAATCCGTTCCCGAACCTCAAGATCAATGAGCATGGTTGCGAACTGCCGTTTTGGGTGGTGGACCATAATCGAGGCACGCGGCAGGTGCTGGAAGTTCACGTGGATGGCAATGTCACCCGACTGCTGGCCAACGGCGTGACAGTCGATACGCTGGCGGACAACATTTCCGACGACTCTCTGGACCCGATGCTGCTGCAAAACCTGCAACTGGTGCCTCGTGGTGCTTTAATCACCGTCTTCTTGCGGTTGCTGTTCAGCGACCTGTTTGTGCACGGAACCGGCGGCGGTCGGTACGATCGTTTTACCGATGAATTCATTCGGACGTGGTGGAATGCGGAGCCGCCACCGTTCACCGTGGCCAGCGCGTCTCGGTATTTGTTCGAAGATCAGCGCGCCGAATTGCAGCGGTTGCAAAAAATCAAAAGTGAGTTGCGTGATCTGCAATTTAACCCCCAGCGACACTTCGGCCAAGGCGTGTTCAGCGATTCTCTGGAAGAACGATTGGCCGTGTTGGTCAACGAAAAAGGATTGGCGGTCGCGGAGCTCAAGTCGATGAAAGAAGCGGGCGAATCCGGCAAAGAAGCGGGCCAGCAAATTCAGTTGATGACGAACGAAATCCGCGATGCCGTCGGTGCAGAATTCGAATCGCAACTGGCCGTGCTGAACGCGCTGACACCAGAACAACACGACGCCATCAATAGTCGCACCTACCCGTGGTTTTTCTTCACAGGTTCCGACTAAACCAAAATTACATCATGTTCGGCAACCAAACTCTTATCGTGCTGGCAGGAACGTTACTGCTGGGCATCGCCGCCGGTCTGGTGGGCACCTTCGCCGTTCTGCGTCGCCGCGCATTGGCCGGTGACGTAGTGGCACATGCTGCCCTGCCGGGATTATGCCTCGCGTTTCTAGCGTTCGAATCCCGCTCGATTCTGGTGCTGCTGACCGGCGCACTACTCAGCGGACTGCTGGGCGCACTCACGGTTTCGTTGCTGAAACGTTTTACTCGACTGCGAGACGACGCTGTGCAAGGAATTGTGCTCAGCGTATTTTACGGCGGTGGAATTGCGCTCACGCGTTCCATTCAGAATCACTATCGCAACGAATCCGGAGCGGACCTCGAAACGTTTATCATTGGTCGAGCGGCGACGATGCTGCGCGCCGACGTGTTGCAGATTGCGGTGGTTGTGATCATCACTTCGGCGATTGTGCTGCTGCTGTACAAAGAACTGAAACTGCTGAGCTTTGACGAACAATTTTGCCGCGTTCAGGGCTGGTCTGCTACCGGGCTGGACGTGCTGTTGATGTTTCTGACCGCCGTGACTGTGGTTGTTGGCCTGCCCGCTGTCGGCGTTGTCCTGACAGCCGCACTGTTGATTATTCCTGCAGCGGCGGCCCGGTTTTGGACGGATCGTTTGTCCAAGATGATGTTCATCGCCTGCGCGGTGGGCGGAGCTTCCGGCATTATTGGCACGCTCATCAGTTCACGCTTCGATGGCTTGCCGACAGGGCCGCTGATTGTACTGACGTCGACCACCATCTTTTTGTTGTCGTGGCTGTTTGCCCCACACCGTGGCTGGTTGTGGAAATCGAATCAGCCGGACGATCTGGAGCGGTATCTGCCATGGATGAATGCCACAGACGACACTCAGACGACTTCCAACGATTAAGGACGGCTCTCTAGCGGAACGGCGCAAGCCGTCCGGTGCCGCGACACCAGAGGGCTTGCGGCCTTCCGCTACATTTTGTTTCGCTAAGTGATTTGTGCATGTGGGTTCAGTCACCCACGGTTTCGTCGTCTGGTCCCGGCAACAGCGTAAGATCTCGCGTGGTCTGCTCGTTCGGATCATGCTGCTGCGTGATCAGTTCGACGTGAATTCTGGTTTCGCCCAGCAGAATCACATCGCCGGTCTGCAGTTCGTGAGTGTCGATGTCACGATCATTGACGATTGTCAGATTCGTCGATTCCAGATCACGCACTTCCACGTGTCCGGCTTCGTTGATTCTGATTTCTGAATGGTTGCGACTCAATAGGGAATCATCAATGGTGATGTCGCATTTCCGGCTGCGCCCCAGCACAACAGGCAGGTCATCTCGAGTCAGCTCCAGCCGACCGTTGTTGAATTCCGCTGAAGTCAGAATGATCCGATCCACGTTTACTCCTCACGATTCCTAAAACACGCGCGATGTCACGCAGAATCTCTCTGCTCAGACATCTGCCATTGCTTCGACTCGACAGTCCGGCAGTCTATCCGGAATCGACACAACCGACACAGATAGAATATCAGGAATCTCAGGTTTCGACTGCGAACGCGAAGACTCCGTCCACGGCTGCATTCGTGACCTACCTTTCCGATTGCACAGACATAATTGTCACGATTCTGTTCCGTTTTGACTGATTTTGCGGACGCAAAGAAGTCACTGAAGACCAACAATGCCCCAGACACCCACACCACAAGCGGACGCACCAAGCGGAATCAACTCGCAGTCGCCAACATCAGTCGGCAAGAAACGACGGGCGGCCAATCAAACCCCGCCCAACCAATCAGCCACGCAAAAGATCTTGGCACGACTCAGTACGATCGATGCCCAGATGGCCGAACTGGCCAACGTCGGACCGGATCCGTTGACGCTGCAAATCGCGGAAACACTCAATTCCCAGTCACAGGCCATCATGCAAGTGGCCCAGGCGTTGAAGGACCTGCAGGCTTCAATGACCAGTGCTGTCACAGACACGTTTGCTGGTCCACGCAACGATCAGACTGTTGCTCAACAGACAGACCTGCAGGAAACGGTCACAGACACAGATTCCGAAGAACATGCGATTCCCGTGGAAGCTTGGGACGATATTCGAAATGCGTTTTTAGCGTCGCATGGGGCTGCAGTGGCTGCAGATGCTGAGGATCGCAACGATGATGCCGACGCTCAAGTCCACGTCGTTTCGGAAACGGTCGCGCCATTACAAATCGAAGAGCCGGAAGCTGAGCTTCCAGCGTTCACCACCATTGGCGATCCTCACACGTTGAACGAAGACGAACTCCGGACGGCCGTCATCGACCAAGAACGTACGATCTCGATACTGGTCAGACGGTTACAGAAAAAGAGTCGAACGTCGCAACCAATGACTCAGGAGCAATTGGAAAAAATCGCGGCAGAACTGCCGGAACAACTTCAGCAGCAGGTCACTGCCACCTTGCAGTCGCTGAACAATCAACACCGATATGCTGAATTAGAACTGTCGCTAGAACGTGCTCGCGTTTCTCGCCAAGCATCTCAGTTGGAAGTCACCCGCGAACGCCTCGACGCCCGCGCCCGCGCGATGGGAATCGAAATCACCGAAACCGGCACCATCGCAGCCGCAGACAGCAAAGCTCAGCGAGGCTCCAAAGCTCGCAACTGGCTGGGAGCCATGGGCTTCGGCAACTAGAAATCCGGTCAGTATTTTCCGTTCGTGCCAAACATTTGCAGCTTGGACGGACGCGGACGAATTCGCACACTGTGATCGGGTTCTCCAGTGATCCGATCAAATTCGTCGGGCGTGCGGCGCGTTGGCAGATAGTCTGAGGTTTCATTCGTCCAATTCTGCAACGCCCCCGTCAGTTGATCTCGAACACTTTTGTAAGCCGGGTCATCAATTCGATTCTGCAACTCACCAGGATCACGCTGCAGATCGTACAGTTCCCATTCCGGTCTGGGTGACATCAAGCAGGCCTGCTGCGCGTGTGTCAGCTTGCCAGCCTGTTGCAGTTGCAGCATGTTCTGCCAGCTTAAACCACGGCCTGCATCGGCGGATGGCGTTGACGCGAGGTCGGGGTAATCATTGCGAATCAGTTTGTAGCGTTGCGTTGCCACACTCCGAGCGTGGTCTTCATAATCGTGCCAGTGGTCTTCGCTAAAAGCGTATTCACGCAGCGGACGGCCCGGATCTCGCAACACTTTGGTGAAGCTCACGCCTTCGGTAGTGATCGCCGTTTCTCCGCCGGCAAGTTCTAAAAAGGTGGCTGCAATATCCACCGCACTGACAAGGGCATCCGTTGTCTGACCGGGTTTGATCGCGGCTGGCCAGCGGACAATCCAGGGTGTGCGAATGCCTCCATCGTACAGCGACGTTTTGTCGCGAGGAAACGGGCGACCGTTGTCACTGATGAACAGAATCAGCGTGTTGTCTGCCACGTTTTGTTCGTCCAGCTTCGCCAAAACCTTGCCGACATACGTGTCTAACCGACCGATTTCGTCGTAGTACAGCCGCAGGTCTTCGCGAACATCGGCGGTATCCGGCAAATGCGGTGGCACAATCACATCGCGCGCCCGATGCGGAGGATCGAGCGCGCCGTCCGTGTATTCGCGGTGTGGATCCAGTGCCGCCAGCCATAAAAAGAAAGGCTGATCGCGGGGGCGATCGTCCAACGCCTGTTCCCAGTCTTCGCAGCCACTGGGCTGAGCGGCGATCATTTTTGGCGGTTCACCATTTTCCCCCGCAGGCAACACGAAGCCTGCGGTCGACGCTTCGTAGATGCGATGAAAGTGATTTTTCACAGCATCACCTAGATGCCACTTGCCAGCGGCGGCTGTGTAGTAACCAAGTTGTCCGAGTTCTGCGGCGAATGTCCGACTGCCCTTCGGCAATGGCCAATGCAGTTGCTCGGCACCAGTATTGTGTGGATACTTGCCTGTCAGAATGCTGGATCGCGAAGGGCTACAAGAATTTGTGGTCAGGTAGGCATGCTTGAACAGCAATCCTTCCGCTGCCAGACGATCGATGTGTGGCGTACGAATGGCCGGATGCCCGTACGCTCCACAATCGTCCCAGTTCATGTCGTCGGCGATGATCAGCACCAAGTTTGGCTTCGTCTGAGCCACCGTGGTGGGTAATCCGACACCGCACAAAATGATGATGCTGCTGAACAGTAACAGTTGATATCGCATGTGTTGTCGATCTTGGATGATTCAGAAACAGTTTGCTGGTGGTTTTACCGCGCGAGTGCCTTGCTGTAAATTGACGTCCGATAGAATGCCTCGAACCAGCTGGGGATTCGTCAGTCCAAATTGCCGCCCGGTGTAATCAAGCGAACTCAGGTGATCGCCTGCCCCATTCATGCAACGCAATCTGCGAACAAAGAAATCTCATGCTTCAATATCCTCAACGGTTCCTAATCTTGTCAGCAGCGACGGCGCTGTGGTTGGTTTCTCAGCCCGCCATTGGTCAAACAACAGAGACTGTCGTCACTCCGCTGCGAAACGCGCACGCTCATAATGATTACGAACACAAGCGACCACTGCTCGACGCGCTGGATCAGGGATTCACCAGTATCGAAGCCGACGTCTTTCTGGTTGAAGGCCAACTGCTGGTGGCGCACAACGTGGTGTTTCTGAAGCCGGAACGCACTTTGGAAAAAATGTACCTGCAACCGTTGCAGCTGCGAGCCAAGCAAAACGGCGGCCGGATCTACACAGATGGTCCATCGATCACATTGCTGGTGGATATCAAAGCCGATGGCAAAGCCGCCTATGCGGCGCTGGAACAATTGCTGGAACAGTACGACGATCTGATTTCCGTCAATCGTCACGGTGAATATGTCCAGAAAGCGGTCACGGTGATCATCAGCGGCGATCGGCCGATGGCGGAAATCAAAGCGTCACAGGTGCGACGCGCTGGGATCGATGGCCGAGTTTCAGATCTTGACAGCGACATGTCGGCGGATTTACTGCCACTGATCAGCGATAAGTGGTCGAGTCATTTTAAGTACCGCGGTACCGGTGCGATGGCCGAAGCCGAACGCCGTCAACTGCAAGACATCGTCAAACGTGCGCACGACAAAGGCCGCCGAGTTCGTTTCTGGGCGACGCCGGAAACCACACAGATGTGGGAAGAACTCAGCAACGCAGGCGTAGACTTGATCGGAACCGACGAACTCAACCAGCTCGCCACATTTCTGCGGAACGCACGTTAACGGTCACGGATCAGCCTACGATGCTACGGTGCTACGGGGTCATGAATGCCACGTAGTAAAACACCAGGCCGGTGACTGCTGTCAGAGTAATATCGATCGTTGACAGCCAGCCGAGCGTTTTGTGCGTGCGGCTGTGTTGGCCGGGTTTCGGTGGCGAATCGAATCGTCGGAACGCTAGGACCAAGGTGATGATCCACAGGATCGGCGTGGTCACCGCAAACAGCAGGTGAACTCGTAAATACGGCCTCGCCTCAGCCACCTTGGCCGCCAAGTCGGCTTCTTCCGGGTGCGACTTCAGAACAATATTCTCCCAGCCACCGTGCACAATCTGCAGATCGATTTCGAAGGCACCCACTGCGAACAGCAAAATCGCACCCAACGCCAACTGCAACCACTTGTGCTTGGCGTACTCCCGTTTCACTTTGACAAGATACAGGCTGTACAGCAGCAACGGCACAATCACGATCAAGGCACACACGACAAAGTCGAGCATGAAGGAGGTGCGATATCCGAGGAAGCCGTCAGTAAACATGTTAGTACGCGAAACCAATTGTCAGAAGAAAACCGCAGAACGCTGTGACGCAGAAGATCGCTGCAGTGAGGCTGAGAGTGGACTGCTTCTTGTAGATACCGAACACCACAGTCGACGAACTTGCCGCACAGGCGATTAACAAAATACAGACAACTCCATCCATGATTTGTGCCGGTGGTTTTCGTCCTAACACAAATTCCGCTGTGCAGTGAACGGCCGAAGAGACAAAACCGCCGGTTAGTAATCCGGATGCACCGAGCAATCCTAACCGGACAAAAGAACGCTGATCTTCACCGGTCGACACCTGCCCAGAAGAGAGTTCCGATGCCACGGCAGGCGGCCGATAGGGATTGTCGACGTGAGATGTTTCCGTCACCGATCGGCCTTCGTCGTAAAATTATTCGTGGAATTCGCTCGAACCCCCGCGATTTGCCAACCAACAGCTTCACGGGCAGTGTGAATCCAGCGAATGCCTAACCCAGCAGCCCCTGCATCGCTTCCAGAATTCCATCGGCATCAATGCCCTGGTAACCCATCTGCTGCCACAAGCCGCCGGAACCTTCTTTGTGAGTGCCGATGTTGTTGTAGCTGCCCTTGAAGCCGCGTTTCAGTAGCTCCGTGCCAAACCGTGAACCCAAACCGGTCGTCACGTTGAAAGATTCTGCCACCAGCACAGCCGGAGCAGCTGCCAGTTTGGCCATCATGTCTTCGTCGTAGACGTTCAGCGTCGACTTGCAGATCAGGCCCACATCGTGGCCCGCTGCTTTCATACGAATGACGGCATCGAGAGCTCGATAAGTGGTTTCGCCGAAGCTGACAACATAACCCGCCGTGCCTTCGCGAATTACATCGTCTTTGCCTGGCACGTATTGGTAATCATCGCCGTAAATTCGATTGCCGCCCACGTCCAACAGATCCGGGACGCCTGATCGTGTCGAAAAGATAAACCGCAGACCTTCGTCGTTGTAGATCTTATTCAGACACGCTCGGAACTGATGCTGGTCGGCCGGAAAATACAGTCGCGTGGTGTCTTTGCCGTCTTCTGGCAAACCGTTGGCGGCGAACATATTGTTCAGGCCGAAGTGACACGTGTTGTCGGCCATATCGTCGCAACCCGCGTGGCTGAAGTGAGCCAACACGTTGCTGCTGTTCAGGCGTGCCATTGTGATTTCAGACACCAGCATTTCCAGAAACGCGGAAAACGTGGCAAAAATCCCTTGCTTGCCTTTTTCGTAACCGAAACCAGCCGCCGCCGAATAGTTGCCGCGTTCCATGATGCCGCCGCGAACGAAGACTTCCGGATGAGACGCTCGCACGTGATTCAAACCACAGCTGCCTTCCAAATCGCAGTCGAACACTTTTACGCTGGCCACACGTTTTGGTTCTGGAATGTCGTCCAGAATTTGGTTCAGAATCTTGCCGAACAGGTCACGATTCTTGCCCACGCTTTTTGCATCAGAACCCTGATACGTCGGGCCGCCCGGACCTTTCGTCACGGTGCCCAGATAGTCGGCCGCAGCTGGGCGGTTGTTAGCGTTCAGATGGGCGATGGCGACGGCCGTCTTGATGACGTCGTGGCCGTGAGCGCTGCCTTCTAGGCCTTCGATGCCGGGGCACATCGGACGACGATTCATTAGTGCGATCGGTCCGTCGGAAGTCACGGCTGCACACATGCGCGCGTACAGACTGTCCAGATCTTCGCCATCGCCGACATCAACTTTTAAGCCGTGGCCTTCCAGTGTGCTGGCAACGCTGAAGCCCGGCAGATAGTCAGACGGATGGCCGGCGATCGTAACGTCGTTGTCATCGATCAGGAGTTTTAGATTCAGGCCTTGAGCGACAGCCAGTCGAGCGGCTTCGGCATCGTTGCCTTCCATTTGAGATCCATCGGAACCCAGCATAAAGACCACTTTGTCGGGGTTGGCAATGGCCACACCGTTGACGAACGGCCACATGTGACCCAGTCGACCAGAACTGAACTTCACGCCTTCGGTGAAGCCTTTTTCTGGATGACCGGGCAGGTGTGACAGGTATTCGCGATAGTGAAACAGGCGTTCCACTTTCATGTCGCCTTCCAGCACGGCCATTAGATACTGAGTCGCCACGCGGTGTCCGGCTTCGTCGAAAAAGATCGGCAGCACGTCGGGAGTTCCGCCTTTGCGAGCGTGCTCAATAAAGCCGTGCATAATCAGCGTTTCGGGCACGGTGTCGTACGGACCACCCGTGTGTCCGCCCAGACCTTTGGCGTCGGCGATGGCAGTGAAGAAAATAATCGCGTCGCGGCACAGCTGAATATTCGCAGCCAGTTGCTGGCGTTGATCGGCGGTCAGTTTTGGCTGACGAGGATCAAGGGCAACAACCTGGTACTCATGCAGAGGGATTGGGAATTCCGTAGCCACAGACATCGTTTTCTCCGGCAGGGCAATCTAAGACGATTAAAAAGATGGCGTGGGGAATCCTGCAAATCCCCGGCCCCGCGCACTGCGGCGCAGACCGCCAGCTATGCAACTGTTGAAGTTTGGGCGAAGTATGAGATTCAGCAGCAGAAATGCAACGCAGCACGCTGGAATGCCCGAATTTCTGCCCTGAGACCGCCGCGATTCCAGCTTCAGGGAGATTTTTCTGCGAAACTAGGCTGTTGAGGTGCCAGTCGCGAGGGATGTTCCAACTGCCACTGTTAAACCATCTTCAGGAAGGAAATCGACGTCCCCCACCGTGAATCACGGCGCGAACCGCCGTGCCGCTCATTCCCGAACAATCAATCACGGCAACGCTGTAAAGCTGCGAGATGACGGATTGAACCCGTACAGGCTGCGATCCGGGAAGGCCTTGCGAAGTTCGTCCACCTCGGCGTCCGTTTCTGGTCGCCGACAAACCAGAACCTCAGCGATCAAATCCGGCGGGTTGATGATGTAGCTCAATTGAGGATCGGAGCCGGCTTCGTCGACCAAAATCAACGCGGGCTTCTGGATCGCTGGTTGTTGCACGCTGCGTTGAAACACTGCGAACTGTCGCCGCGAAAACGATAGCTCACTAACCGCCGCCCCAACCTTGCTGACATCATTAAAGACCGGCAAAGCAAACCATCCCGGAATCAATCCCGCCGCCACGAACGCAGCCAGCCAAGTCATGGAAGTCCTGCGCCCAATCAGCGGCGACAGAATTCGACTGGTCGCACCAAAACCAACCGCCGCCAACATCAGCAGCAAGGGCGCGGTTTCGAAGACGTAGTGCCAGTGCATAATTCCGTCGAACCAATACGGCACGTGAACGACATGCAGCGAAATCACGGCTGCAGCCAACAGGCGGAGTTTCGTTCGTGAAGCCAGTCCATCGGTGTCAGCGGCGTCGTTGTTATCACTGGATCGAAACAGCTCCGGCAACATCATCAGCACACCCAACAGCAGTGGAGCGATCGCCAGTGACCACACCAAGCTGGCCTTCGAGCGTTCCCACACGTTGCTCGCTGCCACCGCTGGCGTCAGATTCGTGGCCCAATTGTCATACGCTCGCAGCGCAGGCGGGCCGGCTCCCGCAGCATTGCCGACGGCATTGTTGAATCCGTAGCGGTGCCGAGGCGTAAAGGTATCGGTGTAGGTTTGATACGCCGAATCTCGCACGGAGCCCGTGGCTTCGAAATTCAACAGTGCCAACACGGCGAACCCGCAGACTAAAGGCACCGCGAACCCGATCGCCAGACGTCGCGAAGGCGGTGAGCGAAGCAGTTGCACGGCCAGCCAAATTCCAAACGGCAGCCCGTAGCCGGCAGCCGTCATTGGTCGAGCCAGCATGGCCAACGTCAGACCGACGCCAGCGACACAGGCGAACTTCAGTTCATGGTTTCGCATCATCCGAAAAAACGCCCACGTGAAAATGCTCAACGCCAGCAGCGTGGGATGATGAGCCAACAGTAGATTGCTAAAGATCGCGATCCCCGGACTGACGGCAATCAGCAAGCCTGCTGCAAACGCGACGGACTGCCGCACCGCTTGCCCGAGTGCCAAGTAAAACATCGCGGCTGCCAAAGCTCCCGCTAACCAGTGACCGTAGACCGGACACCCCGCCGCTTCGAAGGGGGCGATCCACAGTCCAGTCCACGGAAAATAGCGGCTGATGGTGCGGCGTTCGTTGAGCACATGAAACTGATGAAACAGGTCCGGCCGAACGGTCATGCCCGGCCACGACAAACGCCCATTCAGAAACGTGCGAGCCTGCAGCAAATAGCTGTATTCGTCATGATACGCCGGTGGCAAATCTGCGAACGCAATTTCTGTAGCACGGTGGTCTCCACCGCGATCGACGGTGCTCTCCACCGTGTCGCTCATCGTTCCGACGTTCGCAACGCTGATCGGTGTTGAGCCCACCCACCAACTGCAAATCAGTGAAACCAAAAACACAATGGCTGCGAAAACTGCAACTCGCCCCCGTCCGGCAGCATTTGGTGGCTCGCTCGATCGCGAAGCAGGACGCCGTCTATGACGTTTCTTCGCCCACACCAGCAATGGCAGCAGCAACAACAAGCCCCACGGCAGCGTGGTTTCCATGTCCCAAAAACTCAGCCAACCGGCCAACCCCCAACCATTCTGCTGCATGTCATGCCACCGCTGGCGTTCCAGCCCAGTCAACAAGCATACCAACACTACCCAGACGCACCAGAACCACACGGGGTACTGACGCACAGGCGGCGAAGTGTCTGAAGTGGACGGCATAAGGAAACTTTCGGGGCACAATGGCTCGTCGTTGTATACGACAAATATTCGTGTCGCGCGATGTTTTCTCGCAGTTTGCGGAGAATTAAAACGTCGCACAATCCTTGCGCCTCTTGCTTCTCTCAATCAATCGACTGAATCCACCTGCGGGCACCACGCACGTCCAGCAGGAAATCGCCGACCATTTCTCGTTGGATCCAGTCCGGCATCAGGGGCTGGAATTTGCTGAGGCGGTAGTTGGGGAGACCGTCGGCGATTTGTTGCCAGAGGTCTTCGTTGTCCCAGAAGTCCGGTCGGCGGATTTCTTCGAGTGCCAGGTGGAATTCTGCTGGTGCGAGGTTGTCTGCCGTGATCCGGATCCGGAAGTTGTCGGGCAGAATCTTCCAGTCGCCGCCGATTGAAGCCAGAGCGTACCGGAGCGTTGAGTTGATACGACCACCGGCGAATGTGTGCCAGTGAATTTCGTTGTTGATGTAATCGATCCCGCCGACGCGAGGCTGAACAATCCCCTGAATCTGCTGTCGTCGGTTATCCAGCTGGGTTGCTGCATCACGGTCCAGATAGGGGTAAGAATCCTCGGCACACAGCACGTCCAGGATCTTTTGGCAGAGATCGAATCCCAGGAACTGCGGCAGGAAGCCACCCCATGTTGGTTGCCGGCCGCGAGGGGCGCTCTCTACTTTTACGACACGTTCGTTGTGATCAACGAAACTGACCGCCCAGGCTCTTCCACCAAGCAGGAAGCAGCTGACTCCATCCACGAGTCCATCCACGAAGTCCTGGTTTAAAGTGCCGAGTGGACGACCATCACGCGTGTGTACGTTGTAACTCTGTGGGCTTGAGAAAACGGCGTACAGCTCCATAAAGTTCCGTCGACCGAATCTGCGTTCCGCCTGCGGCCCAAGAATCAGCACACCACTCGTCAGAATCAGTGAGTTGTCTTCAATCAGCCACTGAATCAACGCATCGAATTCTTCTCGACTGATACCACGGAAGTCCGGCACGATCGAAAGATGGTTCCATGCATCCACCGGAGAAATCCCATCACTCGCCAGCGACATGGCCAGCAACTGATGAATCAGCACCGGCCAGCAGCGATCGTTGATCGAGACATTTTCCACCCAGTGCTCTTTGGCCAGCTCAATCAACGCGATCGCCTGCAGGACGGAATCAGCTGTCGAACAGAAGAATGTCATGTTGGCCGCCTGACCATCACGCCGACCTGTCCGCCCCATTCGTTGCAGGAACGAACCGACGGAATCCGGAGCTTCAGCCTGCAGCACCTTATCAAGGTCGCCAACGTCAATTCCCAGCTCCAGTGTGGACGTGCAGACGATGCAGGCGTTGGATCCTCGATGGAATTCAAGCTCGGCAAGCTGTCGTTCTTCCCGCGACACCGCACTGTGATGGACAAAGACGGATGTGCCTGCCCTGCGCATGAACTCCGCCACCGACTCTGACAGTGATCGGGACTGGCAGAAGAACAAGCTCTTTTCACCCTGGCTGATTCTGGCAGCATCAAAGGCCAGAGCAGAAATGTCCGCACGGTGAGTGATCAACAGTTGCCGTCGAGATGCCTTCTTCGGTGGATCAACCACACAGCCTGCACGTTGGGAGGATCCCTGCAGCCATCGCAGAATCTGCTCCGGATTGCCCACCGTGGCACTCAATCCGACGCGCTGAATGTCGTGTTCGGAGATCTGTTGCAGCCGTTCGATAACGCTCATCAGATGCGCACCCCGGTCGCTTCCGGCAATGGCATGCACTTCATCGATGACGATGATCCGCAGGTCACGAAACAGCTTCGTGGCGTCAACGCTTTGTGAAACCAGCATCACTTCCAGAGATTCCGGAGTCGTCATTAGCAACTCACACGGATCTTTCAGAAATGTCTTTCGTTCGTGACTGTTGGTGTCGCCGTGCCAAACAAACCTTTGCAGGCCGACCATCTCGGTGTAGTTTCCCAATCGTTCCGCCTGATTGTTCAACAGGGCCTTAATGGGAGCCACGTAGATCGCTCCCACGCCGTCCGGTTGATTCGTCACCATGTTCGACAGGGTCGGAAACATGGACGCTTCGGTCTTACCGCCAGCAGTCGGTGCCAACACAACGGCGTTCTTTCCGGCCAGCAGGGCTTCGCCGGCCAGTTCCTGAACGGGACGCAGACTGGTCCAGCCGAGTCGAGCGACAATGGCTTCCTGCAATCGAGGAGCAAATTGAGCAAATACGCTCACCACGCATCCTCCACCAGAACCAGTTCATCATCGTCTTCAGGCTTTTGATCGATGCCGGACATCAGCAGCTTCTCCTGATCACTCAAATCCTCAGGCTTGAAGCCGTACTCATCCATGGGAATGTAATCGTCGTTCTCATCGACCAGGTCCATTTGAGTCACAAACTCTCGCAGGAACTGTCTCGGCACAACTCCCACATCACCTTTGAAGCCAGTGGTCACTTCACGAACAAGTCGGTCGATAAACTCATCGCTGACTCGTTCTTTCAGTCTGGCAACATCTTCGGCAGGAAAGATATCTCGCAGGCGACGAGCCACATTTCTCAACCGTTCTTCGTTGAAGGGTTTCAGTTCCAGCTGAGCCTGTCGCACGCTGGCGTATTCGCCTTTTTGAATGAATTTCACTCGATCGTGCAGCGGCGGCAGTCCGGCAACTCCCTGTCGCGTATCGAAGAAGTCCGGCGTGCCGGTAAACAGCCACAGCAATCCCGGATACCCACCGGCAGAATCAGCAATCTGTCGGATCCCATTCAATGACTTACCCCGTGAATCCTTCCGCATCCGCAGGATTGTCTCAGCTTCGTCGATCACAATCAGCATGCCTTTGTAACCCGCGGCCTTCACAATTTCCAAAACGCCACGCAGATAGTGCATGGCATCGCGGCTGGTGATTTCTCCTTTGATTCCGGCCTTCTTTTTGGCGCTAGCGGCCACGTTGGCGCTGCCACACAACCATGAAATCAAAGCTCCTGCTTCACCAACTTCCCCCTTTTGCTTCAGGTCAAAAATGGTCTGAATCACACGAATGAAATCCTCAGGTGCCTCACCGCGAGTTTTCAAGGCAAGGTCTTCCTGCAGCGCCTTCCGCACTTTCTCGTCGAAGTCGGCAGCCTCCTCATCTTCGCCTCCAGCAATCAGTCGGTCTTCAACGGATCCGATCCAGCGGTCCAGAATGTCTCCCAATGCCCCGCGAGGACAGGCGGCCGTTCCCAGTTCGGTCATCACCCGTCGGTAGACATCGTCGAACTTCTGAAACTTCAGGTCGTTGTCACTGACCACAACGAAACTGGTCGTGAAATTCTTTTCCTGAGCATCCAGCAACGTCAGGCGAGCCATGAAAGTCTTGCCGCAACCGTAGCCTCCTCGCAAAAACTTAATCGTGCCTTCCTGGCTGATCGCCAGATCAAGCTGGCGATGCAATTCACCGCGCTGCTTGCGAAATAAATCATCATCTGCTGCAAAGTTGTCAATGCCTCGTTCCGGGACGAGACCTTTGCGAAGAGCTTCAAATATGTGTTTGGTATCGCGAGCTGTTAGCGTACTCATATCGCACCTCCGTCTTTGATATATCGTTTCACGCCGTCGATCGATTCGATTCGGGTGGGGAATGGAGCCAGTTTCGCCAGCTCATCAAACTGTCGCGAAAACCGCCTTGTCGCACGTTGGTTTCCAAGTTTTCCAGTCACTTGATCTTCTGTGATGACACCATGTTCATTCAGATGAGCAAACACGGACCGAATAGCATCTGAAGGAAGTTCAGCCAGCCACTCAGCAGCACCGCTGGTGTATTTGTCCGCAGCCTTGGGAGTATCAGTCGTGCCAGATTCTTCGGGATCCGCTCGGGAAATTCTGCCCTGAACGACAGCCACTTCAAACCGCTCGCTGATGACGGCCGGAGTCACATCTGCCAGTCCGGTGGGATGAACCAATTGCACTCGAACGCGTTTGTCTTGGTTGCTGCTCAAACGGAAGAACACCTGAAACTCCTGCCCCACGCGAGCTACGATGGTGTTCGTTTCCAGTTCAGCGCCGCCGATGACTTCCTGAATGTCGACTGTCACATCAGGTTCGTCAACAGCCTGCATGATCAGTTCAACACGCTCGTTGCATTCGAAGCCAAAAGTTGACTTATCCAACACAAGTGTCGCTTTGACGTGATTCATGCCGAAGGCTGCTGGAGCCGCGACCGCTTCAATCTGATACTTCACGTTGTTGGCTCCCCGAGCCACTGCATGACGAATCGTCATAACGGGAATGACACGTTCCTGAAAACTATTGCCACCATGCACAAAGTGACGGTCTGCCTTGCCACGATCAAACGGAATGACGGTCAAAGGAAAGACCAGGTGCAGATCATCGCAGTCATAGTCCAAAGAACGCAGGGGAACGCTGACTTCGCCAGGAAAGTTCTGAACCGTTTCAGAAATGACATGACGCCCCTTCGGATCGATGATTCGGCCATGTTTCTGAGCAGGCTGATCAATCTGTGGCAGGTACAAAAAACCGTGGTCTGACGTGATCACGAAGTTTTGAACTCCCACATCACGCAGCAACTTCCAGGCGGCTTTAATATGCTGAAGCTTCTGAGCAAAGACTTCCGGGCCAACGTTTCCGTGCCCCGACTCATCGATCTCTTTGCTGTCAACCACCATCAGGCGAGCTCCGGCGATTGCCTGCTTCAGACTTCCTTTGGTGCTGTCAAGCACCTCCTTCAATGTCTTCCACGGGCACTTTGATCCCCCCACGCGATCTCGCATGGCCCGTTTTCGTGTTTCCGGATCCTTGACTCGAAAACTGCCAGTCGAAAATCCCTGAAACTTCCCGTTGGCAATTGCAGGCTGTAACCGATTACCGCTGTCCACAGGGGCCAGCACATTCATCCCGACACTGGTGATCGTCGGAAGTTCAGCGAAGCGAGCATCCAGTTTTATGGTTGTTTTCGGTGTTCCCTGAAGATCGTCATACAGCTCCTGAGCCATCTCGTACCGCATTCCGTCAATCAAAAACAATGCGGTAATAGACGATTCATTTACAGAAGTCCGAACCACATCATCAAAGATGCGACGTTGCTGCAGTTCTGGTCGAGGCAGAAAACCTTTCCTTAGACACAGCTCGTTAAAATCTGTGGCCCATTGGTCCGCCCAGATTCTCCACTGTTGCCGCAGCGAATCCAGAACGCTGCGAATCGCTGCGAACTTTTGGATGCCCGGGATCAGCTTACTGGAACGCGTTTGTTCCAACTGTCGGTGTGATTGATCCACGCGACTGCCGACGGCCGTGTAGCGTTCCAAGGCGGCCTCCAGACTGGCGACATCACCCAGAGTTGAACCAGCGTTAGCGATTGCCTGCCCCAGGTTCGCTGCCCGAGAAATCAGAATCCATGCGTCGCTGCGACTGGAATCGCCACGCTGCCAGAACGACTGATCTTCCGAACGATCATCGGCCCATTGAATGGCCTTTGTCCACTGACCTTCCCGAGTCGCCTGAAGGGCAGCCTCAAGAATTTTGTCTTCTTCAAACGGAAACGTATCGATCTTTCCCAGATCTTCGGCGACTGCCTGTTCGCGTTCGACCTGAAGTCGATCCTGAGTATCCAGAGCCGTACTGCGGTAGAAATCGGCTTGATTCTGCCGCAGATCGGCAGCCAGTCGACAACACTCGTTACGCACAGCATCCGGCAGGCTTTCCGCCACCTTTAGGTCCTGCTGAATCGGTGGCCGAATCAAATCCACCACGTATTCCACGCACAACGCCCAACTGACAGCATTGGACGCAATGTCGACGGGGCCGAGTTGCCTTTTCTCTGAATCAGGCTGCAGCCAATCATCGTTGCTTCCGGTCAGACTGGCACCTGTCAGGCTGGCCAATCGGTTATTGACTTCGGCAACAATCTGTTCTCGCTGTTTACCTTTTGCATCGCGCAGTTGGCGAGGTACGTAGCCGTCTGGAGCAAGCAGGTCGTAGATCAAAATGGTCAGGTTCAGATTTCGCAGGTGACCTGTGAGTCCGCTGCCATCATCCTGAAGAGCATCTTTCAGCCAGTTATCCGCAGCCAGCAAAGCCAGGTTGTCCGTCTGTAGAAAACTTTCAATCTGTTCCGTGGGAAGTTGAGTAGCCGCCGCATCGGTGATCAGTGTTGGCAGAGCTTTCTGAAAGACAGTTCCGGCTTTGTACAATTCCAGCATGGGAGTCGACGTGATGTTCGTCGTATTGAAACCCGGCAAATGAATCACCAGTGGTTTCTTACCCACACCTCCCGTCAGATCCTGTAGTTCCAGCAGCAGTTCCAGATAACTGCCTCGGAAGGCCTTCACCTCGTAGTTAAGCCCACCGTCAGCACGTTGTTGGATCAGTTCATCCGCAAAGTCAGTGTAATG
Source organism: Fuerstiella sp. (assembly GCA_041688835.1). Lineage (GTDB taxonomy): Bacteria > Planctomycetota > Planctomycetia > Planctomycetales > Planctomycetaceae > Fuerstiella. The sequence continues at coordinate 34,666 of JBDNHJ010000164.1, forward strand.
TTCACCAGAATCCAGCCAGATGATCAGCTTGTTACGCTGAACCTGTTCTTTAAGTTGCTGTTCCAGTTCCTGAGATACGGGACCAAAGGACGTCATACCAGATCCTCCTCAATGACGGCGTAACGTGCGTAAATTCTCGCGGCAAAATACAGCACGCTGTCCGCTGAAAGGGCCGCAGCGCCATCAATCCAGATATTTGGGGTCGTATTCAATTTCTGCCCGTTCCAGCAACGCGATAAGCTCTTCCCGAAACGTCTTAACGCGATGATGTTCCCGTTGCCCGGCGGTGTAGCGTTTGACAGAATCCCGTGCCGTTGCACTGACAGAAAACACCGCGTATCCGTCCTGCCATCGAAAGTCCTTCTTGCCAATTTCGTTGTGAACCCATTCGGACGATGATTTCTTGACCTCACGCAAGACGTCGGAAATGCAGTGAGTCGGCTTGAGCCCAAACAGCAGATGCACATGGTCTTCCACGCCACCGATGCCTTGCGGAAATCCATCGAGCTTTTTGAGGATGCCGCCCATGTACGAATGCAGTCGCTGTTCCCATTCCTGATCGATTTGACGCACACGGTGCTTCGTGCTGAACGTGACGTGATAATGCAGGCTTGAAAATGTCGACACCGTAATCGCCTCGGTTGATGAAGGAATGAGTTTCCGCAAGAAGTGGCTGCCTTTGACCCCGACGGAGAGGATCGGTGTGCGCTCGATCCCGCAGGGGTTGAGTCGTTTGCGATTGACCCCGGAGGGGTGTCAGCGATTAGCCGGGGGTCGCCGATAGGCGCACCCCCGGAATCGGTCGCGTTGATGGCGTTCGACCCCGGAGGGGTCGTAGATTGCGCGGACGGTGCGACCCCTTCAGGGTCGGTGCGCGTGGGGCGTTCAGAACCGGGGGTGTTCGCTTCGCTCGACCCCCGGCTAATCGCTAAAATCCCTTCGGGATGAATCGCTGGTGCGCTCGACGCTAAAATCTCTTCGGGATAAATCGCAACACAATACGTCATTCCTGATTCTCCCCGATGACGCCGACGGATGCAAACGGATCGTGAGGCGTGATCGTGTTCATCAAGGTTTGACGGATCGTCTGCAATGCGGGCTTCGATTTCAGAAGCGCTTTACGAGCTTCCACTTCATCGGGAGCTATCAAGCGGCACGCTGCGTTTTGCTTTTTGATGAACTTCGATTCGATGTCCCAGCAGACTTCAGGCAATGCGGACCACAACCCGGGTTCCAGCAAAATCATCTGGTTGATAATGCGGATGTTGCCTTTTTTGCCTCGGCGGCGGATGAGTTCCTTTTCGACGGCTTCTAATGCTTCAGCAGGTTTAGCGGCGAAGTAGGCGGTGCGGTGTTCTGCGTCGCCACCGTCTTCACGATACGTAGTTTCTTCAATCCGGAAGTCCGGGCCGATTTCGTCCTGCAGGCGGAGTTCCCATTTCCAGGCTTTGGCGGGGTGGTATTTCCAGAAACAGCCGTGAGCGACAGCCAGCGACGGATCGGTCTGGCATTTTCCGTCGACTCGATCAGGCCAGTACTTCATGGCCAGGTGAGACCAGTCGTAGTCTTTATTGCCTTTGGGGTTGGCGTTGGCGAGTTCAATCCACCACTTCTTCGGATCTTTCCACACGGGATCCAACAACGGCCACAACGCCGCACTGTTGATCATCACGCCATCGTCCAGATCGGGATCGAACGCCGCATCGCAGTCACGTGGCGGGACGGCTTGTTTGCCAGCGGGCACTTCTGGAAACGGCGGGCCTTTGTCGGCACACTGCTGTACGTTGACGATGAAGTTTTCCAGTTCTGCTTTCCACGCTCGCGTGTCGTCGTAGGTATCCTTTGCATCGCGAGCGGCGGACTTATCAGTGCTGTTCCGCGCGTTCTGCAGGTCTTCGATTTCTCCGTTGATACGGCGGAGTGTGTCGTTGAGTTTGGCCAGCAGATGAGTCAGCGTCCGAGCGTTCCAGCGGTGGATGTTGATCCAGGCGACGAAGGTTTTGTTGGCGGATGTGAGCGGCCAGTGAATCGGCCGGTTTTCGTACATGCCTTTGTGAACGTCGGAAAAGAACTTCGTCCGCAGCCATTTGCGGACGCTTGTGTTGCCGGCGATGGCGTGGCCGTGAGTTTGCCAGGTGTCATGAATGATTTTTGCCTGCGGAAGTCCGAGTCCATCGCGCAGATCGTTGTCGGCCAGCGTTCCGTCCAGAAACAGGATGCCGTGCGGCAGTGCGTTTGATCCCGCAGGGATCTCAGCCATTAGCCGGGGGTCGCGCAGCGCACCCCCGGAATCGGTCGCGTTTAATGCGTTCGACCCCGAAGGGGTCGCAGAGTCTGCACCATCTTCGACCCCTCCGGGGTCGGTGCGTTTGGGGGATTGGGATCCGGGGGTTTTCGCTTCGCTCGACCCCCGGCTAATGGCTGCAATCCCTGCGGGATGAATCGCGGAAGAGTCCAGAGTCATCGCAGACTCCTCAAACCTTCCGAGGGCCACGCCGAGGGCGAAGCTGATGTGATCGGTGGGCGGTTCGGGATCGAGCTGTGCGAGATACTCGGGCAACGGCTGCCCGTCGTCCCGATCCACCGCCCGCTGAGCCCACTGCTGAGCATACCGCCACGGCGATGGCCCCGGTTGAAGAAATTCAACGGACGGTTCGCGATGGGATTCGTGATTCGTAAACGCATCTTCCAGTCGCGGCCAGATTGTCCGAGAATCTGAAACCTGAAAGAGCGGCAAACGATTCACGTCGCCGACTTGGAAATGTACCGTGGGATTGAGGGAGGTCAAGATTTCACGGGATGTTGAACTGTTCATTGCACAGACCGCATTCGGCAGATCCAAGGGAAATATTGAACTCCCCATTGACTCAAACACACTTGGATATCTGTGCGCTCTCGCGGTGAATTCAGCGCCAATGGCGCTGAAGGCAACACCGGGCACATTTAGGTAGAACTCTTCGCTTGCGAGGCTGCATGTCGGAACGTCCGTTTTGTGCGATTTTGAAGCCTTGAGGGGCAGTCCATGATTGCCCCACGCAACGACGAAACCAAGTGGTTCACACCACGCGGTCCCAGCCGCGCCTTTGATCAGCGGTTGCCAGTAACGATTGGAAACAGACGCACGTTGAAAACCTGGAGTGTCAATCTCCCACACGCAGCGAATGAATCTTACGTTGTCGCCAGTTGATTGGGCGGCCCTGCTTGGCGAGACGTCTCCAATAAGCGGCGCGCTTTGATATTTTCGCAGCAAAGATTCATCCCACCAATACACGAGCGGGCATTCGGGGACGACTTTCAGGGCGGCGGGGTCGAATTCGTGGCGGCCGATGTGGCACAGCGTGGCGGCTCGTTTTCGCTGCGTTTCGCCAACGGTCAACAGCGTTTCGTCATCAAACGGACGTACTGCCACACTTTTCGCGTCCGTCCGGCTTCGACGTCCAAACGTCGTCATCGCCACCGAGACGACGACCTGCGCCGCGTTGATTTCCTGAAACGCGCCGGAACTTAAATCCCCCAGCGCTCGCAGGTCAAACTCTTCCAACAAATGCTGCCTCAAACCCGAGTACTGTTTGATAAACATCCAGTTCCGCATCGTCAGCATGGCACTCACGCCGTGCGGTCGCACAAGCTGCAAGCCTCGCAGCAAAAATGCGGCAAACAAATCCGCTTTCCCCAGCGTGTATTGGGTTTCCACATACTTTTTCTGAGCCAGTTTACTTGTGCCCTGATACGGCGGATTGGCCACAATCAAATCGTACACGCCTTCTCGATTCATCCGCAGAAACCGCACGCCCGCAGCCAGCTGCTGTCCTCGTAGTCGCAGGCCGAGTTCATCGGCACTGGTGTGACGGCTGAGGAAATTTTCCAGTGCGGACAGAATGCCGGTTTCAACAGCCGTTCTGTCCACCGCACCGGAATGCTTGACGTATTCGCCGTCCGGCCCAAACAGATTGTACGTCACTTCTTCCCGCGCACTGGCTCGCTGATCTTCCAGCTGATCAATCGCAGCGGCAATCGCTGCATCAACTTTTAACAAGCTGCCCAAATGCTCGGCCCCTCGCAGAGCTTCGACAATCTGATTGGTCAGCGTGGCCGGGATGCCGGTTTCTTGTTCCACCGCTTTTCGCAGTTCCACCAGACCCGCGTCGTCGTCTGCCAGAGACGTGATGCCCAGATTGCTGGCCACCAGATTCAACTGCTTGGGTTGGGCGTCCGGACACGTTGTCTGAGCCTTCAGCCACAACGCCGCCGCCGCAATCTGCACGGCTCGCGGATCCAGATCGATGCCATGTAGGTTGTGTTCGAGAATCCGTTCGACAATGGCGGTGGGGGTGAAGTCCAGAGTTGAGGGGGGAGGGTCCAGAGTTGAGACGCCAGAGTCGAGAGTTGGTGCGTTTGATCCCGCAGGGATTGCGTCGGATGCGTTCGACCCCGGAGGGGTTGCGTCGGATGCGTTCGATCCCGCAGGGATTGCGTCGGCTGCGTTTGACCCCGGAGGGGTCTGAGCGATTAGCCGGGGGTCGCCGGTAGGCGCACCCCCGGATTCGGTCGCGTTAATTGCGTTCGACCCCGGAGGGGTCGCAGGTTGCGCGGACGGTGCGACCCTTCCGGGGTCGGTGCGCGTGAGGGTTTCGGTTCCGGGGGTTTTCGCTTCGCTCGACCCCCGGCTAATGGCTGAAATCCCTGCGGGATAAATCGCCGGTGCGTTTGATGGGGAAATCCCTGCGGGATGAATCGCTTCTGCTCGATGCCGGGCTTCCTCTTCATACAACGCCACCAGCAGGTCAAACGCTACCACCAAAAAATGGCCGCTGCCGACGGCGGGGTCTAGGATTTTCAAGTCTCGCACGCTGTCCGGTGCATGCTGTACCGCATCGTCGGGAATCGGCTGAGGCACATAATACGCCCAGCGCCGTTCCATATCCGTCTGCAGCGGCATCAGATCTGTCAGTTCGACTTCACCGGCATCACGTTGGGCTCGCCATGCGATTCGGCGTTGTTCCAGTGCGGCCAGTGTGCCGTCGGCTTCGCAGTCGGGCGTCCAGCCGTGTTGGCGACACATCGCCAGCCACATTGGTCCCAGACTGTTCTGCAGCAGCCAGTCCACCATGTACCGTTCTGTGAACATCTGTGTCTTGCTGGCGATCTCATGAGGTTCCACCTTGCCGCCGTCATTCAGCTTGGCATCGATGGCTTCTCGTTCCGGATCGTTCCAGTACTGATACACCCAGCCCAGCGTCATGTCGTCTGACCAGCATGTTTCCAGTTCTGCATTGTCAAAGGCTTCGACAATGGTCTGCAGCAGACTATCCGTCACAGGAATCAGATCTGCAATGCCCGCTGAACCAAACAGCCCCGGCAGTTCCGTGGCCAGATCTTCAAAGATCAATTTCAGCAGAAACGAAAAGCCTTCGCTGCGATCGGATTCGTCTCGAGCCAGTGTGGCTCCCAGCGCTCGGAAGTCGCGATAGCCGGAACTATTCCAGCCGCCGGTCAGCACCAACGGTTTGCGCAGCCCCATGCCTTCCATCAGCTTCAGGAAGACAAGGCGGTTCAGCAGCGTGTACGCCGCCTGTTTGACGGCCTGTTGCAGAAAGTCTGTGGCCTTCCGTTTGTGGCTGCCCGTTTCGGCGCGCACCTGTTCGTCAATCCAGTCCTGCAACCGACGACGTTTAGTTTCGTGGGCTTCATTCAGGTTCGCCTGTTTGATGTTTTTGATTGTCAGGCGGTACCGACGTTCTGTTTCGGCCTGCAGTTCATCCAGCAGCAGCTGTCGCAGTCCACCGTTGTTGGCGTTCTGCGTTCCGCGAATGACTTTGGAAAGTCTCGATTTGGCTTCAGGTGTCATCGACATTTCAGATCAGTCTCACTCTTTGACCGGACTTCAGTTGTTCCAGCAGACGTTTACGAATTTCTGCCAGCAAAGCATCAACGTCTGCTTCAGACGCCAGTTCCCGGTTGTCCAGGTGCAGGTCGACCGGAACGATCATCGGGTTGTCACCTTCGCTTAGCAGCCGGTCCAGCAACGCATTGGCTTCGTGCCGTGCGGTTTCCAGTCTTAATTGAAACGATGTCTTCAGAGCAGCCAGCGACGGAGCGATCGCTTCCGGCGTCGTGTTGTCTTCGGCGTCTTCCAGCAGTTTCAGGACTCGTGACGATTTTTCTGCAGACAACGTGCTGAAACCCGTCCGGCTGCGGATGGCAGCTTTCGCAGATTCGATCGCTGTGCCCTGTCCGGCCAGCAGTCGAGCTCGTTCTGTTGTGTAAGCGTCTCGAATTCCTTCGATGGCATCGTGCAGGCTGCTGATTTCCTGCCAGGGTCGGTGTCCCTGCAAGTGTGAGTCAAGCGCTGCCGCGTGCTCGTTCTGTTCTGCCGGCAAACCGTCGACTTCGTGCAGCTGTTGCAGATGCTTGTCTCGCACAATGACCGCATCGCGAACGTTCTGCACAGCTTCTGTGGTTAATTCTCCATGCCACAGGTTTAGCGTTTGCAGCCCTTCACGCAGAGTATCGATGTGCTGAGCCACTCGCATTAACGTGGGATTGGTTTCTCGAACCCGTCGCAGGCAATCTTCGAAAGCAGCATTCAGATTGAGTAGTTCTTTCGGAGCTTCTGCATTTAGCGAGAGAGAATAGAATTGCTGCAGTGTGTGGCGCAGCATGGCTGCTTTTTCCGGAAACGCCTGACTCACGGCGTCCGCGATCACGGCACTATCCTTTTCAATGGTGCGTCCCAGATGATCAGCAAAGAGCTTATGGATGCGAGCTTTCACCTGAGGCGTAACGTCGGTTTGCGTGGCCGGATAAATGTCGGCTTTCTTGAAACGCCCGTCCTGCTCAAAGACCTCACGAACACCGGGGTCGCGAATGACATTGATTTTGTCGCCGCCTTCTGTTTGCAGCATCACTTTTTCGGCACGCAACAGCCCGGCCACACAGGCTTTCACCACCTCAGCCGTGTAAGCGTATGGCGGACCGCAGAACCGAGCCAGCAGACTGCTGCCGGAGACTCCATGTTCTACCTCGATGAAATCCAAAATCCGTTGTGGCGTTGTGCCGGAACAGGTGGCCGCGAAGCGATCTCCATCTTTTTCCAGAATGCCCAGGCCATCTGACATGAACTTTTTCGGTGGTCCGGTGAGTTGCTTTTCCACCAGCAACATCATTTCTGACGGACTGACCTGAGTGCTGTCAAACTTGTAGTAAATGTCGTGCAGACACTTTCTGGCCACAGAGCACAGTGACGTGTTGAAAGAGTTGCCTTCTTTGCTGGCAGGCATTTGAGTTGACCGGAAATAGAAGACGCCAGCCTGCCATGCGGCCGCAATTTCTTTGGACAACGCTTCCAGTCGGGCTTCTGTCCTGTGTTGTTCCTGTTGCAGCAGAATTTGTTTGGGTTTGGGAAGTGAGTCTTTTCGCTTCAAGTACTTGTCAACCATCAATTTCGACTGAGCATATTGCTTTGCAGCGTCGTGCATTTGGTCGGTTTCGCCACAGATCCAAAGAATGCGATCTTTGAATAATGATTCATCGCTTTTAAGGATCCATTCCGATTCTGATCTTTGATCCTTTCTCAGAAACCTAAAGTCGATTCGCACCACCGCGGGATCCTGAGGGTTACGAATTCTGGCGTCGTCCATCTTTCGTCCGTCAGAAAACACGGCCGCCCAAGGAAAAGGGCGACTATCCAGCTTTTGTCGTTCAACATCAGCCAGCAGTGAATCCAGTCCGGTTTTGATAAGCTCGCTAACAGCTTCGCGTGAGACCGGGACGTCGATCAGTTCTCGTTCCCATTCTTCTCCGGCGGACGACTGAATTTTGTAGCCTTCCTTTTCTGAATATCCCAATAGTCCTCGCAGCTTTAACGCTTCCAACGTTTCCCGGATCTTCTGTTCCTGATTGCCGGTCTTGAGGTGATCGTACAGGCACTGAGCGACCAGTTTTGGCGTGGTGGGCTCGGATTCCTGAATCAGTTCCAGCATCGCGACGGCTTTGGCGACTCGGATGTAGATTTCGTCTTCGCCAGAACACTGGTGCAGGATTCGTGACATGCTTTGGTCGACATCAGAATCGAGGGCTGATTTCTGGACGTCGTAAATTCTGTCAACAGTGACCAGAGCCCCAACGTCTTCTTCTGCCAGATTCTGAGCTCGAAACAATTCGCCCAGCATCTGTAACAGACCTCGAATGGCCTGATCGTCCCCCTGTGCTCGGCCGGAGCGAGTTCGCAGAGCACTGGTCATCCGCAATATCAAGTCGATCTGCTTGGGCAGCATCGGATAGAATTCCACGAATTCTGTGGATGTAATTTCTTCGCAGCCGTAGGCGTAAAGTTGCAGGTCTGGCTGATAGGTTGCGAACTCTTGACGCAGGTAGTCTTCGCCTGTGGTGCTTTTCTTCAGTAACCGCCGATGAACGACGTCCTGGATGTTGGTGGGGGACAGGTGAACTCGCAGCTTCGGCGGGAAACGGTCCTTCACTTTGACCTGAAATGAATCGTGGGCTTCCTGATCCAGTTTCTGCTGTCCCAACGCAATCATCCACGCCTGGCCCTTCAGACTGGAGCCAAGTTCAGAAGCAAAGGCTCGCAGTCGTTCCTGCCGGTCGTCGACAGGCAGGACGTACTGTGAAACTTCGTCGATGACGACAAACAGCGTGGCGCCCGGCTTGCGGATCCTGATCATGTCACCGATGGCTTTGACCGCATCCGCTGGTGATTCGTTGCGTTTGTGAGTGCCCGCACGGCTTTCGAACCACGTCATGGGTTCCGGAAAGTGTTTGGGGAACGTGTGTGACATCACTAACGAAAAGTCTTCGTCAGCGAACATGTCTTCTTCTTCCACTTTCTTCTGCCATGGTTCGTCTAGGTGTTCGCTGGCCAGTTGAATGAAGCGATCCCATTCGCCTTCGCGTTCCAGTTTTAATTCAAAGTCGGCGACACTGGCACTGGTTGAACAGTAACCAAGTCGCTTCTGCACGTGCCGCATAATGGTTGCGTGGACATGTTCGTTATCTTTGGCAGCTCCTCCGACATCAAACACAACGGCGAAAGAATCCACTTTGCTTTTCAGCCTGTTCCAGGCATCGACCATTTCCTGGCGATTCTGCGATGTGTTTCTTTTCAGCCATGCTTCGGCGACAGATCTTCCATCGGGCAGTTCGGCTCCATCCAAAGCCATTCCCAGTACTTTTGCAAAGCTGGATTTACCAGAACCGTAAAATCCCGACACCCAGATGTTGGGCAGATCCGGTCCGCCCGACTTTTCCAGTTCATCCGCGATGGTACTCATCAGCCGCACATAGCTTTCGTGAATACCATCCGAACGATGGTTCACATGCGACTTTGGATAGCCGCCTGTGATGATGTATTCCGATACTTCTTCGTCCAGCTTCTTCGGCGTCTGTTCGTGGAAATAGACCACCGGCGGGATATCTCGGGTGACAACATGTTCGAATGTTTCGCGGATCTTCATTGGCGTTGGGATTTCAGTGACTGATATTGTGAGGAACGCGGAACTCTGGGGAACTCGCGTTAATGCCTCTGCTCGGGATAAATCCGCGGACGATAGTCATTGTCCGGATCAAGTTGGCCCATAAACGAAAGCCCGGTGAGCCCCTGCCTGCTGCCGGGATAGAACAGAATCACGGGAACGTTTTTTGTGCTTCCATCAAGATGCCGTAACAGGGCCGATGACCGATAGAATGGATACAGACTTCCCGCGCGAGCGATCAAGGCCACAGTACGATCGACCTGGTCAGGATTCTCCTGGGCGTGGCGTTGAATGATGCGACTGCAGTCTCCCGCGATCCCATCCTTGCCTTCGATAAGATTGCTGATTTTTTCGGAGAGGTCGTTCAATCCAGTGTTCTTGGGTGGCCCGGTCAGTCGTTTTTCTCTGGCAATCATTCGTTCAATGAATCGATCGCCTTCACGCTGTACGCGAGCCAGAAGCAGCTTTTGCAGGTCGATGGTCAAGACCACCCAGCCTGCACCTTCCAGCGACGAACCCAGCTTGGCCACTTCGCTTCTTAATTCGAACTCATCCTGCGGATCGTATTGCATGATGGCGAAGCGATAGTTCCGCATCGTGCTGATCTGCGGGCCGGAATCCTGAATTAAGTCGTCCTTCAGTTCCGACATGCCCTGCTGTAACTTTGTTTTGTCAAACAGACTGCCACTCACGCGACTTCTCCTGTTGGTAAGTCACGGGCGATTCCATTGGCAACCGCCCAGTCTGCAAGGGAATCAAACTGCCACGTGAAGTCGACAAGGGTACTTTGGCGATGAATTTTGATCGCCGTCCCTTTCCGCAGAATTGTCGCGAGATTGTCTCCGTTCAAGCCAAGGGACTTCAGATAAAGGTTGTCCGTCAATGTGCCGTCGAAGTCGATTTCTTTAAGCACGTAGATCAGGTAGGTCACGGATTCTGCTTCGATGTCCGGTGCAGCAAAGTACCATTCATTCTTTGCTGCTGTCAGCAGACTGGCGTCTTTTGCTGCATACAATAGTTTGCGCGCGATTTGGTTGCGAGTATTTGCCTGCCATCTGTCTGGGCAGACTTCTTCAATCCAGTTTGCGACCACGGATCGTTTCACATTTTCGAATGCGGCCGCTTTGCGAGCCGGCAGGTATTCCCCCGTAAAAAGTCGATACAGCGGATCTGCCAGCTGAAGATGCCAGTGACAGACAAGCGTTCGTGTTCGCGAGGTCATGTGTGTCCATGACGACAGGACTTGCAGCGATTCAGGAAAGACCTCGAACCGTTGTTTCATGTCCGTCAGCAAACGCTGCAGAAACAGCAGACTTCGTGCACCAAACCAGTACTCAGAAAATGCTATCTCCGCTGTTGGCGCAGGCTTTGTGAGTCGTGCTCGCCAGTAGGCTCGGCAGTCGTCAATGGCCAGACCGGCTTTCATCAGCCGAGTGTGGTACTTTGTGGCTTCAGAAGGACGCTGTGTCATGCGTCTCTCCGGAAATGCGGCATCGGATATTCGTCTGCCAATGGCAACAGACCGCCAATCAGTTTGTCGATCAGCAGGTCCAGGGATTGCGGCAACTTACCTCGGATCCGGCGGCCAGTCGGGAGCTTTTCGAAGGTGACGCCCGCATGGCCACTGACCCAGTCTTTGAATTCGTCCTGCTTCCATTCGGGGGACAGGACGGTCTCCAGAGCAGGGAGTGCTGCTTCCGGAGTTTGGCCGGAGCGTTTCAAGTCCTGGAAGCGGTCTTCCAGTCGTTCGTCGACAACAAAACCAAGGTTGAATAGCGAGACCACCGTATCGGCATCGTGTGTCTCTGATCTCAGGCGAGCATCGATGCGTGCGGCCGTTTCTCGGACACTCTGTAGAGTTGCCCAACGCCATGTGTGAGGCAGTAATTCCTGAAACAAGGCATCGCCACCGAACTCGCTGCAGAAATCCGTCGACCACCAGCCCATGCGCGGCACCTCGCCGGATTCTCCGGCCCAACCGACGATGATTTGCGCAGCCAGAATTTTATCCAATGTTGAATTAGTAATTTCCGGTGTCGTTTCGGCTTCGGCGGGCATACAGCCTCCCTGGCGTGAGTTTTCTATCAAGGTCACACAGGGTACCGTCAGAAATTGCGGATATCGAACAAACAGACCACGCAAGTGCTGTATTTTGAGGCGTCAGGGCCGTCTGGCGGATTCAGCTGTTTTTTAGAAGTTGGCCAAATGTGGGTCCGGAAAGTCACATTTGACCAGCTATCGTTTCTATTGTTGGCCAAATGTGGGTTGCAAAAACGCGTAGTGCAAAAACATGTCTCCACCGATGTGAACAAGCTGTCGATTTAGTCGAAATTTGTGAGCGGCACGGCGCTCACGAAATCGGCGGTGGACGCCGGGGGGCGAGAACGTAATTGGTTTGTTTCCGCTGAGCTGCCTGTCAATCGCGTGGTTGGTTAATTCGTGGCCAGTCTGAGCGATCTCTTATCAATGCGCCGTCGTTCTGGGCTCGGCATCGAATCGCGAACGGCGTAAAATCGATTCGGCACGCGGCGTGCATCTGGTGCGGGCTGGACGTGCGGGCTGGACGTGCGGGCTGGACGTGTGACATCGTCGATCTGGTAGACTGCGATTGTCCGGTGATATGGTGCATGCGTTTGGTTGCCCCATTGCCCTCTTTGAACCCTTCTGTGATCCCGAAACGACAGATGACACATCCTAAGCCGCACTCGCACCGCTATCGTCCGGGCCGCATCATGAATTTGGTTCGCTCTCGACGCACCAAGCCCGGAAATCGGCCCGGCATGGTGGTCGTCGATCCCGAAGCGCCTCACCCAGAAATCACCGTTATTGAGTACAGCGAGAATTCGCTGGACGAACGGTCGATTGATTCCATCGATCAGCTTCGCCCCGTGAATGCTGGCGACACGATTACGTGGCTCAACGTCAGCGGCCTAGGCGACGCGGCGACTGTCGAAGGCATCGGTCACAAATTCGGGCTGCATCAACTTGTTCAGGAAGACATCGTCAACGTTCATCAGCGGGCGAAAGTGGAGGAGTTCGATGACCATCTATTCATTGTGGCGCGGATGGTCAGCATTGATCAGCACTTGAAGACTGAGCAGATCAGTATGATCTTGGGCAAAAACTTTGTGATTACGTTTCAGGAATACGTTGGTGATTGTCTTGATCCTGTGCGAAAGCGACTTCGCAATCAATTGGGACGAATTCGTGCGGTCGGTGCCGACTATCTGGCGTACGCGATTCTGGACGCGGTCATCGACGGTTATTTTCCGGTACTCGATCAATACAACGAACAGCTCGACGCGCTAGAAGACGGGCTAATTGCCCAAAAATCGAAACACGTCGTCAGCCGAATTCACCGTCTGCGTAGTGAATTCTACGTGCTGCGAAAGGCCATCTGGCCTCATCGAGAACTGGTCAATGCGTTGCTGCGTGACGTGGAAGCCCACTTCGCTAAAGAAACGCGAACGTATTTGCGAGACTGCTATGACCACACGATTCAGATTATCGACATTGTGGATACGTCGCGAGAAATTGCATCGGACATCCGCGACTTTCATTTTACGCAGGTCAGCATGCGGCAAAACGAAATCATGAAGGTGTTGACGATTGTGTCTTCCGTCTTCATCCCGCTAAGTTTTGTGGCTGGACTGTACGGCATGAACTTCGACACCCACGTGTCCGCGTATAATATGCCGGAACTGCACTGGATTTATGGCTATCCGATGGCGTTGAGTTTGATGGCAGCTATCGGCGGCGGAATGTTGTTCTTTTTTTGGCAGCGCGGCTGGCTGAAACGCTAAAGCACCGCAGTCGGATCGCCAATGACTCAGACCATGATCAAGATGGAAGAAAAGGAATTCGCAAATGAATAACCTGCTGCAACAACCGGCAGAAGACACGACTGCGGCAACAGTGGAATCCGGCAACGAGTGGGCGCGGTTGCGTCTGGTCTTGGAAACCCGCGATACAACGGCGGCTCATGAATATCTGGACAGCCTGCCGCCCGGAGAAATCACGCGCTTGCTGGGGCGTGCTTCAGTCGACGAACAACGCACGTTTCTGACAATCCTAAGTGACGAAGACGCCGCTCGCCTGATCGAAACACTGCCTGAGCTTCAGGCCGCTCAATTGATGGCGACGCTGCCCGCAGAAGATGCGGCGACCATCTTCGACTTCATTCACAGCGACGTGCAAGCCGACCTGCTGGATCAGCTCAGCGAAGAACAATCGGAAGCGATTCTTGAAGAACTGCCCGCCGAAGACGCGAAGAGTATTCGTTTTCTGGCGAAGTTCGACCGCGACAGTGCGGGCGGATTGATGAACACAGAATATCTCGCCTACCGCGAAAAGAATTCTGTGGACGATGTGCTGAACGATTTGCGGCAGTTTGCTGACGACTACGCCAACTACAACGTGCAATATATTTATGTCGTGAGTTCTGCGGTGGCCGATGATTCGGATCACAAGGGCGACAGCGAAGGCCGGCTGGTCGGTGTCCTGCCATTGCGAGATCTGGTGCTGGCACCTCGCGGGCGTCGCATTTCTCAAATGATGATCAAGAATCCGATCAGTGTGGATGATTCGATGACACTGGACAAACTGCAGCGTCTGTTCGACGGTGGTTCGCTGTTTGGATTGCCGGTGGTCGATGCTGGCGGAATGCTGGTGGGCGTGGTCAGTCGCAGCGATATTCAGCACGCCAGCGAAGAACAGGCGGGGCGAACGTTTCTGCGTTTCGCCGGGATTTTGGGGGGCGAAGAACTTCGCAGCTTGCCGCTGAAAACGCGTTGCGGCCGTCGATTGTCTTGGTTGAGCATCAATATCGTGCTGAACATTATTGCTGCCAGCGTGATTTCGATGTACGAAGAAACGCTTTCCGCCGTGATCGCGCTGGCCGTATTTTTGCCGATGGTGTCGGACATGAGCGGTTGTAGCGGCAACCAGGCGGTGGCTGTTAGCACTCGAGAATTGGTGCTGGGCGTGATTCGACCGGGCGACTATCTGCACGTTTTCCGCAAAGAGGTGTTGCTGGGATTGTTGAACGGGATCGCTCTGGGAATACTGTTAGGCATTGTGGCCTTTGTCTGGAAGGGATCACCCGCTTTGGGACTGGTCGTGGGTGGAGCATTGGCGGCCAACACGTTGATTGCGGTTTGTCTAGGCGCTTTAATTCCACTATTACTGAAAGGTTTTAAGCTTGATCCGGCGTTGGCGTCGGGCCCGATTTTGACAACTCTGACAGATATGTGCGGCTTCTTTTTCGTGCTGTCGTTTGCTCAGCTAATGCTGCCGTGGCTGGTATAGTGCTGCTTGAACGTTAGCCGTTTGGGCGCTAGCCCCGGTTTTCACGAGAACTGGGAACCGTGGCTCGTGCGAGAACCCTTAAATTCCGTCCGGCTTCCGGAAGCTCGGGTCTGCTAGGATCGGCAGCGACATATTTGTTATTTGTCATCTTTCATTTGTCATGTCCTTCAAATGAAAAATGACCAATGGCAAATCACTCATGACAAATCCTCCGACACACACAAAAAAAACTTGTCGCAGGCGACGGGCAAGAAGCCGGACGGAACTGAAGGATCTTAGCACGAGCGCCAAACGGCTAACATGCGGGGTCCGTGGCTAGTGCCAAAGCGGCTGAGAACATGCGGAACCGTGGCTAGTGCCAAAGCGGCTGAGAGCAGGAGCGACTTCAGACGGTCGACGGATGACCTATTATTTTCTTTCTTACCTAAAGTGCTTCGGTTTCGAATCGAAGCGACCAACAAGATGCCCAAACAACAACGAACACGAACACTCAAGCGCAAGCGATCGGAAGAACTGCTGGCCGTCCTGGCCGGTTTTAAGAACATCGCCATCGTCACTCACGACAACCCCGATCCGGATGCGATTTCTGCGGGTTGGGCGATTCGGCGGTTGATCGATAAGAAACTAAACATCCAAGCCAAGCTGATTGGTGGAGGCGACGTTGTTCGCGCGGAAAATCGCCACATGATGAAGCTGGTTGAACCGCCCATCGAATTGGTTCACCGCTTTATTCCGAAGTCGCGCACGGCCGTCATACTTGTCGATTGCGGGCCGGAAGTTGCCGGTCACTTATTGACCAGTCCTAAGATTGAAGTCGTGGCGGTCATCGATCATCACTTGGGCAGTCAACGGTCCAGCGTTCCGTTTACGGACATCCGTCCGCAAATGGCGGCTTGTGCCACAATTGCGGCCAACTATTTGCAGGAACAGGGCATTAAGCCGGGCGAACGATTGGCGACGGCACTGCTGTACGCGATTCGCACAGAAACCTGCGGCAATGAGTTTCGACACACGATGCTGGATCGATCCGTGATCACGTGGCTGACCAGATTTGCCAACCCGGAATGGCTGGCAGAAATTCAAAATGCACCGCTGGCACAGGCGTACTATGGCGATTTGGTGTTAGCGTTGCAGAGTACGTTGTTGCTGGAAGACGCGGCGTTTTGCCTGCTGCCGCGAGCTCAAGGGCAGGAAATTGTGGGCGAGGTGGCGGACCTGCTGATTCGCAGTGAAGGCATCAATCGCGTGTTTTGTGGGGCGGCCATTGCGGGTGACTTCTTTTGCTCCGTCCGCACGGAAGAAGACACGGACAGTGCGGCCGACTTGGTGAAAGCGACGCTTCGCGAACTGGGCAACGGCGGCGGACATTCCCATCGAGCGGGCGGAAAGGTGTCCGATCTGCCGAAACGAAAAATCACAGACTCGTTGGCCGCCGATCTGAAGAACAGATGGATCGCAGCCTGCGGTGTACAAGGCAAAACAGAAACGCGACTGATCAGCCGCGATGGGATTGTGGAAACACTGGCCGATCCGTAGCTCGGTGGGGACCACCGAGCTACAGAAAGTTACGGACGGCTACAAACGATCCAGCAAGTTCGCCTTTTTGGCGGCGAACTCTTCATCCGTGATGTAGCCCTTGTCACGCAGTCCGCCAAGGCGTTCCAGCGTGTCGATCACACTTTCACCGGTGACTGGCGACGACGGCGACGACTGGTTCGTCCCTGACGTAGAATCGGAAACTGCAGGAGCCGTTTCCTGCTGCTGGGGTTGCGAAGTATTTCCATTGTCATTGTCGAACACGGGAGCAGGCGCAGGAACTGGTGCGGCCACTGGGGCGGGCTGCAAGACGCCGTTGCGTGAAACAACGGGCAGCGTTGATAGATTCACGGTTCCGAACTGGCTTGTGAAGGTGATCGAACCGCCCACCCCTTGCTGTTGCGAAAAGCCGCCGATCTGGTGATTCCCGGTATCGTAGACCCAAGTGTCCGTGCCCGTTTTGACAGCCAATCGTCGACTGTTGCTGAAGTAGGCGTAGCGAACGTGATTTTGAGACCCCACGGCATTGGGAGCTCCCAGATCCTGCGGCCACCAGTTGGCTTCGGGATCTGGCACGAACAAACTGTTGCTGGAACCGATGCCGCCGCTGCCCTGCATCTGAGCCGTGTTGCCGTTTTGGCTTTGAGACTGAAACGATCCGCTGAACGGCGACGACTGATGGTTCGCCAGTTCGTTGGAGATATCGCTGCAAATGCTGTCGACTCGGTATTTCAAATGGTTGTTGAACAGGTCGCTGACCATCGTCATGCCACCCCGCATCCATTGCCCGCAGCCGCCGAACTCGGAGTGATTAAATTGCGCCATCGAACCGTTGCCGTTGTGGACGGCGATCAGCATATGAGTCACCGCGTCTGTGGAAACACCGTGTCGCTGTGATAGATTTTGGACCAGTTGAGTTCCGGCGTCAGAAAGTCGGGGCATGATTGTTTTCGTGAAAAGGCATTTGGGGCGTCGTCAAAGACTGCCGATTTCAGTTGTTCTGAACCAGCCTCGCCCCAGTCATCGATTGTCACCATCCCACTTGGCTAGGGGAAGACGTGGCTTGCAAAATGCAGCCGTCCAATCGGAAATAAGAATGAACAATGCTCAGGTTTAGCTTGTGTTCCGCCAGACGGCTCATTTATCTCGTGGGATTGATAATCGAAGCCGTAAGTGTCTCACTTTTTGGGCAGTTATCCGGTAGTCTTCTAATTTCCGGCTTGTGGAAGAACATCAGCACTCGTGCCTCAGTTTCCAGCCTCAAGTCCGTGGCTAGCGCCAAAACGGCTGGTCCTTCCCATTAGGCTTCTGAACTATGTCCATTCTTGTTGGCTGCGACCTCACTTATCAGGTTCGATCCTCGGCCGTGTTTTTGTTTCAGATCCTTGCCGCTCGCAACACTCATCAACAGATTCTGTCAGAAGAACTGACGCTGACGCCGGAATT
The DNA here is from genome assembly GCA_041688835.1 of Fuerstiella sp. Lineage (GTDB taxonomy): Bacteria > Planctomycetota > Planctomycetia > Planctomycetales > Planctomycetaceae > Fuerstiella. The sequence goes on from JBDNHJ010000164.1 coordinate 52,446, forward strand.
GACGGTGGAACACTGCAAGATTGGATCGGCTGGCAATCAGCTGCAACGCGTGGTTGCAGAACCGTGTGAGCTGAAGGTTTCTTATCGTGCCACTGTGGAATTGACGCACGAAACGCAGAATTCCAATAACGTCTGCGAATCCCCGATTTCTCGCACCCCACCGGAAGTCTTGACGTATCTGAACCCGAGTCGATATTGCGAAAGCGATTTGCTGTCACGCTTCGCTTTCGAAGAATTCGGCCAGCTGTATCCGGGTTACAGTCGAGTTCAGGCGGTGTGCAATTGGGTGTTCGAACAACTCGACTATACCCTAGGCAGCACCACCGCAACGACAACCGCAGCCGACGTTCTGCTGCAAAGAACGGGAGTCTGTCGCGACTACGCTCATCTGGCGATCGCTTTGTGTCGCGGCATCGGCATTCCGGCGCGATATGTGTCTGGCTATGCCGTGGACCTGCAGCCGCCAGACTTTCACGGTTTTATGGAAGCCTTCCTAGACGGCAACTGGTATCTGTTCGACCCGACTCGATTAACTTCGATTCTGGGCCTAGTGCGCATCGGAAGCGGCCGAGACGCAGCGGATGTGTCGGTGGCCACCATTCGAGGCAACGTGCTGCTGACTCAACAAGCCGTCTGGGCAACCGGCAGCAACGACATCACCGACCCCTTCGACGACGGTTCCGGAATCAGCGCGGTGTCTACCGCTTGACCCTGGGCTGCTGTTCACGAATTCCGACTCAAAGCGATAGCCTGACGGCACCATCGACGATTGGGGCTGAGGCGGCTGGCTGTACCGTGAGATCCGCGAAGATGATGCGGTACTGGTCTGAGCCTTCGGGCTGGTACCAAAAGATCGGCCGATCTGTTGTTCCTAGCTTCACGTTGGCTCCAGCATAATGAGCGTCGCGTTCATTGCTAACTAACATCTTTGTCGCGAACGCGAAGCCCATTGTGGCGCGCGTTAATTCTGCAATTTGATTTCCCGTGGCACCGGTTGGGTCAATTTCCATTGACTTAATCAGATGCACCTGAATGTCTGCGGAGACTGTGGAGGTCGAGATGATGTCCAGTGCCGGCGGAAACATTCCATCGCAGCATTCGCAGCTCAATTTCAAGGTGCGGATGAACTCCGCTTCCGATGGCATGCCTGTCGGCAGATCGACTTCCATGACCTGATAGCCATCAGGAATTTCTAGGCTAAACAAAGTCTCGTCGACCGGAACATCGGCGTTGTAGTTCTTCATCACAAAGTGAACGTCAGCCCCGATCGTCAATTCAATCTGCACGGCAACTTCAGTCTTAGGATCGGCCCAGATTGTGATTTTCTCTTGCCCGTCGAAGCGATAACCCGTCAGCTTTCGACCATCAATGATCTTGCTTCCGAGTGATTCGACGTTGTTCAGTCCGTCGGATTCGAGGCTGCTGCCAAGGCTGTCTCTTAGTGTCTGGAACTGGTTCAAGAATTTGAATTCCTCGAGCTCCTCGAAATCCAGCCCCATTTCCATTCGCATGGCCGTCTTCGAATCAGGCGACAGGCTCAACGCTTGCCCCGATTTCCAGTCGATGATCATGACCGAACCGTCCTCGTCTTCCTGCCGAGTCCGTCCGGGCATGATGGCTGTCCGGCTGGTGTGTTTGCCAAGGCTTCCGAGATCAATCACGGTTTCCCATCGTGCGGACTTTGCATTCACAAGCTTGGCGACGACGTTTTCAATGGCGAATGCCGTTCGACCAAAGTTGACGTTCGCAGCGACGACCACCAACAAGCCACAACGATACCGACAGTGAGCTGAGGAATTTTGTACTTCATGAGCGTCTGTCCCAAGCGTTTGGTTTGAGATCCGGGGTGCTGCTGCGAATCGTCGAAGGCGTCAAAGGCATCTAGGGCATCCAGGGCATCAGTCTTCAGTTGCTGTCGATGTTCTGCTCGCACAGTCGGTTCGAACGGCAGTTGCTGAAACAGGTCTTCCCAGTGATTGTTGGAGTCATTCATTGTCGTTGTCTCCATCGGCCGAAGTTGACGAATGGCAGGAATCATCTTTGCGGAGGCGGACGCGCAGCTTGTCGAGTGCTCGATTAAGGGCGACTCGGACGGCTCCGCCTTTTAGTTCCAGAACTTCGCCAATCTGTTCGTGTTTCAGGTCTGCGAAAAACTTCAGCGAGATAATGGACTGTTCGCGTTCTGACAGTGATTGGAGTTCGCGATAGACGTCTTCCCAGCTGACGGGCCAGTCGGATTCGAACAGTGTCGCAGTGATGCTGGCGTTGACCTGTCCTAGTTCGACGGCAGCTTCCAGAAGTTCGCGGCGACGAATTGATTGTCTTAGGTGGGCATTGATTTCGTTGGTTGCGATCCGGAACAGCCATCGGCGAAAGTCCTCAGTCGAGCTGCCCGGAAGTCACGAATGCTGCCGGCCACCTTGAGAAAAACTTCTGACGTCACATCTTCCGACAAGGCGCGCGGCACAAGTCGGCGGTAGCAGTACGCGAAGATGAGTGGATAGAACTGGTCGAACAGTCGCCCAAACGCATTGCGATCGGTTTTGGCGGCGACAACCAGTTCATCCACCCCATCATTTGAATTGGGTTGGTCGTCGGTCATTCTGTGAGTATCAATGCGCCAGCTGATCAAGCGTTACAGGCAATTTGAAAAAAACGCTGGTCAGAAATCCCCCGTGCCAACACTTCGCGCAGTTTGGAACGAGTTGGATTTATCAAGTTCATTGATCGGAATCGAATGCATGATCGCTATCCCGCCTGCCCGAAACCGGCGCAGGTGTGCCTAGGTTCGTCGCATTGGCCAAAATGCGAGAAACTGGGGATTTTGAAGCACGAAGTTGGATCATGTTCGCCTGTGGGGGTGTGCATTAGCTCAAGATGGGATTTTTAATCGTTTAATCAGCCATCTGTTGATGTCGACGGTTGCGACAGCAGGGATTCCTGCACAGCTTCGAAGGAATGTGTTCGAATAAAAACAATTGCGATGAGTTTTACGTGGCACGCGATTAGCTCATTCGAGTTCTACGAGTCCGGAGAAACGGGCGAGACACCAACACTGTTCTATATTTTCTATCCAAGCTAAGAGGTGAAACCGTGAAAATTCAGCATTCGCTTAAGCCTAAGGTGTCGTTACGCAGCGGCTTCACATTGATTGAACTTCTGGTTGTGATTGCCATCATCGCCATTTTGATCGCATTGTTATTGCCGGCAGTACAGCAAGCTCGAGAAGCCGCCCGACGGACCGAATGCAAAAACAAGTTGAAGCAAATTGTGCTTGCCGCTCACAACTTTCATGACGTCTACGATCGTTTTCCGCCGGGCTATCTTGGCCCAGATCCCACGGGAGAAATCACGGCAACCGGAAATAATTCGTACATCAGCGGGCTCACGTTTCTACTGCCATTCATGGACCAGAAGAACGTCTATGACATCATCGACCCAACTCGACTGAGGTTTGATGAACAAGGCACTCTGCCATGGTCCTCTGAAACGACCACCTTTACGGCCGCTCAAGCTCGGTTGCCGTTGTTTGTGTGTCCATCCACTGATCCGTATTCATCGTCACTGGGAATTATTTCGCGCGTCAATCTGTACGGTACCGCGACAGGCGGAACGGCCGAGTGGCGGATTTTCGGCAACGCAGCGCACCCGGCAATTCCCGGCATGGGGCGAACCAACTACATGGCGAATGCTGGACTCTTCGGCTCGATTCCCGGATTCGATCTCTATAAGGGTGGGTTCTTCAATCGGGATAAGTACAAGTTCAGGGACTTCAAGGACGGAACCAGTAACACGCTGGCATTCGGCGAAACGCTGGGGCACACCAGTGTGACTGGAGATCTCGAATACGCTCATGTGTGGATTGCAACAGGCTTTATGACCACAGCTTGGGGCATGGGTGATGAAGGAGCTCCCATTAGCACAGCCACGTACAATCGGTATAGCAGTGCTCACCCCGGCATCATTCAGTTTGCTCTGGTTGATGGATCGGTGCGGAACATTAGTGAAAATATCGACGACGCAACATTCCGACTGCATCTTAGCGGAATGGCAGACGGAAATGTTGTTGGCGAATTTTAAGCACCTTTTCAATGGGAGAATCTTTTGATGACTCGATTCCTGTTCGCGATCACAATCCTTTTCACGCTGTCGGTCATGGGTTGCGGTGGCAGCAATGAGGAAGTTTATGTTCCTGCCGAATTGCAGGAACCAATGTCACCGGATAGTGAAGCTGCCGGTGACGACCCGCGAGACGAACCTGCGGTCAAACCGACGATCTAGTCGTTCATCGTCCGCCGCACGCGTCTCCTGCTATTGATTCAAAGACGCGGCGGCAGCGGACGATGAAAGCCCCAAGAAGCGGCCAAGGCATCCGCGGCGTCTTCGACATCTGTGATTTCGCCCCAGCCGCCATTCCGCAGAAAGGCGTGAGCGAATTCATGGGCGATGATGTAATTCGCGAACTGTTCTGATGCCTTGTCCAGCTTTGGTCGCAGCACCACGCGGCGACTGCCCTGTCCGAGTGGTCCGGGGGTTGGCATAAACAGCGACCAGCCTGATCCGGGTTCGTAGTTGTCGATGGCGACGCCAAATCGAGGGTCGTCCAGAAAATCTCGCTGAACGTTTTCTGGCAGCTGCTGCAACACAAACAGCACACGCTGCTGCAACACCGGAAAATCCTCAAAAGGTTCAAGATACGCGCTGAACAAAATTCCGTGGCCAACTGTTGAGTTGTGGTGAAATACACTGCGACCGTAGTTTGAGACTGCGTGGCAGATCGACAGTATAACAGACCGAACGCCCAAGGCGCAGTTCCGTCGGCTATCGAACGCACCCACTCTTCATCCCCCGTCAGCGCACCTATCTGTGTTCATCTGTGTTGGGGTTAATCATGGTTTGAGTTGGTTTCGGACGGGCAGTCAGTATGAAATTTCATACAACACGGGCCAGTTTTTACCGGTCACAAACAGACGCTTGCTGGTGGCGTCCCAAGCAATTCCGTTCAGCACAGCTTCGCGGCTTCTGGCAAGTTCCGGTGGCCGCAGGGCTGATAGATCCAGCCAGCCGTTCACACGACCGGTTTCCGGATCGATTCTGGCGATGTGATCTTTATACCACACGTTCGCAAAGATCTCACCATTCACAAATTCCAATTCGTTAATCTGACTCACCGAACGAAACCCGTCTTTGACTCGCAACCGTTTCACAACGCGAAAGGTCTGCGGATCAACCAGCCTTAGCGTGGACGAACCATCGCTGATAATCAGATGCGTTCCATTGTGAGTAATCCCCCAACCTTCTCGCAGCGTGCTGTCGATTTGTTTCATGGGCACGGTACCCGTGCGTTCGAACGTTGTTCCGTCGTAGGTGATCAGATAGCCGTTCTTCCATGTCAGCTGAATGATCGTATTTTCCCACACGGTGATTCCTTCCCCAAATACATCTCCCGGCAGCGCGATGTCGATGTCCGGTTTGCCGGTCAGCAGATCAACGGCTCGCAAACGCGATTGGTTGTAATGCCCGGTGCCTTCCAAGATTTTTCCGTTGTGGACGACGAGACCCTGACAAAACGACGTTTTGTCGTGAGGGTAAGCGTGGACCACTTTGACGGGTTCAACGGGCGCACCGGCCGAACTCGCCGGTGCCAGCCAGCTAGCACCGGCGGCCACAACGGCAATCAACAGCACCGCGAGGGGCATAAGTCGTCTCCAGATGCTGGGGGGTTGCGCGGGCGTCATCACGGAATCTCAAGAAAAACAAAGTCGCCGATGGCTTCTAAGTATAGATCTGGAAGCATCTGCGGGGAACCGGAGAATATCGGTTCATTCGCGATTCGGTTTGGCATAATGTAGCTGTAAACGCTCGAAAACCCGCACGACAAGAACTCACCACAATGATGTCTGGCCCCGGTATTGATCAACAAAAATCCGAACTGCGAACACAAGCTGGGGCCAAACGACGTGATCAGCCCGACAAAGACAACCTGAGTCGTCGAATTCTGGGAGCCTTTATGGCCCTGCCGGAATACGCTGTGGCGGATTGCGTGCTGTTTTATGTCGATGTTCGCCACGAGGTCAGAACGCGCACGGATCTGCAGCTAGCACTGGACAGTGGCAAGACGATCGTGGTGCCGTGGTGCAATGCCGATGGTGAGCTGGAACTATTTCGGTTGACCAGCATGCAGCAGTTAAAAGTTGGTAAGTACCAGATACTCGAACCTTGCGTGGCGCTGCGGACTGACCCTGAAAATCGTGTCGATGCTCGGCAAGTCGATCTAGTTATGGTGCCTGGAGTCGGCTTCGATTATCACGGAGCACGCATCGGTCACGGAAAGGGATATTACGACAAGCTGCTGGCGAGGACTCGCCCCGACGCACCGCGAATCGGTCTGGCCTTCGAATGCCAAATGTTCGAACACATCCCGACAGATGCGCACGACCAGCTGATGGATACGATCGTCACAGAAGAACGCATTTACCAACGCCCATAGAAGCTACTGGCTAAGTTCGCTCAGCAGATCATACGCGGATCGCAGTTCCTGTGTGATCTGAGCGGTTAGATCTGTGTCGGCGGCATCGTGATCGGGCATCACTGGCCACGTGTAGGTTTCGACTTCCAGATGCGGCGAATATGTCATCGACTTCACACGCTGTAAGGCGGCTTTTAGGTCCGAACGTGTCGTATGCAGTGGTCCGATCTGGTCGGCGTAGACCGGCACATGAAAATGCACGCGCCACACATCGGCCTGCAAGAATTCGTCCGGTGGATTTTTCTGCAGATCTTCCAGTGTCAGATCCAGTCGCTGCTGCACACTGCCGTCTTTCATTTTGGCGTAGGTTTGATGCAGATAACGCGGTTCCACAAAGTCGGCCAGTGCCTGACGGCCCGCTGTGTTGGTGGACGGATTCCGAAGTTCGACAGCGTTGGTCATGTGGATCTTGTTCAGTCGAATGCCAGCGTCGATCAGTTGGTCGATTGTCTGGGGCAGCAATTCGAATTCGACCGCCTGATGACAGACGTCGAGGCAGATTCCGATGTACTCACGAACATCGCGTTCGCAGCCCAGCGCATCCGCCATTTCGAACAGCGACCGGAATTGCGGCACAGCATCCTGCACGACGGATGAAATGATACACATCGGCTCGGGTTCAACCGCCAAACGAATGGTCCGTCCGGTTTCCTGCTGCAGTTCCTTCAGAAAACGAGCCATGTGAATCAGATTTTTGAAACACGTGGCGTGGAAATCAGCCCCTGTGGGATTCATTTTTCCGCCGAGCGGCACGGTCGAAATGCTGCCCTCAGCGCCAGCGGGCAGCAGCTGCGCAAGAATCGTGGCGCAGTCTTTGGTGTATCGGAGTCGTTCGTTGGATGCCCAGTCCGGCAGATAGACGTTCTCTTTAACTCGTTCCTCATGGAAGTCTCCGTACGGAAACGCATTCAGTGTGTAACAGCACAAATCGTGTTGCCACAACGTCTGCGCCAAGCGTTCCAGCTTCGATGCGCCTTCCAGCAGTTCCGTCACCACGGGACGTGACAACCACAGACCAGCCGCCATCGGCACGTCCAGTTGACGCCGCACTTCTGCCGTATACTGCGTTAAGCCGTCAATGACTTCGTCGACAGTTCTGCCCGGATGAACGTTGGTGCAGTAACTAAGTGGCAAGGTAGAAAATGTCATGGTCAATTTCCGAAAAAGCGATCTGAAATCTGCGGTCCGTGGCTAGCGCCAAAACGGCTGGGGGCATGGCTGGGGGCACGGCTGGAGCTAAGAATTGCGCCAGGACGTGCTGAATTCTTCTTGCAGTTTGGCACGGATTTCATCTCGCACACGCCGGAATTCCTGCTGCTTGTGTTCGTCGTCGCCGACCGCGTGGTGCGGGTCGTCGAACGGCCATTGCCAGCGTTCGACAGAGGCCGGAAACACGGGACAATTTTCATCGGCGGTCGAACACACGCCGATGATGACGTCTGGCAGCGGCCCGTCGGGCGGCAGGAATTCGTTGATGTGTTTGCTGCGTTGCTTTGAGATATCGATTCCGATTTCGTGCATTGCCTGCACGGCTTGTTCGTGAACGTACCCGGCCGGATTCGCGCCTGCGGATAACGCTTCAAAGCGTTCACCGAAAAACTTTCGCAGCAGGCCTTCCGCCATTTGACTGCGGCACGAATTTCCTGTGCATAAAAAGAGAACGCGTTTTTTGTCTGACATAATACCGTGCTAAAGTCTTTCGAAATCCATCGTGGTGGCCGTTGCTATTCGACGTACAGTGACAGGATGCCTTTGCAGAAGTCGGGCAGGTCGTCTGGTCGTCGGCTGCTGACAAAATGTCGGTCGACGACAACCGCCGCGTCTTCGAAGATGGCTCCAGCATTCACCAGATCGTCCTTGATGCCAGGTGAGCCTGTGACGCGGACGCCTGAGTAAATTCCGGCGGAAATCGGGATCCAGCCGCCGTGGCAGATCGCCGCGACCAGCTTTCCGGCTTCAGAAAACTCACGCGTGATTCGCAGCACTTCTGGATCACGTCGCAGTTTGTCCGGCATCCAGCCACCGCCCACGATCAGACCGTCGTATCCCGAAACATCAATGCCCTGAATCGCGATGTCTGACACGCACGGATAGCCATTTTTACCGATGTACTGGACGCCCGCGGCCTCGCCAGCCATCACGAATTCGGCTCCCGCTTCGATCAATCGAAACTTGGGATACCACAGTTCTAGGTCTTCGTAGTCTTTGCCGACGAAGGCCAAGAATTTTTTTCCGGTGAGCATTCAATCAATCCTTTTGATCAGCCGCTTGGACCGCTTGGGCGGGCTGTTGGGGGTTGGTGCGTTGAGGAGGCGTTAGATAATGGTAGCCCGTGTTGGGGTTCGTCTCATCGAATGCAAACGCATCTCGATTTTGGATGAAGTGGCGCAGGTAGGCCACCGGAATCGCAAAGCCTAGACCTTCGCCAAAGGTGAGTTTCATGTTGATCACACCAATCACTTCGCCTCGATAATTAAACAACGGACCCCCGCTGTTGCCGGGGTTAATTTGAGCGGTCGTTTGAATATAGACAATGCCATCCATGTTGCGATTGCGCGTGCTGACGATGCCTTCTGAAACCGACCGTTCCAATCCTAGCGGGCTGCCAATGGCAAACACAGTATCGCCTTCGTGCTGTGAATCGTTTTGAGCGACATAAACTGGCCGAAATTTCAGGCCCGGTTGCGTGGGGATTTCTAATAACGCGAGATCGAAATGAGGATTCAAGGCTAGGATTTTGACGTCGCGAATAGCCACGCGTTTGAATTCTCCAGTTTCGCCGCGATGAAAAATCGTCACCGCGATTCGTGTCTGACCTTCGACCACATGATAGTTCGTCACGCAGTGTCCGGATTCGCTGATGATAAAGCCTGACCCGAGTCCGTCGGGTGTTTGCACCAGCACCACACCTTCAGCAAACTGAGTCACCAATTGCTTGACGGTCTTCACCGGCAGCTCCGCTGTTCTTAGCAACCCAGCTTCCGTTTCCATCACTTGAGGCTCATCAGCGCCGGGTTTGTCTTCGATGCGTTCGCTGATGCGTTCCAATGGAATTCGCACGACGTCCACGCCGATGTCGACGAATACGGCATCGGGTTGGACTTTCAGAACTTGCCCCACCAGCTTTTCACCAGACTTCAGCACGATCGTGTCTGCGTGGACCGGGTTGGTCGCCAGCAGTACAGCGATGCACAGACAGAACGTGCTTACTGAACCTAAAACATGAGAGATGGTTGGTGGAGAGATCATGCGTGCGGTGGAACCTGTGTTTGTTGGAAGTGCCCGTCGTACATTGAAGCACAACGCTAGCCTCGGAAGGCTAAATGACAATCATTGCAAGCCGTCGTGACGTTGGTCAAAGATTGTTCGTATGCGGCAAAGTCATTCACTTCTGCGGCCGCTCGGATCGACTTGGCGGCATCGGCAATCCGTTGTGCATAGCCCTTGAATTCTGCGTCATCTTCATAGCCGTAACCGGGCTTCGTCAACACGATTCCCAGCGTACCCAAAATTGCTGCTTCGTGCTTAATGACGTCTTTCTGAGTTCCGAAGGCGGTTTCGCTGCCGGCTTCGTTCTTCATTCGCTTTTCCGCAGACTCCATCCGCGTCATCAGCAGGCCCATATCCGCGACATCCGCATAAGAATCTGCTGCGGGAGGTTCTGGCAGACCTGCTGGTTTTGATCGATTCAGCGTGTCGGACATGTTTTCGAACAACCTCAGCAGTCGGCTCTGATCCTTTTTGCCGCGCTGCAATACGCTTTCATTCATCTGCTTGGCAAGGTCGCGAATGTAAGCCGCGTCTACTTTCCAAGTCACTTCGTCCGGATGCTCCATGGCAATTGTGGCCAACGCGGCCACAGCTGCGGCTTTGGGAGGAATCATGAGCATCGAGGAATTGTACGATCCCACCGTTTGCAGTGACTCTTTCATGAAGTTGCGTGACGAGTTGATTTCTTCCAACAGTGTTTCGATCGGCAACAAGTCCGCCCAACCGGTGTCGCTGGCCGCTGTTTCTGGCTCCACGGTCACTGGAGCAGCTTCAACGCTTGGTGCCTCGCCGCCGCCGCCCGACATTCCGCCACCTGTTGAAGCGACCATCGGCGTTCCCGCGTCGCCAACGGGTGTGGCATCCTGAACAACGGTATAGGGCTGATTGAAAAACACATCCAGCGGCACGTTGCCGAGATATTCAACGCCATTCGCATCCGTCCAGCGTTCGTTGGCGCGACGTGCGCGGCCGATGTCGGCAGGACTCGACGAAGCAGTGGCGGGCGTGGCCACTTGTTCTGCTCCAGCCCCAGCAGGTGCCGGCGGCTGCGGGGCGGGGGGAGTCGATCCGCCGCCGCAACCCGATAAGCATGTGGCCACGCAAACGACGAACCAAGCGAACAGTGCGGTTTGGGAATTTGCTGTGGAATCGTGCATCGTGTTGCCTGTTGCTCGGTCGCTCGATTGTGTGGGAACGACTGTACGCCAACTGCGGAAATTCTAGCCCCGTTCCGCGACGTCGTGAAGTATCGCAGACGACTGAAATGCTGGTGTGGCGAAAGAATCGGTGATTACAGGGATCAGATGGGCCATGTTGCCGTAAATGGGCGGGTCACTGCGATCGTCCGGTCCAATCGGCGAGCCACGGCAGACTGCGGTCGATCACGCTGTCTTGGCAGACGCGGGCGAATTCTGTGGCGCGATTTTCCTGACCCGGTTCGACTCGATCGATCTGCAAATCGAGAATTTTCGCCGCAATCTGCTTGGCCGTTTCTTCGGCAGACGCGAGGTCGCCTTCGGTCCATTTCGCAATGCTGGCTCCCACTTTGGAAAGGTCGCCTGGCAGATGCACGTATCCCAGTTCCAGCTGGTCATACACGTCCAGCGATCGCACCAGCAGTCGATACAAGGGCAGTTGCAAATCGACCCATTCTTTCTTTTTCACATGTGTCGTTTCGGGCGGATCGGCGCGTTCGCTGGTTTTGTAATCCAGCACCCGCCATTGGCCCGTTTTGTGGTGCTGGTCGATGCGGTCGACGCGTCCCGCCAACACCACTTTTCGACCATGGCAATCTTCGAACTCTTCGTACGTGAGTGCTTTTTCGGAATGCTGAATCCGCCAACCTTCGGATGCTGTTTTCGCCTGCCAGAGGGCAAACGCGGACAAGCGGTTTTGCACCATCTGCAACTGCACGGCGACCGTGGCGCTGCGCGTTTTTCCGAATCGTGTGGTGGCGATGCCGTTGAGCGTTTTTAGCAGATACGCTTCAATCGATTCGGGGGTGGTGGAATCGACATAGGCCGATTCACCAAATTCATTCAGCACGTCATGAATCAAACTGCCGAACGCGGGAGCCGTCAGTTCCAGTGTTTCGTCATCCACGGCACGCAGCCGGAGTTCTCGTCGCAGAAAATATCGATACGGACAATCCAGATAGTCGCGGAAAGCCGTCACGGGAATTTCTTCAGGAGCCTTGGGAACCTGCACAGGTCGCGGAATCGTAAAACCGCTCATTCTTCGCGGCGCAGCGTCCGCCGTGACTGGTGCTGAATGTTCGACCGAGTTTGGTGCGGCGGCGGCCAATATTTCTGCTGGCTGGTCGTCGGAATCGTAAAACCGTTGCACGCGAGCCGGCAGGCTGTCGGCATCGGCTGCGAACCACAGTCGGCTGGGAGCCAGCGGGTTGCCTTTCGGATCTGTTCTGCCCGCGACGAAGACGATCTTCTGGCGACTGTGCATCATCGCTGTTAGTAAGTAGGCATCACGAGCGTAACGCCGCCGGTTGTCTCGCAGTCCAAGTGCCGTTCGCAGCGTGTTGGGCAGAAAGACGTCTGATGTCACAGATTTCGGCACAAAGCCTTCGTTGAATCCCGTCAACAGCAACACGGGGCTGTCGTCCATCGCCAGTTCCAGCCAACCCAGCAGATCAATCGCCTGATCGTCAGCCGGCGGGGAAATGGGTTGATCGGCGGTTTCACGCAGTAGAAATTGAATCGCTTGAGCGGCCGTGCAATTCAACATCACTTCCGCCGGAACGCGCGATAGAACTTCAGCCGCATCAGACAACGCTTCGCAACAGGCGGAAATTCCACGATCACGAAATTCATCGGGTTGAAGTTCGTAGTCCTGATAGATCGCGTTCAATACTCGCAGCACACCCTGAGCCCACACATTCAGCGGTTGCCGAGATTCCAACTGACTGTGTAATGATTGCGAAACGACATCGACCTGATCAGCGCCCTGGTTATCGAACAGCGACTGCTGCTGAGTGCTCGCGCGGGACGAGGCTGTTGTCGCTGTTGTACTTGCGCCTTCGGCCGCGATGTCGTGTGGACACAGGTGGCTCAGCAGTGATTCGACGGCTCCCAAGATTCCGCCGATCAGATCGCGGCGACCACGCGTTCCTAACAACACGCCGGGACTGGTTTGCAGATGTCGGGCGATGTAGTTGTCCAGTTCTGTGAGCCAATCGGCCGAAACGTCGCGAGCCGCCGTGGCCACGCGCGCGTCGATCCACGAAGTCACATCGGGATGCCGGACCAGATCCGACAGCGAAGCGAAGTCCGGCTGCAGGCCACCGCGAGCGGACGATAAGTGGTCGACAATGCCATTCAGCAAACGCCACGGGCGACTATCTTTCAGCTGCATGCCGACTGGCCGACGTCCCGAGACGCCAGCATCGGACAGATTTTGCAAGACGGCGGGAACCAGCGAATCGTCGGCGATGCCGATGGAAATTTCGTCGGCGCGGCGCGTTCCGTTCAGTTCCGCCAATTCGCTGACCACGATCGCCGCCTGCGCTGCCGGGTTTTCTGCGATGCGAGTGGCTTCCGTGTCGATGTTCAGTTTTCGGGTGCTCCAGCTTTCGACCTCCAGACAGCCGTGAGCATCAAACGCGGCGGCTTCCGTTTCCGGAGCGTGAATCAACGCGGTGACGCGATCCGCCACTTGGTCCAGCATCTTTTGCACCACGCGATTCATGTCTGCGGTGCCGACCAGCAGAATGTCGAAATCCACAGCGCATTCTTGCTGATCGACGGCGACTAGACGAGATGTCTGGCGGTCCCACAGCCCCATCTGATCCACCTGAACCAGATACTCGGCCTGCAGCTTATTGAAGGCTTGCCAGCGCTTGGCTTCGTCTTGGTTGTCCAGCTGCCTCAACGCTTCAGTCACGTCGTTGAAGTCGATGCCTTCTTCTGCCAGTTCGTTGTGCTGCGTTTGCAGCGTACTGCACAACGCCAGCCAAGCCGGAATCGCATCGTCGCCGGGAATCTGCGGCAAGGCGACGGCCAGTTGAGCCGCTGGGATGGCCTGAATCGCATTCTTCCAGATCAACAACTGGGTCAGGTCTTCTGCAAATCGTCGCTTGGGTTTGTATAACATTTCCGGAAAGTGTCGAAATGTCACCATCTGTGGCGGCATAAATGCGGGCCACTTTTTCGAAGCTTTTTCGAACAGCAGCTCCAGCATGCGTCGCGACGCACGAGCTCCCGTAAACACCATCACCACATTGCGGAGGTCAAGCTGTTTACCGTTCGCATATCGCTGAATGACGTAGTCTGCGACGGCGGGCAGCAGCGGCTGGTTCCAGTCGATAAAGTGACGAGCAATGGGCATTTCCGCGAATCCGTTCTAACAACTCGGACAGGGTGTCTGAACCCGCATTGTAGCCGGAACACGGCAGAGTCGGAATCGTGTGGAACGCAGGGATTCACCTGCTGTGCGATCTTAGACGTGGGGAAAACGAGAGATCGTTGATGTTTGACCCGTGGTCGCATGCGAGGCGTTTCACTCTCAGAAAATTGTGATTTTCCGTGCGGGCCAACGGCCCGAAAACAACCTGGTCGCCAATCCGTTGCCGCTCCGACCGGGACAAGCTCGAAGGAAGCGCAAATTGGCCATTAAAACTCAGAACTGGGGCTCGAATTTTGAAGGTGTTCCTTGACGTTCGGTGTACGTTGGTGGCCGTTTTCGGCTATGCTGGGTTACTCAAGCAAGACAGCACAAGACCACCAATCGCACACCGGACCCGCACCGTGAATCCACTCATCGAACTCGAACACCTCTGCGCCCTGTTTCCCGAACCGTCCGGTGAACCACTCTATCTAGCGGTCGAACATATCGCTCGTGAAGCAACCCCTGAACCCTATCACCGCATGTTGGTTCATGAACACCATATGACGGTCACCATGGAGCGATATCATGACTCAGCCGTCGAAGTGGAAGTCGTGGATTCGCGGTACGAACAAGATCTGTACTGCCGAAAGATTCTGCTGAAGAAAGAAAACACGGACAAAAACGTTCAGTTTGGCATCGTCCGCTTCAACTTCAAATATGTCAGCGACGAAGTTCGACGACTGATTGAATCCGAATCGATCCCACTGGGAAGAGTTCTGATTCAACATAACGTCTTACGCCACATTGATTTAGGGGCGATCGTTAAGTTTAAGGCGGGACCGGGGTTAAGTCGTTACCTGCAGATGGACGTCGGACAGGAAACGTATGGTCGGATGGCGACAATTTTCTGCAACGGTTCGCCTGCCGTCGATTTATTGGAAATTTCTAGCCAGCTGACGTAAAACCGCACAACTGCGACCCACACCACGCAGGATCTTTGTTCCTCTCGACACTCGAACCGACAGACCCCCGCCCCATGATTCAGCCCACCCCAAAATCACCGGTCAATTACATTCCTGAACTCGCAGCAGATTACGACGTGATCGTCATTGGCGGCGGGCCGGCCGGAGCGACCACGGGAGCATTGGTGGCCGAGCATGGACATCGCGTGTTGGTTTTGGAACGTGCGGAACTGCCCAGATTTCACGTGGGCGAATCGCTGATTCCCGAAACTTACTGGCCCTTAAAAAGACTGGGCCTGATCGACCGTCTGAAGGCATCCGCATTTCCGCGAAAATACAGCGTGCAGTTTGTCAGTGATGGCGTGAAGGAATCGGCCCCCTTTTACTTCGACAACTACAACCCCCACGAAAGCAGTGTGACATGGCAGGTGGAACGCGGTAAGTTCGACCAGATGCTGCTGGATCGAGCCCGTGAACTGGGGGCCGTCGTTCATACGTCGGCTCATGTGACCGACGTGATTTTCGAAGACGAAGTTGCCGTTGGCGTGAAGTGTCGACTGTTGAACGAGGATGGCGGTCGAACCGAACGCGAAATTCGTTGTCGAGTGGTCGTGGATGCGACCGGGCAGTCATCGTTTATCAGCAGTCGTCGAGGTGAACGGCAGGCGGATCCTCTGCTGAAAAAAGGCACCATCTGGACCTACTGGAAAGGCGCGCATCGCGGTCCGGGCAAGGACGAAGGCGCAACGATCATCATGCAGACTCCCGGCAAGAAGTCGTGGTTCTGGTATATCCCGTTGGCGGATGATGTTGTCAGTATCGGATGCACGGGCAGCATGGGTTACATGTTCGGGAAACAGCATGGAGACGCCGAAGCCGTGTACACGCGCGAACTCGAACGGTGCCCGGCCATGCAGGATCGCCTGCAGAATGCGGAACGTTGCACGGACTACTTTTCCACCAAAGACTTTTCCTACTATTCCAGCAAGGGAGCTGGCAACGGCTGGGTGCTGGTCGGTGATTCGTTCGGATTTATCGACCCGGTTTATTCCAGCGGCGTTTTCTTGGCGTTAAAAGGTGGCGAATTCGCCGCCGATGCCATCGACGATGCGCTGCAGCGAGGCGACCTAACAGGTCCGCGATTGGGACAGTGGCAGCCTCTATACAAACAAGGCATCGAAAACTTCCGCAAGTTGGTCTACGCATTCTACGCCGACGGTTTTAGCTTCGGTACGTTTCTTAAAGACAACCCGCAGTATAAGTCCAACATGGTGGACATTCTGGTGGGTGACGTTTTCAAACCCGGCGTCGGCGACATTTTTGACGCGATGGGAATCATCGAGCCGCCTCTGGATGAACCGCTCAAGAAGGCGAGCATGGCTGCTGCCGTTGTTGCAAACTAAGTATCAGTTCCGAGATAGATCCGTTTTTGTAACCCGAATGCGTCAGAGAGGGACCAGATTGTCTTCGCCGGCCGTCGCCAACGTCTGCCCATCCGTCGAAACGGCAACAGCACCAACCGCAGCGGCGTCACCAGCTAAACGCCAGACATGCCGTCTATTTTTTTCAATGGCCCGCTTCATTCTTGGGATTTGATTATGTAAGGTGGGTCAAGGAGCCAAAGCGACGCCGACCCACCACACGTCTACGCCCCGTATCGACAAAGAAAGTGGTGGGGCGCCATTCGACCCACCCGGCCGCTTTTCCGCCGACCCCAATGAGTAAGCGGGCCATTGATTCTTTTACCTTACATTTTCTAACAAATCCTTCCACCGCCTATTGGCCCGGCCAAGGATGTCATGAAGTCAGAAAATATTGGGTTAGAAAATGGCTGCGCTCATCAAAAGTACCCGGTCGGCAGGCACCACGCCTGAACGAGTGGACAACCCCTGCATGGTGGTTACACTTGTGACAACCAACACGGAAACAAACATGACGCATCTGCAAATCATCTGGGACGAAGAATCTGAAGACGGCAATGCCGCCCATATCGCGGATAACTTCCAGACGTTTGAGGATGTCGAAAACGTGTTCTGTTCACCGTTTGAAAAGACGTTCAGCCGTAGCAGCGGATTGCCACTCTGAAAAGGCTTCAACATGGCAGGCGAAGAAATCGCAGTCGTGTTCCGCTGGATTGATGACGTGACCGTGAACCCCGTGACCGCCTATCGGATTCGAAAGGACTAGACCATGCCGAAACGCAAACCAACAGCCGCCGAACATGAGCAATGGAAATTAGACGTTCAGAAGGTTGATATCGAAGCCGATCGTGCCGACTTGATTGCTCAGATGGATTCAGAAAGCGGAATCCGGGAAGCCATCGACCGCCTGAAGGCGTATCGCGAAAGTCGCAGTATCAGCCTGAGAGACCTCGAAGCTTCCAGCGGAATTCCACGCGGCAATCTATCACGCATCGAAAACCACGAACGCAGCCCAACACTCGACACACTGCGAAAGTATGCGGCGGCACTTGGCAAAGCGGTGCGCGTTGTTGTTGTCGATGCGTGATCAAGACACCATGCGTTGCATCACTGTCGGCGATTCTGTGGGCTTGATCTTTTCCCGTCAGACGGTCGCGTCCGTGCGGACGTGATCGTTTGTGCGGCGGTAGTTGCCAAGGTGTCCGATCAGCTGGTGACAGGTCAGGCCGTACTTTTTACTTTCGCAGAGAGTCATCAAATTCCCCGGCTCAAGTTCCAAAGTCGGGGCGACGTGAAACGGCACCACGTGATGCACTTCCAACTTCGCCGTACCTTCGCAGACTGGGCAAATCGGCTCGCGTTCAAGGTGTTCGGCGCGCACCGTGCCCCAGCTGCCAGAGCGCTTGGTTCGCTTTGGGATCTTGCCCTGCAGTGAATATGCGAGGATGTCCACTTATCGCGATCTGCTCGGAACCGGAACGGGAACAGAGCATTTCTTTACGAAGTCAGCCAGCGTCAGATCGCCCACGGGCACAATTTCCCCAGTAACGACCGCAGCTTTACCGCCATCCTCATGGTGCCCACCAATGATGTCGTGCAACAGCACATCTGATGACAGATCTTCAATCGAAATATCCTCGGGCGACATCCAGTGAATATCCGTTCGCTTTGTTTCCACGATCATCAGGACGTTCTCGGGGTCTCGAATTGATTTCAGGGTCTGCCCGTCACGCAACAGCGGACGTGGTGAAATCACAGCCGTGTATGAGGTGTGAAACGGCTCATCCGGATCACTGATTTCTGGGCAGGCATACACGGCGGGACGTCGATCTGCTAGTGAAAGATTGTGTGGACTGTTCCAAGGTTCGTCAAGTCGGTACTCGTTGAACAACTGACGGTCGGTAGATTCCAGCAATAGAACTCGCCAGCTATGCATGGGCACACCGTCCTTGTAAACCACACGAGGTGGCAATGTGCCATACTGTGCCTCATATAAGTAAATTGCCGACGCCAACTCAAAAATCCGACAGTGGCATTGAGTACTCAGTGCGGCTCGGTGGCCCGTCGTCCAGACGTAACGGCCCGTCATGACGAACGCCACCACGATGGCAAACACGTAGAAACATTTGCGACTGCGATTATCATGCGTGGGGTTGTTCATTGCTCAAAGTATCCGGAATTGCCAGAGCCACTGGGAATCACGTACAAGTTTCCGTCGGCGTCAATTGAAGAGAATAAGGGGACAAAGAGAATATCGGACATGCGACTTTATGGAAACGTACAATGTTCCCTGCGTTTTCAATGCCCCTTTTGCGTTTTCCGCCGTTAGTGTTCGTCCCATTTTTGCTGGAGCTTTGGCGGTAGCGGTAGCTGCCGTTTTATTAACTCGGGTAGAATGCACCACTCGAAGCCCTCACTGAACTCATCTGTCCCTCGATCCAGAATAGCGCGACAGTCCATCGTGGCACTGAACAGAGGCTCAAAAAATTCGGGGGACACGTGCGCAGTAATGTTCAGGTGATCCACTTCTGCTTCAATCGCTTCGAGCTGCCGCAAGTGGGACCGGATCTTGATCTTTTCTTTTCCAGCTAGCGCGCCTCCCAGATACTCCTTCTTCGCACATTCGAACGCTATCTCCGCGACCGGGAAGTATCGCGAATAGAGGCAATGCGCACGGAACAGGTCGAGTCGCTTGTCTGTTGGAGTCTCAGATATTTGGCCGGCTAGATAATTGGGGAAGTAATCTTCGCGGTAGGAAATGTCGCACAAAGATCCCGGAACCAAGACTTTCGTCTTGAGAAAGCGTTCATAGCAATCGCGAAATTCCGCAGCCGGTATCTTCGTTTCGCCATACGCTGCGGCAACTGCTCGAATCCACGGTTCGTCAAAGTAGGCTTGTGAGATTGGTGGATAGGGCGAAACAGTTGAAGGCGCGACTGCTGTCGAGCAATCCTGCGGGGCCATGAGATTTATTGCGACAATGCTTCCCCAGATTATGACGGCGAACAACGGCAACAGACCGAAGTACCACAATTTCGAGCGACGTTCTAATTTTGAAAGATGGAAAAGCAAAACAGAGTATCCTGACTGGGTGAGTCATTTGCGTACTACAATCAATTACTTCCTTGCCGAATATGCGTGTGCGTTTGCCAGTCCTCGAATTGGCTTCTAATGTATGCAATAGACCAAGGATCGCCACCAAAAAAAGCACTCGTCAACGTACTGTCACTGGTCCCGTCCAGTAACCAACGCACAAATTTCAGTTCTTCCTCGTAGGCGTACGGTTCGACTCCGCTGGCTTTTGAAACCCGTCTAGCAAAGTGTTTCCTTTTTTGCGTTTCCTTTCTTTTTCCCACCGTCTGACACTTCCGAATAACCAAAACGGTAATTGACACCTTTCTTTTTCCGCTGTTAACGCATCCGGCTCCCGACCATCACTCGTCACCAACACGCCTGCTGCGGCGACGTCGCGAAGTTCGCGGCGGCCTCAAGACAGACGTGGTACGTTCTCTGCAGGTGACTTCGCGGCAATCAGATCCTTCAGCTTCACCGGACCGGCCAGCGGATGACGTTCAAGGTACGTGTAGAAGTTCTCCCAGTTCGTCGACGTCTTTTGCGAACGGCGGTTCAGTCAGCGGAATGCCAGCTTCATCGCGGCTCGCTGGTAGCGAATCAGCCACGGCCAGTTATCGTTGATACCGTAGTACTGATAGTGGCCCCGGAGCTTCGCATTCAACGTCGCCCGCACGTCGGCGACCGGCGTCGTCAACCGTGAGCGGAACCAGTCCTTCAGATCACATAGTTTGGCTCGTTCCCAAGCTCCTGCTTGGGAACGCCTATCCGCAAAGCTCTGCTTTGCACGCGCTGGCTGTCGCAGCGGTGTGATTCGTTTATTGGAAGCGTCTCGACTGTGGTTTTAGCGGACGCCTCGAAGCTGGAGCTTCCAGAATATGCGTTACCAAACTGGAGTTTGGGAACGAGGTGGCCAACTGGGAATTTCAACGAAACCGTCACGCTCAGCAAAAACGGTACTTGACACCTTTG
>JBDNHJ010000165.1:0-4375 GCA_041688835.1 Fuerstiella sp.
GCAAGCTCAGTCCAGCCACGGCCACCCAACAACCGAAGACTGAAGACTTGTCAAGCCATTGTTCATTGGTCAGCAGCGGCTTGGCTGGTTACGATTATCGCACTTCCTTCGCTTCTACATTTTCCAGAAAGTCATTGATGCCCAGCTACCCCCGTCGAACCGTTCTGCAAGCTGGCCTCGCCGCCGTCACCACTGCCGCACTGGGAGCCTCGTCCGCAGCGGCTGCAGCACAGCCGCCGGAAAAACCGCAGCGGCGGCAGCGGCGCACGCGGTTTGGTGTGTCGTCGTATTCGTTTTGGCAGTTTAAGAACGAGGATCTGCGTTCGATTGAAACCTGCATCGACCTCGCGTCGGAATGGGGTTTCGATGGCGTTGAGATTCTGGAAATGCAGATGACGGAGACCGACAACGCGACGCTACAAAAGCTGAAGCAACGCGCGTTTGTGAATGGGCTGGATCTGTGTGGGTTTTCAACGCATCAGGGTTGGGTGAATCCGGATGCCGCCATCCGCCAGCAGAATACCGAGAAAACCATTCGCAGTATTGAACTGGCGTATCAGCTGGGAATTCCAACGATGCGTGTCAACACTGGCCGCTGGGGAACCAGTGGCAGCTTCGATGAATTGATGGCGAATCGTGGGATCGAACCCACATTGAAAGGTTACACCGAAGAAGACGGATTCCAATGGGTCATTGACGGACTGACAGCCTGCCTGCCAACAGCGCAAAAATGCGGCGTCACTTTAGGTCTCGAAAATCACTGGGGCCTTGGTCGAACGGCAGAAGGCGTGATGCGAATTGTGAAAGCCATCGATTCACCGTGGCTAAAAACAACGCTGGACACGGGCAACTTTTTAGAAGATCCATACGACCGGCTCGAAGCAATCGCTGACGATGCGGTGCTGGTGCAGGCGAAGACATACTACGGCGGCGGCATGTGGTACACGCTGGATTTGGACTACCCACGAATCGCGGCACTGTTACAGAAGCACAACTACAATGGCTACGTGTCGTTAGAATTTGAGGGCCAAGAGAATCCGCGAACCGCGATTCCCAAGAGCCTGCAGATGCTGACCGACGCATTCGCCAAGTAGCTCGGTGAGCGGACCAATTTTTTAGCCCAACATTTTTTAACCCACCGTTGTTTGGAGTCGCCCACATGCTTTGTTTGATCCTTCGCGCGGCTTGTGTCGCACTCGTTTTTCTACAAGTCATCCAACCTGTGCAGGCCGCTGCGCCCCGTCCGAACATCGTGTTTATCTTTACGGATGATCATGCGTCACATGCGATGAGTGCCTATGGTTCAAAAATTAACTCCACACCGAATCTGGACAGCATCGCCAACGAAGGCATATTGTTCACGAATTGTTTCTGTACGAACTCCATCTGCGGCCCAAGTCGCGCGGTCATTCAGACCGGCAAGCACAGTCATCTGAATGGTTTTCTGGACAATGGTGATCGCTTCGACGGTGCGCAGCAGACGTTTCCGAAACTACTGCAGCAGGCTGGCTACCAAACAGCCATCGTCGGCAAATGGCATCTTGGCACCCCGCCGCAGGGGTACGATTATTCAGAAGTGTTGCAAGGTCAGGGCCCATACTACAACCCGCCTATGCTGGTGAACGGAAATCCCAAGCCAGTCAAACACACCGGCTACACAACCGACATCATTACAGATCTTGCATTGGGCTGGTTGAAGGAAAAACGCGATCCCAACAAGCCCTTCATGTTTATGTTTCAGCACAAGGCGCCCCATCGCAACTGGCAACCCGGACCAAAGCATCTGCACATGTATGATGACGTCGAAATTCCAGAACCAGACAATCTGTTCGACGACTGGTCCGGGCGAGGCACGGCGGCTCAAACGCAGGATATGAGTATTCGACACACAATGAATGACAGCGACTTAAAACTGTCGCCGCCTCGAGGCCTGACGCCTGAACAGATGGCCGTGTGGAACGCGGCCTATGATCCGAAGAACCAAGCGTTCCGAGAAGCCAAGCTGGAAGGGGACGACCTGATCCGCTGGAAATATCAACGCTACATGAAGGACTATCTGCGTTGCGTCGCATCTGTGGACGACAATGTGGGGCGAGTTCTGGAATATCTGAGAGACGCTGGTTTGTCAGACAACACCATCGTGATTTATTCATCCGATCAGGGGTTTTACTTGGGTGATCACGGCTGGTTCGACAAACGCTTCATGTACGAAGAATCTTACCGTATGCCTCTGATGGCCAAATGGCCGGGGAAGATCAAACCGGGCACGGTGAACCACAACCTCGTGAGCAACTTGGACTTTGCGGAAACATTTCTGGACATCGCCGGCACTGAAATTCCCGCCGACATGCAAGGGAAAAGCCTGCTGCCTTTGCTGCAGGCCGAACCGCTACCAAACCCCACTGCGCCACCGGCGATGACGATTGGTTACAGCGATCAACTGCTGGATTGCACTCAGCCCGGATTTCGTGATGCGTTGTATTATCACTACTACGAATTCCAAGCGAACCGGCGAACGGCGCACATGGTGCGCCGGCATTGTGGTGTCCGCAACGATCGCTACAAATTGATTCACTTTTATAATCTGGATGAATGGGAATTCTATGATCTCGAAAAAGACAAACGCGAGATGCGGAGCTGTTACGATGATCCGCAGTACCAGCAGATTATCGCTGAGATGAAGACGCGACTGGCTGAGTTGCAGCAGCAGTATCAAGTTCCCGACGATACCGGCTCTGTCCCGGCCGATCCACCATCGAATCACGTCCGACCGGGACAAAAGAAGGCGAAGCCCAACAAGCCGATTTAAGTTTGTCGTTCCGCCTTGGGGCGAAATCAAGCGAACCGATCCGTGAAAATTCCGGCTCAAGGTGGGACGACGAACGGGCGGTCCTTGACTTGACGGCTTACCAAAACATAGCGTTCGTGTTGCATTCTTCGCCTCGCTCATGCGACGCGGCGACCCACAAGATTTCAAAAGGTCCAATTCAGTGTCAAACGCGGCTGCAGCAGAACTCCCGGAACCTTTGGACGTGATCGCGGTCGGCGCCCATCCGGACGATGTGGAAATCGCGATCGGGGGCACATTGGCCAGGATGGTGCAGCAGGGATTACGAGTCGGGATCGTCGACCTGACGGACGGCGAACCCACCCCGCTGAGCCCGGGGCCGGAAGTTCGCTTGGCGGAAGCCAAAAGAGCGGCTGAAATTTTGGGGGTTCAAGTCCGCGAAACGCTGACTCTGCCCAACCGGCGTTTGTTTGATGGGTTTGACGAACGGGTGGCCCTAGCCAAAGTTTTCCGACGCTATCGACCTCGATTGGTGATGGGAATTGCCGACAAAACGCCGCTGGCTTCGCCAGATCATTGGCAGGCGATGCAAATTACGGATGCGGCAATTTTTTACTCCAGACTCACTAAATGGGATGAACTCTTCGAAAACCTGCCGGTTCATCGTATCCAGAGCCACATTTGGTATCCTTTAAGCTTCCAAACCACCACTTTACCCGAAGGTGGGGGCAGGTTTGTGTCTGACATTTCCGATACATTGGACATGAAGCTCGAGTCGATTCGGGCCTACCAGACGCAGTTTCCACCCGGAAAACAACGTGTGTTCAAGCTTGTGGAAAGTCAGAATCGGCTGTTGGGGGCAACAGCGGGGTTTGAAGCTGGAGAAACGCTGATTTCCGCCACAACGCTTGGAATTCGTAATGTATTCGAAACAATCTGCGGTAACAGCGGTTAAAACGAAAACTTGACCACCAGATCAATCACATCAGTATCGGAATCGACTCCGAAAACTTCAGTGGACCGTCCATGATTTCTCTTCGCACAGGATATGTCAGCATCACGGGGAATTTCCGTGAGAACAACGAAGACAGCTACGTTGTCGATGAATTTCAACGGTACTTCATCGTCGCCGACGGCATGGGCGGTCAAAACGCTGGAGAAAAAGCCAGCGCTTTGGCGGTTGAGCTGATCCCCAAACAACTGGAAGCTCTATTGAACTTCGACGGCTGTGCCAAAGACGACGCCGTGAGTGCCATCGACCGATCGGTGGAACACGCCAACAGCGAAATCATGGCGCTCAGTGAAGTCGATCCGTCAGTTCGTAACATGGGCACCACGGTCGTCCTATTGGTCCGGTCTGGGGAAAATTTTTACGCCGGCGGAGTGGGCGACAGTCGCGTGTACCAGTTGCGAGACAACAAGCTGACTCAACTGACCAAAGACCATTCGTTGACTCAAGCCCTGCTAGAAGCCGGCACCATCAATGAAGAAGAAGCCAAGACACACCGCTATCGGAACGTTCTGTACCGCTATCTGGGCACCAAAGATGGTGCCGCCGGAACCGAATCTGTGGAACTTCGGCCTCAA
>JBDNHJ010000166.1:0-14972 GCA_041688835.1 Fuerstiella sp.
CGATTCACGATGACTCGCGCCACAAGCTGCCCCGACACGTTGTTCGCATCTGTTAACCACGTCGCCAGTGACGCACGCGTAAATTCTGTTGGCGCGTTTTCTGGCTTTGCCAACGTCCATTGGGAAGAATCCGCACCGTCCGCATTCAGCACCTGCAGCAGTCCGCTGGTAACAACCTCCTGCTTCTGATGCACGTCGCCTCGACCCAGTAGATGCGTTGCTTCGTAATAGTGAGGATAGCCGCGACCGTTGGCATGATGGTTCAGTTTAGGCACGTTTTCGCTGTTGATCTGGACCTTCGCCAGTTTGACTTCTGCGCCTTTTGCAGTGTGGTCTGCCAACGATTGATTCAGCATCGTCCAGGTCGGCTGAGTGGCTTTGAACCAGTTCAGCGCCGTTGTGGTGTGCTCGGGATTCTTTGAACCATTCTTCACGGCGTCGACAGCGGCCATCGTCGCCGCGTCCGGGCCGCTTCCACCAACCACGACTGGGGGTTCGGAGAGTCCGGTCACGGAAAGTCGCAGTCGTCCGAGCACGTGTTTGGGGTTCGGGTGGTCGAACTTCATTTCGATCTTCAGCAGCCCCAACTGTGATGCCGATTGCGATGGCTGCAGCGGTGCGGCGAATGTGAAGACTGCCGCGTTGTCTTGGCCGATGCCACCAGAATCCACAGCCCAGCCGGTGGTGGCATTGTCATCGATGGACGCCGCCACGGACAAAGCCCCCGTGTTCTGCTGATGAGTGGCCTTCGCAGCAGACAGCTTGACGGCTCTGGATGTCGTCTGCTCGATTTCTGTGACTTCGAACGCCACAGTCAGGTGGCTCAACACAAAGTTGCCGTTGGCCGCCAGCCCCGGCCCTTTCTGAGGCAGAGACTCATCCGCCAACGCTTCGATTCGCAGAGCCGTCAGATTTTGTTGCGGTACTTTCGCATGCAGTGAGATGGTGTTTTGGTCAGGAGAGTTCCCGACGGAAAGGATCGAGTTGTCGGTCTGAACTTCGTAGTTGCCACTCGATTCGATATGGTCGGGAGCAAGGACGATCCAGTCTTCCGTCGGAAATTCATCGCCCGATTTAATCCACGTTTCGAAGGCCGTCCGCAACGGACCGGCTTCGTGATTTTGGAGTGCGGCGGTTAGCTGTTGCGTCTTTTCTGAAAATTCGAGTCGCCGTTGTTCGTTAGCTGCGGGTTCCAAGTCGAATTCCGCTTCGCTGCGAATGGTTTTGGTAAACGTGGCTGCCAGACGATAGTAATCTCGTGTGGGAATAGGATCGAACTTGTGATCGTGGCAGCGCGCACAGCCCACCGATAGTCCCAGAAATGCGACGCCGGTGGTGGCCGTCATGTCATCCAGTTCGTCGTAGCGCGTGGATTCGAATTCGGCTTCGGTCAACTGAGTCGGAAAAACGCCAGCTCCTAAAAAACCCGTCGCCATTTGTGCCAGCGGATCGTGCGGCGCAAATTCATCGCCCGCCAGTTGCCAGCGCACAAACTGGTCAAACGGCATGTCGGCATTGAAGGCTTTGATCAGGAAATCGCGATAGTGATAGGCGTGAGGCCGGTCGTAGTCCTGTTCATAACCGTAGGATTCGGCAAACCGAGCCACATCCATCCAATGCCGCGCCCAGCGTTCGCCGTATTGCGGTGACGCCAACAATTCGTCGATCGTGTTTTCCCAAGCAGCTTCGTCCAGAAGCGCATCGTCGGAAGTTTGCTGCGGCGGCAAACCGACCAGTCCAAAGTTGGCGCGCCGCAGCCGCGTGCGGTCGTCAGCGTCCGCATTCGCAGTCAGATTCTGTGCTTCCAACGTGGACATGATGAAACGATCGATGTCCGTGCGACACCACGCTTCGTTGTTGACGTGCGGCGGCTGCGGTTTGGACAACGGCTGAAACGACCAGAACCTGCGGTCTTCATCGGTGACCACCATCGGGCCTTTCGGCGTGGAATCCACGTCCGTCAACGGCGAATCGTAAGGAGCTCCCAAGTCAATCCACCGGCCGATGCGCTGGAGGACTTCGTCCGCCAACTTCGGCTTCTTGAACGGCATCTTCGGTTCCGCCGTGTGATGAACCAGCTCCATCAGATAACTGTCGTCCGCCGATTCCCCCACGAAGCCGCTGTCCATCAAAGCTGCACGCGTTGTGATGATGAAGTCACCCTTCGTGGACTTGCCGCCATGACAGTCGAGGCAATGATGAATCAGGTCGGTTCTGACGTGTGTGCGGAAAAGCTTCAGCCCGGGATCTTCCGGTTGAGGCGTCTCATCGCTGTACGCGGTCGGCAACGCAATGACGTGCGCTAGCCACAGTACAACAAGGCACGAAACTTTGGTTCGCATTTTTGCGTGCAGGCAGTTGTTCGAGTTTTGAAACACTTTTTGTTCCCGATAAAGTTTCAGTCGCGGAGCGACGGCAAACGTTGGCCTGGAGCGTTAAAACGTTGGTGTTGACAATAGTCAGGGAAGGATCGGCCTTGGAGTCATTCTGTTCCTTGGTGTTTAGCCCGGAGGGCGACATTTCCCTTGCCGGTGGCGTGAGCCACCGGCAAGGGATGTGTCGCCCTCTGGCCTGAGTCTCCTGGAAAAAACACCAACGCTACGTCAGAATATCACTGACCACCTCACCGTGAACATCCGTCAGACGAAAATCGCGGCCCTGAAAACGATAGGTCAGTTCTTCATGATTGATCCCCAAACAATGCAACAGCGTGGCGTGGAAGTCGTGTACGTGAACCGGGTTTTCAGTGATGTTGTAACAATAGTCATCCGTCTGGCCATAACTGATGCCCGGCTTGATGCCTCCGCCGGCCATCCAGATGGAAAAACATCGTGGATGGTGGTCTCGACCAAACGTGTTGGGATTGCCCTGCGAATAAACCGTGCGGCCAAATTCTCCCGCCCAAATGACAAGCGTTTCGTCCAGCATGCCGCGTTGCTTCAGGTCCTGAATCAGCGCGGCGGAACCTTGGTCGGTTTCCTTCGCCAGCGTCGGCAGATATTTCTGAACGTTGCTGTGATGATCCCAGCCGCGATGAAACACCTGAATAAATCGCACACCGCGTTCTGCCAATCGTCGAGCCAACAGGCAATTCGCCGCATGCGAACCAGGCTGCTTGGCATCTTCACCGTACAATTCAAACGTGCTGGCGGTTTCGTCAGACGTATCGGCCAGTTCCGGCACCGACGTCTGCATGCGATACGCCATTTCGTATTGAGCAATCCGCGAAGAGATTTCCGGATCTCCGATGGCCGCTTCGTGCATGCGATTCAGCTTTTCCAGCCGATCCAACATCGTGCGGCGGTCGGCACTGGACCGGCCAGTGGGATCATTCAGATACAAGACCGGATCGCCCTGACTGCGGAACTTCACGCCTTGAAATTTTGACGGCAAAAAGCCGCTGCCCCACAAGCGGTCGTACAGCGGTTGAGCCTGATGAAAGGTGTTCGTGCTGAGCAACACCACAAACGAAGGCAGTTCCTGAGTTTCACTGCCCAGACCATAGCTCAGCCACGCGCCGATGCTCGGCCGACCAGGCTGCTGGTTGCCGGATTGAAAGAACGTGATCGCGGGATCGTGATTGATGGCTTCGGTGTGCATCGAACGAATCACGCAGATGTCGTCGACAACGTTCGACATGTGTGGCAACAGCTCGCTGAGCCACGTGCCCGATTGACCATGCTGTTGGAATTTCCACGGCGATTTGACAACGGTGAAGTTCTTCTGGCCGGCCGTCATGCCGGTCAATCGTTGCCCCTGCCGAATGCTTTCCGGCAATTCCGTGCGATCCAGCTTGTCCAGCGACGGCTTATAGTCGTACAGATCCACCTGCGACGGAGCACCAGATTGCAGCAGATAGATGACTCGCTTCGCCTTCGGTGCGATCTGCGACAAATGGCTGAGCACACCCGGTCCCGGATTCTCGCGGGCTTGCGCAGATCCGTTCATCAGCGACGCCAACGCGGCGGTGCCGATGCCGGTGCTGGTGCGACCGAAGAAGTGTCGTCGAGTTTGCCGGAGTTGTGATTCGTGGATTGGATCTTCCATTTTTTGTATTACCCCTTCGTAATCGCTTCATCCAGATTCAAATACAAACTCGCAATGCTGGCGAACGCGGCCAGTTGCACTGAGTCCAGTGAAGAATCGAATTTCGATTCGCCCACCTGAAGTGTCTTCAATGCCGCATCCGGTGACGAAGCAAATTTCTGCCGTTCAGATTCAAAGGCATCCACGATCGTCGCCAATTCCAAGTCCGTGGGCGTGCGAGCGGTGACCAGTCGAAACCCAAACGTCAGCTTGTCTTCCAGACGTGGTCCTTCGTGCTGCATCATTTTCTGACCCAAGTGCCGAGCGGCTTCCACAAACTGTGGACTGTTTAGCAAAACCAGCGCCTGCGATGGCGTGTTGGTTCGCGAACGACGGATGGTGCAAAATTCACGTTCCGGAGCGTCCAGAATCTTCAGCATGGGCGAAGGCACGGTGCGTTTCCAGAATGTGTAAACGCTGCGGCGGTACAATTCGTCTCCACTGCCCTGCGGATAGGCTTTGGAATAGCCCGGCCGATTGTTCAGTTCCAGCCACAGCCCGACCGGTTGATACGGGTAGACACTTTTTCCGCCCAGTTCATTCACCAACTGTCCGCTGATCAGCAGTGCCGCGTCGCGAAGTTCTTCACCATCAAGTCTCATGCGAGGCCCCCGCGCCAGCCAGCGGTTTTCTGGATCTTCCTGATAGGCCACGGCACCCACGCGCGAAGTCTGGCGATACGTTGCCGATGTCATCATCAGTCGTTGAATATGTTTGACGTCCCAACCGCTGCGAATGAATTCGGTCGCCAGCCAGTCCAGCAATTCCGGATGACTGGGAAGTGATCCCTGCACACCAAAGTCTTCGGATGTTTTCACTAACCCAGTTCCAAATAGCCGTTGCCAATAACGATTGACGGCCACGCGCGCCGTCAGCGGATGGGCGGGGTCCGTCAGCCAATTCGCGAAGCTGAATCGATCGGCGACCGTGTTCTGTGGCAGCGGTGGAAACACGGCGGGCACGCCAGCCATAACTTCGTCCGTCGGTTCGTCGTACTGGCCTCGATTCAGCACATGCGTTTTGCGAGGCTGCGGCATGTCCTGCATAATCATGGTGGCCGGAAATGCGGCGGCCTGTTGCTGTTCGATGGCCGCGATTCGCTGTTTTAGATTCTGTTGAGGATCGTGGTGTGTCACAAAATAGTCGCGCAGTTTGGTAGCATCGTCAGCAGAACGATCCGCCTTGTCCGCGACTACGATTCGGCGAATGTCGGCAGGAATTCCCTGAAGACTCAGATCACTTTCCTGATCGGTCGTGACGGAAATCCGAGCTCGACCGACTCCGTGCGTGGCAAAACCAGCTTCATGGCGCAGGCGAAACTGTAACTCGGTTCCGCCTGCAAACCCGAACGGCTTTTCTGCGACAAAGATGGCGGTCGCGGGTTCTTTCCGAGTCGGACCATCAACCGCCCAGCCATCGTTATTGGCCACCGTACCGTTGATCGCTTTGGCCACTTCGTAGTTCGCTTGTTCGTAGTCGGCAATGGCTCGCACAAATTTCACAGCTTGAGTCTTCGCATCATCAACCACAGAAACAGCCGTCAGTTCAAACTCGCTTAACACAAAGTTCGAATTGCTATGCCGCCCGGGGCCAGTGCCAGGCAGTGATTCGTGAGTCAACGCTTCCAGTCGCACCGCTGTGACACCAACGGCATCGGTTCGCGAACTGATGTCATAGATATCCTGTGACGGGTTCGCGCCGCCTGCCAGAATCGAATTGTCGTCCAGCGGCGTCAGTGTCGAACCGCCGGAAGACTTCAGGCCTTCGGGAGTCAGCACGTTCCAACCGCCGACGGTTGACTTCGCAAGCTGCACCGCCCATTGATCCAGATGCGAATCCAGATCGATCGGGGTACTCAGTTCGGCCCGCAATTCTTGAAGCTGCGATTCCATATGCTGCTGCCGATCGTTTGCCAGCGGAGACGGAATTTTTTCGTGCGGTGTGAAGCCGCTCATGCCTCGTTCTGGCACTTGATTGAAGAACGAATACAACTGATAGAATTCTCGCTGCGAAATCGGATCGTACTTGTGGTCGTGACACCGCGCACATCCGACGGTCAGTCCCATCCAGACAGCGCTGGTGGTTGAGACTCGATCCATCACATATTCCGTGCGGTATTCTTCGTCGATGATCCCGCCTTCGATGGTGATGCCATGATTGCGATTGAAGCCGGTGGCCAGGCGTTGTTGCGCCGTGGCGTCGGGAAGCATGTCACCGGCAAGCTGTTCGATCGTAAACCGGTCGAAGGGCATGTTGCGGTTGTAGGCATCGATGACCCAATCACGCCACACCCATTGTTCGCGTTCGGTGTCGTACTGATAGCCGTTGGTGTCCGCGTAGCGAGCCAAATCCAGCCAGTGCCGCGCCATATGTTCGCCGTACGCGGGTGATTGCAAATATCGGTCGACCATGCGTTCATAGGCTTGATCCGTTTTGTCCGCCAAGTATCCATCGATCTCGTCAACCGTCGGCGGCAAGCCCGTCAGATCGAAGGCAACGCGGCGAATGAGTGTTTCGCGAGTCGCTGCGGCGGCCGGTTTCAATTGCTTATCCAGTAACCGTGCGACAACGAAGTGATCGATGTCATTCTTCGCCCAATCACCGGCAGCCGTTTTCGGCACCTTTGGTTCGCGGACAGGCTCAAAGGCCCAGTGAGACTGATATTCCGCGCCACTTTCGATCCACGTTTTCAGCGTGGCAATCTGCTTCGTATCCAGTGCCTTCGGGCCGTCGACCGGTGGCATGCGAACATCCGGATCAGTGGAAGTGACGCGTCGCATGATTTCGCTGGCGCTAACATCGCCCGGCACGATCGCTATCGCACCAGAATCGCCGACCGCTGTCGCCGCATCATGCAGATCAAGTCGCACTCCGCCTTCCCGCGTCGCCGCATCCGGCCCGTGACAAGTGAAGCAATGATTCGAAAGAATGGGCCGCACGTCACGATTGAATTCAACATCTTCACCACAGGCAACCGTTCCACAGGCAACCGTTGAAAACGCGAATAGTAGGACAGTCAGGCGGGATGAAATACCGACAGGCATGAGCATGGGCACGGGGTGTGTGAGGCAGAACAGGAGGAAAAACGGCAAGCTTCTATGATAGCAACTGTGATCCCGAATCGACAGAAAAACGAAAAATGTCAGCGGTCGCCAAAAAAACGCCACTGCCCACATCTGGCACCGGAAACGCGATCAGTGGCATTCGGACCTGCTCTTTCGAATCAGTATCATGTTCCCGTATCGCGCCCTGATGAACAATCAGCTTCCGTCCCGTCGTCACTCCGCTTCGTCTTCCGGCGATCCCTAGGGGGATTTCAGTGTCTGCAACCGCCCGCGCCAATCCGAGGCGTCCGAAGGCGGAGCAGTGGAAGCCAGTTTTGAACAAGGCGTCACATCGACTCTTGATTTCGTCCACCGCACCTATGAAAAAACGTTGAATGCGCCGCCACAGAACCCTAAACCGAAGCGCGGGAAAACGATGTCCCAAAAAAAATCGTTAAAAATCACGAAGCGGGCCGCCGAACTCATCCAGTCGCTGGCTAATCGCGTCGCTGGCTAATCGCGTCGCTTGCGTTAAAGATGCGAAAATGCGGCAGGAGGACACGTTCATTAAATTGATCAACATTGAACACATTCGCAAAGAATCTCAAAGAACTGGCACGATCCGCAGGGGCAGTTCAGTGACTGTTGATGTACAACAATCGCGGTGACGGTCTGATCGCACTCGGCCGTTTTTCGGCGTCTTGTGCGTTGCCGGATCACCAGCGTAAAATGTGTGAGGCAAAGAGCGTGATGACGAATGAATTCTGGCTGATTCTCAAGAGCCAACTTGGGGTTGGCATTCTCATTGTCGACCACGATGGACTCGTGCTGTTCAGTAATGATCACGCCAAAGAAATCTATTACGGCGGCGATTTTGAACCGGTCGGAAAAACGATCGAGGATATCGAAGGCCGCGACTTTGCGGCCGCACGGATACCCGTCATTCGAAAAGTCATTGACACTCGCCAGCCAATCGTGCTGCGGCATATTCGCGGCGGCAAAAACACCGAAGCTCTGATCTGGCCGATGGAACCATTAGAAGGACAAAATCCAAGAATCATGGCGATTACTCGACAAGGCTTGGAATCGACCGAATCCGTTGGCGATTACCAAGTCTTTGATTCACAACTGGTGGATCTGGGGCCGCTAGACGTACTTACCAAACGCGAAATGGAAGTTTTGGCTTTGGTGGGCCACGGCGTTCCACAAAAGACTGTCGCAAAACAACTGGGAGTCGCTCAACGAACGGTCGAACGCTACCGCACGGATGTGGCTCGCAAGCTGAACATTAAATCAATCGCCGAAGCTGCGCGCATCGTGCAGCTGGCCGGCCTTGAAGCCAACGATGCACTGCTACCGCGACTGCATCGTTGGAGAAAATCAACAGACACCACATGATGTCGGGTTAACAATCAGATCGCTGTCTGCAGCCGCGCGATGTGATGTCGGAAACCCGTCATACAGGTCTCAGCGCCCCGGCGTATACTCGGGACGTCGCGAACGTTCAATCGCACCAATCACAGGTGCGTCCCGCATGGTTCAGATTCCAATTTCTGAATCATGCCCTCAGGAAAGACGGTATGTCCAGTACACAGATGCCACCCTCAGCCACGGATATCAGTGAACCGAGCACGGTCGAACACGCCGTGTCGTCAGACTCTCTGTTTGTCGACTGGCAGGTTTTGCAGCAACTACGAGAATCAGGTCGCAGACGACTGGCCGCACTGTCGGGCCGCGAGGACGACGTGTTGCGCCTTGTAGTGCTGGGTCACCCCAACAAGGCGATTGCTCAACAGCTGAAAATCAGCATTAAGACGGTCGAAAAACACCGAAGCCGTTTGATGTCAAAGCTGAAGGTCAAAACCCCACCAGACCTGATGCGGATCTGGCTGCAGGCCAATCCGAGTGACCTGATTTCCCGCCCGATACTGAACACTGGTCGGACATCCTGATCTTTGTCAGAATGCGGAATGGGGACGCGGACTGTTGACGTTCCGGATTCTTGGCAGAGGTGGACTTCAATGAGTTCTGAGTTCGATGCTTATCGAGATCTTCTGGACATCAAATCTCCAGAGCGACCGCCGAATCACTATGAGCTGCTGGGGATTCAGCGATTCGAAGGCGATCGAACGATCATTGATGACGCGACTGGGGAACGCATGGCCATGTTGCAAGAGCTGGCCAATAGCGAGCACATGGATGCGTCGCAGAAACTGTTGAACGAAGTCTCAGCCGCTCGTCGCTGCCTGCTGGATGCCACCCAAAAAATCGCCTACGACGAAGACATCCGCACCAAGCAAAAGCGCGCCAGTGCTAGCGGCAGCGGCAGCAAAACGGGGAAAATGGGCCGAGTCAAACAACGTCGCGGAAAACCGGTGCTGCCCGTGGGGATCGCTCTGCTCGTGGTCGTCATCTTGGCCGCATTCGTATTGCTCAAAGGCGGAAGCATCGCGCCGCGGAATCTGATCGTCGACTGGCCACTGTCCGAACGGCAGGGAGCCAGCATTCTAGTGGACGGCCTGCCGACCGAACTTGCAGAAACAGATCCTGTGAATTTGAACCTGCCCAAAGGTCGTCGCACAATCGTCTTCTGCCGGACGGGCTTCGTGGACATTCAAAAGACGGTCACGTTCGACACAGCAACCGTGCGTATGAAATTGGGGTGGGTGCCGGATTCGCCGTAGCAGAAATTTTTGCCGTCGACGCTGCTAAGCGCAGGTTCAGAAATAACCTGACATAACAAAACCAGCCGTTTTGACGCCAGCCACGGACCTGATGCAAAGAAACTCATGCACGATTGCTGACGTCCGCAAAAACCGAACGTTTTTCGTCAAATCCGGGCGTTCTTTCCGCTTTTCCCGTTTTCTGAGTGTGGAATACCACGGCTGCGACGTAGGTTAATGATGGATGGATTGCGGCCCGCGCTCCAATCTTTTTCATCCTTGAACCGCCACGAGTACCACCGCACCGGGAGCAACGGGATTGTCTGATCAGCGTGGAAAAGTGGCCGTCGGAATCGACCTCGGAACAACGCGGTCTGTAATCGCTTATCTGGACAACACAGGTCGGCCGTTTACAGTGCAAAACTTGGAAGGCGACGCCACAACTCCCAGCGTCGTGTTCTTCGACCAATCCGACATTGTCATCGGCAAGGAGGCGCTTAAGGTAGCCGAGTTCGAGCCAGACCGTGTCGCGCAGTTTGCCAAACGTCACCTCGGCAAGGAAGCGTTCAGCATTGAAGTCGCTGGTCGACATTTTCCGCCCGAAGTCATCCAAGCGCTGATCCTGAAGAAGCTTAAAGACGACGCCACTCATCGACTGGGTCCGATCGACAAATGCGTGGTGACTGTTCCAGCCTACTTTAACGAACCACGCCGCAAAGCCACACAAGACGCCGGCCGGATGGCGGGCCTCAACGTAGTCGATATTATTAACGAACCTACTGCGGCGGCGCTGGCTTATGGAGTTCAGCAGGGGTTTGTCAACGCAGAAGGACGCACCGAAGAACTGGAAACCGTTCTGGTTTACGATCTGGGCGGCGGCACGTTCGACGTCACGTTGATGGAGATCGAAGGCAACGACTATCGTGCGATCGGCACGGCTGGCGATGTTTACTTGGGCGGTATCGACTGGGATGAGCGAATCGCGGATCACGTGGCTGAGCAGTTTCAGATTCAGCACGGCGTCGACCCTCGCAAAGATCCGTCCAGCCAGCTGCGACTTCTGGCCGAAGCCGAAGACGCCAAACGCTCACTGTCGCAACGCGAAGAAGTCACCATTCGCTTCACAGCGGATGCCAATCGTGTGCAGGTGCCAATCAACCGCGAACAATTTGAATCGATGTGCGGTGACTTAATCGATCGCACGATGTTTACAACTCGCCGCGTGTTGAAGGAAGCCGATCGATCGTGGCACAATCTGTCGCGGCTGCTATTGGTCGGCGGTTCGTCGCGCATGCCGATGGTCCAGAACATGCTGGAAGCCGAATCGGGCCTCAAAGTGGACCGATCATTGTCCGCAGATGAATCGGTCGGCCACGGAGCGGCGATCTACGCCGGTATTCTGCTGAACGCCGACACGCCGTCGAACAATCGCATTTCTGTCAGCAACGTTAATTCGCACGACCTTGGCATTATGGGAGTCGACGCTGCGACAGGATTCCCACGACGTTCGGTGATGATTGGTCGCAACAACGCCCTGCCCGTTCGCAAAGCGAAACGTTTTAGCACAGGAAAAGTGGGACAAAAAAGTGTCGCCGTCAATGTCGTGGAAGGCGGTGACGAACAGGGACGACATTCCACGGCCGTGGGCAAGTGCGTGGTGCGAGACCTTCCGGACGAACTTCCAAAGGGCACACCGGTCGACGTCATTTTCAACTACAAAGTCGACGGACGACTGGAAGTGCTGGCTCAACTGCCATCCATCAAACGCAAAGCGGCATTGACAATCGAACGCGGCAGTGGTTTATCTGACGCAGAAATCGGGATGTGGAAGAAACGAATCGACGAAGGAATCCTTAAGTTCGAAGATGATTCGCCCATTGAAGAAACGGAGCCAGTGCCGATGCCGGTGAAAACAAAAACCGAGACTGGGCCATCTGCAGAAAAAGGCACTACACAAACGACGGTGCCCGTTGCAGGTTCTGTTGAACCTTCAGATGTGACGGATCAACGACCAGACTTCAGCTTTACTGAACCTGCTGTGCCAGAACCACCAGAGCCTAGTCCAGCACCGCCGAAAACAGAAAAACCAGCGAATGCCGGCTGGAAGTCGCGCCGAAAACAAGTCCAAGCAGGTGATGACGCATGAGCGAACATAGCATTACGGTTTCAAACGGCGAAGACTTCTTCCGCATTCCTCTCAGCGACTTGCAGGAAGCTTGCGAAGATGGATTTTACGTCCCCGCGATTCAGGAACGGACCATCGTTTCGGACGGCGAGCAACTGTTCGAAATCCCATACGCCGATCTCGCGGAAGCTCAGGCAGACGGATTCTGGGATCTGATGTCAGCAGAAAACGATGTCATTCAGCAGGCCCGCGCGATCTTAGCCTTGCCACGGCCAGCGCCTGACGACGCTGCGAGTGCTGACTTGCAGACCACTCCTGCCGCCGACACGATGATCGCATCAGCGGTCACGCCAGCAAACGCGATCGACGAATCGAAAGCTGCGCCAGTTGGCGAAGCAGATCTGCCGGAAGACGAAGAAGAAGAAGGCTCCGTGCTGTCAAAATTACTCCCGTCTGGTGGAACGGTTGGCGGCAGGAACACTTGGCAGGTGATGGCGATGAATGCGGCCTTGCACGGTGGAATCGTGCTGCTGTTGGCGCTGATCATTTTGCCAACGCCGGAATTCGATGTCTTCATGGAAATCACCAGTGCGATTGAACCGAAGGATCCGGTCGAGATGGACTTCGAAGCGGTGGAACTGGAGCAGCCCGTAGAGCTCGATACTGACGTTTCAGAAACGGAAGTCCCCAATCAGTTCGATGTCGAGAGTCCCGACATGGTTGAGATGGATGTCAGTGATGTTGAACTCAGCATTCCCGATCAACCCATTCTTTCTGACGCCGCCACAGGGCCCCCTTCCAACAATTCCAAGAGCGAAATGGGAGGCCGTAGCAAGGCTGGTCGAGCTGCCATGGTTGCTAAACGTGGCGGTAGCGCGGCCAGTGAGGCAGCCGTCATGCGTGGCCTGAACTGGATGGCAAGGCATCAATATCCAGACGGCGGTTGGAGCTTCGATCATTCGTTGGGGGAATGCCAAGGACAATGCGGTGACCCCGGAGAATTGACAACGGACTGCCGTAACGCGGCCACAGGAATGGCACTGCTGGCCATGTTGGGCGCCGGTCAAACGCCGTTTTCAGGGGACTTTCAGAAAGAAGTTCAAGGCGGCGTTGCGTACCTGATGAGCAACGCGTCAAAACCCCCAGCTGGCCTCGACCTGCGCGGCAAACATGCGAACAACACAGGCATGTACACTCACGCCATCGCGGCCACCGCCCTGTGCGAAGTCCTCACCATGACTCAGCACGAATTGCTGGTTCACAAACAGGACAAAGACCAAGCAAAAACCAACCTGCTACGCAGAAGATACATTTCGCAGCTGCTACCGGCCGCAAGATCCGGCGTCGAATTTATTATGAACGCTCAGCACAGCAACGGCGGCTGGGGATACGATCCCGGAACACCTGGCGACACATCGATTCTGGGCTGGCAAATGATGGCTCTGAAAAGCGCGTCGCATGCCAACATTCCGGTGTCTGGCAGAACGGTCGTTGGAGCCAACGCCTTCTTGAACTCCGTCCAAGCAGACAACGGTGGCTACGGCTACCGCGACCGAAACCCCAAACTGTCCACCACCGCCATCGGAATCATCTCACGCATGCTGTCCGGCATGCGACTGGATGACTCCAAAATGCAAATGGGAATCGCTCAAATCAGCGCTCGAGGCCCCGACAAAAACAACATGTACTACAACTACTACGCGACGCAGGTGATGATGCACGCTGGCGGAGAAACATGGCAGAAATGGAATGCCGTGATGCGTGATCAACTGGTCAACACACAAATCACAGACGGACATGCGTCTGGCAGCTGGAACCTAGCAGACGCACACGGCAGACGAGCGGGCCGACTGTACATGACCTGCCTGTGTACCATGACCTTGGAGGTCTATTACCGCCACTTGCCGCTGTATGGCGAACCGGACGAAAAAGAAATCACAGACGACTCAGAAACCACCGTCGACCTCACAAAAATGAAAGACTAAGGTATCGTCGGGGTGCGCTCATGGATTTCTCCAAAGTTTTGAAACACTCCACGGCTCGATATTTCCGCACTAACGTGGTGTCGTCCGCTCGACAACGCGCGATCGAGCAAACTTGGAGGCCAGCATGGGCTGCAGATATTTAAGCTTTGTCGCGGCGGAGATCGCGTGTTCCGCCATGAGTGTGTTGCATGCACAGGCGGTCGACACCTTACCGACGAAGGGATCGGAGTCGTCCGCAGCAGGAGTGCCGTTTCGTCACGATGTCATCGCTCTCGCCGCCCAAAAGAACGGAGTGACAGATTTCGCGACAGGATCCGTATTCAAATTTCGGGACGCTGCCTGCCGGGTTCAGCGAGGGCGTGGTGATCGAGGCGGAAGCCAGCCGAAATCAGATCCTGCGTGGCGTGATCATCCGGAACACCGTCGACCAGAAAGGGGGGCAGTTCTCAGTCGCAGTCCCCAGCGAAGTCCTCTGCCTTTTTACCAAGGCAGCACGAAGAGGGTTTCTTCATTGGAAAGGAAAAGCTATGACCCTGTCTGCCTTTATTGATCCACTCGCCACTGTTGTCTCTCGAAATCAAAGAACGCGATGGGGTACTGACTTGGACTTCCGAAGCCAAGTGTCCCGCTTTGAATCGGTACCAGAATGGTAGAACCACTCGCGATGTCCGTAGGTCGGTTCGAGGATGTGTTGAATATTGCCATCGTCGACCAAAACCTGCAGGGTCGTTGGGTGAAACAAAGGTGTCAAGTACCGTATTCTGAGAACGGTTGGTTTATTATTGTGTGTGTGTAATATTGTTTTGTTAAACTGATCGAGTTACAAGCCACAAATGGGGGACAGTTATGGGCCGAGCACCGCGTGCGGATGAAGCTGGCGGAATTGACCACGCGCTGAACCGGGGGAACGCCCGGCAGCCGATCTTTTTTAAAGATTCGGACGACGCGGCGTTCGAACGAATCATCGCGGAGGCGCTGTCCCAGTTTCCGATCCATCTGATCGCGTACCAGTGGATGAACAACCACTGGCACATGGTTCTTTCGCCAGTGGAAGATGGCGGAATGGGCC
>JBDNHJ010000167.1:0-62554 GCA_041688835.1 Fuerstiella sp.
GCATTGCGGTGGGCGCCTATATGCTCAGCACTCTGAATGAGACGGCTTCGCCAGTCGTCAAGGCGAATGGGCAGTCGGAACAGAACGGCGTGGCCGCTGTACAAGCGGGTGCCGAAACGGCGAGTCCCGAATTGCATTCGGAACTGGCGCAGGCACGTGACGAGACGCGTCAGTTGGCAGATCAGGTGGCCCGTTTGGAAGCGTCCTTAAACCAAGCTGGGGGCATTGAAGCTCGTGAGGCGCTGGCACGATCCGAACACGCCGTCAACAAAGTGAAGTTTGCGGAAGTCAGTGCGCTGTGCGATGCTGCCACACGTGACCTAGGTAAGATTCGGAAACTGCAGGCCGACTGGGCTGTCATCGAGGACTCGATGATGACCGGTGAATCGGGTCGTCGCGTCGCTGGAAGTCCTCAACACGTGTCTCAAGTGGTCGAGATCCTGCAGCGTGAGCGACCGGACCCAGAGCGTGTTGCTCGCTGGGATAGTCGGCTCAATGTTCTTGCGGAACCAATCACCGAAGCCGCGTCGCAAGCTACCACATTCTCGATCACGGAAGAACATGCGCAGCTGTTGAGTGACCTGGGTAAGGAACTCAAAACGCAGGCCGTGGAATTCGAAGACCAGAAACTCCTGATGGAATCAATCCAGCGTGAAACCGCCGTACTGCCCATTGGCAGCACAACACTCACAGCAGCATTGAAGCATTATCAGGTGGAACAGAATGAGGCGGAACGCAGAAGGCTGGATCAGGTTCGAGCAACCGCCCGCATCGCGGCTGAGAAAATGCAGGCTGAACAGATTGCAGAACGAGAGCAACAGCTGGCGGAAGAAAAGGTAAAGTTGGATCTGGAAAGAATTGCGTCAGAGGGAAAAATCCAGGCAGAAGAAGCCCGCGTCGCTGAACAGCAACGTCAGTCCAAAATGGCGGATCTGAAGGAAACATCGAAACGCATTCAGGAAGCCGCAACAGAGGCTCAACTGGAAGCTCAGATGGAGCGTGACATGAATGAGATCAAAGGATTGCTGGCTGCCTTTATTTCTCCCGGATTCAAGCATCGAAATGACGACAAACGCGGTCCTGCGTCCTTGACTGTCATCCAAAACAAGGATGCTCTGGAAAGCACGAATAAAGGCATGACGGCTTTGTTGTGGTTAGGCTGTGCCGACAACGATCGACCGCATCAGGCGCTTCCGTACTATATCGGTGGAAATCTTCAGTGGGACGACACCAACACAAAGCCCGTTGAGCGAGCTCAGGAGCTGCTAAAAAAGTACGGCGCACTGATGGTGAAGAAAGGACTGCTGGCCGAATGAAAACGGGCCACAATATCGTGCGGTAAACACGCAAGAAAGTGGCCATCATACTGGCCACCAGACGTACCCCCATGATTGCCAGGCTGACAGCCTCAAACTGTGGGGCACAGCAACAGGTTAGATGCGTTGGCAACAACAAGTGTCGTGTATCAGTATCGGGCGATACTTTGCCCCACTCTTCCCCATGTTCGTGTGTCTATTCGCAGGGTCAAAAACGTCATGCCGCAGCAGCACGATCACAACGAGGACGGCGTTCCGATGGTGCGAATTCGTGGCCGGAATCGCCCATTTCTGGAGTGCCGCAACATACGCCGCCGCGACTATTTTTTACTGGAACGAGTGGGGAGTGGGTTTCGAGAATCGTATGTGGCGTTCGATAAATTTGCCGGGCCGGACGGCAGCTTTTTCCTCGTGCAGTCTCTTCCCAGCGGCCCGTCCACGGACCAGCGACTGAGAGTCTTGAGTCGACTGAAGGACGATGGTTTTCCGCGAGTCGTCGAATGGCAAAAGCGGCGTCATCAAACGGATGTCGCTTTGACCTGGACAGAAGGTGTCAGCCTGGCCGATTACCTGCAGAATATCCGAGACGGCGGCAAACCGCCTGTGGAGCCCGATCAGGCCGTTCGACTGGTCAATGGCTTGGCTCATGCGGTCTGTCACCTCCAGAGCAACCTGCAGGTCGTCCACGGCGATATCCAGCCCGCCAACGTCATCCTGACTCAACGCCCCAGCCGCCTGAAGCTGGTCGATTTCGGCAGTGCCTGGACCACCGACCGGAGCACTCGTCGGACGGAAGGTGATGGCCACCATCGTTGCTACGCGGCCGCCGAACTTCAGGACGGCTCGAGTCCAATCACACTCGCCAGCGATCAGTTTTCTGTGACCGTGCTGTTGTTCGAGTTGCTCACACAGCAACTCCCCTTCGGAGGACTCGGTGGCAAAGCCGGTCGTCCGGA
This sequence comes from Fuerstiella sp., assembly GCA_041688835.1. GTDB lineage: Bacteria > Planctomycetota > Planctomycetia > Planctomycetales > Planctomycetaceae > Fuerstiella. The sequence continues at coordinate 2,273 of JBDNHJ010000167.1, forward strand.
ATACATCACGCGCGCCGCTGATACCCTGGTCGCGCCCAGCCTGCTCTCCGCCCGTTGCAAACAGTTACCTGGGTCACTCAGAGGACGACTCGATTCACTTGTCCTGCGTGGACTGTCTCTTGACGCGAACAACCGCTTCCCGGATCGCCACGCATGGCTCAATTCGTGGCGTGAACTTTCTGCACACTTTAACATCACGCCGGAACTGTCGCCGATTGAGAACATGTTGACCAGGGTCATCGGTTGGTTCGTGAAACCGCCTGCGAATGACATCCATCGATCCCGGACGAACCCGTAACCGAAATCTCGCCGGTGATTGTCACACACGCAGTATCACCGTGGTAACGCTGTCCATCGGCAATCTGATGCCGTCCGATTCTGGCCACTATTTCACGAAATTCCCAGGGCGATCGCATCTTTGTGGGGAGGGGGCCATCTGAAGTGGTCGCCGCAGTCGCTGTGAAACTTGCCTCGCAGCCGGCCATCGGGCCAGACGCTATTTGCGACCCGGGCAGGAATGGGTTCGCCGTTCGCAATGGTTTCTGATTTTCCGGTGCGGAATTGCCGGGGCATGCCGTGCGGACAGCCAGCACAACGGTTATCGGCGGGATTTTCTGTCCTGACGGAATCGGAATCAAAAAAATTCGCGTCGTCGTCCAAAGCCTGCTGATACATTCTTTGCCGAGAGTCGGAGTTTGGAACAATGACACAATCGCGTGTCCCCGCAAACAGAATTACTCCAAACGGTGCCGCTGCCGTGTAGGATTTTTCGATCAGGTCACAATAGGCGGCATTACGAACGATATGTTGCGGGTGCCAGTCGGAACTTCCGCGACGTCGCCGAATCACGGGCACAGCCATGGCCCCTTTTCTCAGGATACGCCATGGCTTACCAATGATCTGCCCATCCTGCGCGGACAATGGATCCCGTGCGATATCACAATCGAACCCGGCCTTGCGTAAAGACCACCAATTCATCGATCTGATTTCGGTCGAGTTCGGATCAAACTCAACTTCCGGGGCCGCTCGATATTTTTCGTGTTCCCGCACCAGCGCGATAATCAGGGCGAGCGTATCCCAGCATTTCGCCAGAAAAACGAAGACTGGCAGGCTGAGTACCAGACCAGCCATGCGGGAATGGAAGACGACGGCACACGCAACGACCAGACCTGCCGCTGCCAACAGCAGCGTCCAAAAGCGCATACGGCCCCACATCACGCGGATGGCTTCCACGAACTTATGTTCGTTATAGTGAACAAACATATCCAAACGTGGTCCGGAATTGCGTTCCTCATCTCCGGTGTCCTTACCGGAGGCCTGAGCAATCAATCCCGCTCGAGGACAGAACACGTGTTCGCTGAGGACGTGAACGCCAATTTTTCTGGGCGATGACGACGCGGAAGACGACGACGAATTTCGGATGCGATTTACGTTGTGGTTGTCAGTCATGGCTTCACCTTTTCGTGCCATGTCGTCAGGTCTTTTAGAATCTGAGTCAGATCCCTGGGACGTTTGGATGGCACCGGTTCGAGGCATGCGATAAGGAGCTTTGCCAATCGCGCAGGCATCTTCACCTGATGGAAGATGTCAGCTACGGAATCATGATCGACAAGCTCACCGGCCGCGGCTGCGACCGCCAGTTTTCCGAAGCTGTAGAAATCCGATTGAATAGTTGCACTGCCACCATCCACTTCTGGTGCGCGATAAGGATCCTCCGGCCAGTCGCTGGAAACGGAAGGGCTGCCATCAAGGAGTTTCGCTAACTCAAAGTCTGTGAGTACCGCTGTGCCATTCTGATCACTGATCAGTACCCGTGTCGGCGCCAGTTCGCGAAAGATCACCTCTGCATGGTGGAGCGCCTGTAATCCCAGTGCGACGTTCAACAACAGTCGAGGTAGTTGGTTGGCCGGCCATGGGCCGAATTCGAGTCGATCGGCGACGGTGTGCTCTCCGACCCAGTCATCGATGACCCACCATCCCGCGTCGCCTTCAGTGGGTGTCGATGTCAGGTTATGTGCCACATGCGGGTGCAATCCAACGCGGACACAGACATCGGCGTGACGCGACAATTTGTCCAGAATCGTCTTTCGAATCTGAGGATTCATCAGACTCAAATGATAAAACTTTCCGCGCCCGGATCGGTTGGCTGTGAAACGATGTTTCATTCCACAAGCAATATAGAACAGGCCATTGGAAGCAAGCCGTCCCTGGTCCCGGGGTTCCTGCCTTTCCCATTCCGAGGCTCCCGCCATCGGCCCGGAAGCGATTTCTGGCGCAACGAAATACGAATCATTTGGCGACAGCAGGTCCGGAATTTGACATTTCAGGTGATTGGCCAGTCGCCTTGCAGTGTCCGGACGGACGCCCTCACCCCTGTCGATTGCTTTGAGAGTATTCATCGAGATCTGTAGCGTTTCCGCCAGTTTCTTTCTCGACATTCCCATTGCCAAATGAAGGCGTTGGATTTTACTCGAATCAAGAAAAACCAGTCGTCCGTTTTCTGGTTTGGCGTCCGTGGAATTCATGACGATTTACCCAAGGTGACACTTTGCTGACACGATCCTGACGACATTTTCTGATGAGCTACGTCCCGTCGCGACCACGGTAACACGTCAGATAATTTTCACCAACTCGGGCTACGGAAGCAAATCATGAACAAACTGTTTTCTACATTTCTCGACCGTCTGGCAGAACGGTTTACTGCCATCCTAGCGAGCGTCGTCAGTTCGCGTGTCGAAAGCCTGCGAGCGGAAGCTCAGGCAGAACAACAGAGCCAGCTGGAAGACCTGGCTCGCAAATATGAATCTGACGGCAAGATTGCCATTGCTGAGACGTTGCGAGCACGGTCACTGAACCTGACCACCAACAACCTCGCCGGCGAAGGTGTGAATGTCATCGAAGAAGTATCCGTCGAACCACTGCGGCTGAATGATTCGAGCGTTTCATCACAACGCCGACGGCTGACAAGTCTCCCCGATTTTTCTGCTCCGCCGAAGCCGGAAAAGAAATCACGGCGTCGGAGCGCTGATCCTGGAACAACGCCGCAGTCGCAGGACGAATCCGGAGCAGAGTCATGAGCCTCGGGTTTCATCTCACGGAACGCGACCGCACGATTCTGCAGGCACTCGTGCAGAAGGTGAGGTTGTTCAGTCAACGGCAGATCGTGGATTATTGGTGGAACGGGGAACTGGCGAACTGTCGCCGACGCCTGAAACGCCTGGCGGATCGCAGGTTGCTGCGGCGTCAGCACGTTTTGGCGAGACCGACGATGTCGTTCAGAAACCCACTGACAACGTGGTCGCCTGGTGACGTCGCTCCTAATTTTGGTGGCCTCGCATATCAATGCCATACGCGTTGGCGTTCTGTCCCAGCACGTCGTTGCGTCGTCTGGCTGGCGACAGAAGTTACGTCGCAAATGTTCGGCGGAACGGCTCGTGGTGACCTGAAGCATCCGGCACAGGCGACGCACGATCTCGGTGTCGCAGCCGTTTGGCTGCGGTTGCATCAGGTCGCGCCGGACTGGGCGGCAGCGTGGCGTGGGGAAGATCTGCTGGCTCACACACGACGCGGCGAGAAACTGCCGGATGCGTTCATCGTGGATGACACCGAACGGGTGATCTGGGTGATCGAGTTCGGTGATGGCTACGACGCCGAACGTGTGGAAGCGTTTCATCTGGACTGTGTCTCACGCAATCTGCCGTATCAACTGTGGTAAGTGACTATGAATAAGAACACCAAAACTTCGGGACTCAGCGCCGCAGATCGTGATCGAATGATAATCGAACACGTCGCCCGCTTCCGTCTATCGACCGTGGAATCCATTCGGAAGACTCTACTTCCGAACAGTTCCCATAACGCTGTACGCAAAATTGTAGACAGACTTTGCAGTTCAGAACTCTTGCAAAAGTTCACGTTGCTTCATCCGACAAAGTATTTCGTGCTGGGAAAGCTCGGAATGCGGCGGATGGGAGTCAGCGTTCATCGTGCGGAATCCTTGGGACCGCAGTCGCTGCCGCAGGAGTTCGCACTCTTATCGTTCGCGACCCTGGGCACGAATCGTCGTTTGCGGCTGAACACTGTGGAAGTTCAACAACGCTGTTCCTGGTTGCCGTTGGCGTTAAGCGTGGCACCGCACTGCATTGATCAGAAAAACATTCTGGAGCTTGTGCGTGTCGATCTCGGCGGACCGGCGGACTACGTCGCTCGGAAGTGTGCGGCGGATGTTCAAAAACGAACTCACTTCCCGGCGTTCCTCGAACTGGTGGATGCCGGTCAGTTTCGTCTGGTGATTGTGACAGCCACCACCGAAAAGGTCACCGCGATTCGAAACGCCCTAGGAAATCATTTATGGCCGCAGGGGCTGCTGATTCACTTTGCTGTTGTTCCACAACTTCTGTTTCTCAAAGGAGATGAAAAGAATGCGTAGCGTCTATTATCAATCCGCTGGCAATCCGTTGCAGGTTGATCGCCTGCCGACGACTCGACCAACGGCGGAGTTTTCTCCCGGAGGCAAATCTCTGCGACTGTCCGTGGAACTGATTCAGATACCAAGGATTTCCGCCATCATCGCAGCAGTCATTCTGCTGACCTATCGCAATCTGGGATGGGCGTTGTTGGATCCGTATGACCTGTGGCTGACAGTGCCCGTCATTGCGTTTGGTGTGGCATCAAGTTTCGCAAAGCGTGATCCAATCTGGCTGCATCATCGAATGGTAGTTGCCGCAATCGGAATCCTGTGCCTGAATCATCGCGTGCCCTGGAGTATGATTGTTCTGCTGATTTCGTTCGGATCCGGATTGTTCGTTTATCAGTTTGGTCGCCACGCGGTTGCCATTTTCACGACGCCGCCAGTACCACGAGCGATTTCCGATGCAACGCGAGCATCCGCAGCAAAGATGCTGATCTCGATTTCAGCGATGACTTCCATCGTGGTAGCCACAACGCTGTTCATGAGCTTGCGGATCGTTACTTTCTCCGCAGTGTCGTTGTGTATCGCAATGCTTTGCATGCCGATCGCAGCACCATCAGTGACACCGCGCTGGAAAATTTGGGCGATCACTTTATTATCGTGGATTCGGTACTCTCCGTTGAACCGACCTGGGTTGTGGCAGAGTCCTGCCGGCTCAGTCGTCCACCGCGCAGGCGTTATTTTTCTGGCAGCTGAATTGACAGCGATTTCGCTGGTTGCGTGGAATGGATCGCCACTCGCGGAAATCTATTCCACTGGAGCGAGACACGTCGCTCAGGCTATTGAACAGCCGGAAGTAACGCATGTCGGGCCGCAAGCCAGTTTGAAGCACAGTGCCGCAATTTGGTTGCTGACATTCACGGCAATGGTCGCACTGCCTGTTGTTGTTCCTGCCTTTGTCGTTGTTTCGATGCTGACTCCTTTGCTCTGCCAGATTTCAGCCGTTGTCAATCAATACAAACGATTGAGTGTCACTCAGGTCATTGTTGAAGACATTCCATCATCGCCTGACGAAATCGAAAGGAACAGCGTCTATCTCGGGCGTGTCGTGGCGGACGGAACCCCCATGTTGGTGCCACGCAACGTGTTCACAGAACACGCTCACGGATTGGGTGAAACCGGTTCGGGAAAAACGTCGTTGTTTCTTTGTCCATTGATCGAACAACTGGCCATGTCAGGAGATTGCAGTGTCATCGTCATTGATCTCAAGGCAGATACGCTGGAATTACTGGCCAGTCAGATGGCCGTCGCTGAAAAACTTCAGCGGGAACGCGGCATTAGCTTGCCTGTCAAATGTTTTTCGAATCAGAAGAACCTCGCCACATTTGCATTCAACCCATTGACACAACCGTTTTGGGAGACGTTTGATCTGTTGATGCGGACAGACATTCTGTGCGGAGCCAATGGACTGAATTATGGAAATGACTACGGCGCAAGTTACTACAGTTCCGCGAACGCGGCTGTGCTATTTCAAGCAATGAAACAGTTTCCGAACGTACGGACGTTTCAGGAACTTGCCGAATGTGTTGGCGAGGTCATTACGAAAGCGAAGAAGGAAGATCTGCATCCGGAAATCCGAAAAGCTGGTGTGCATGTGCAGGAAGTCATGAAGCGACTGGCAAGCTGCGCTCCGTTGAACGTCACAGATACCAGTGGACTCGAGCCGGAAGTCATGGAGCGGGCGATTGATTTGGCTACCGCGTTCACGGAACCGCAATTGCTGTACTTCCATTTGTCAGCGACGTTGTCGCCAAGTGGAGCACCCGAAATTGGACGCCTCGTTAACTACATCCTGCTGGCGGCTGCAACACAGACAGAACGAAAACACCAGGTCTATCTTGTGATCGATGAATTTCAGCGCATGGTGGCTGGCAATCTGGAATACATGCTGCAGCTGGCGCGCAGCATGGGCGTGGGCGTTATTCTCGCGAATCAATGCATGGAGGATCTCAAAAAGAACACCATAAACTTGATCACACCCATTGAATCCAACTGTCGACTACGTCAGTGGTTTTCTGTTTCGGCAAGCGAAGATCGCGAGCGGTTGATTCAGAGCAGTGGCGAAACGGTGGACATTGAATATGGTCGGAAGGCCGATCCGATGTCTGACGGCAGAGTGCGATATTCGTATTCAGAAAGCGAACGCGTTGTTTCACGGATCACGATGAATGACGTTCTACTGGCCAGTGACCACCCGTTTCGCAGCGTCGTGCGAATCAGTCGCGGCGAAGGTTACGCCCAGTACGGCGGATTTCCGGTCATCATTCAATCCGAATTTCACATTTCGAAAGAAGAGTATCAACGTCGCCGCGCCATGCCCTGGCCATCGTTGCCGGGAATGTTCACTCCGAATAACCAGGAGCCGGCGCTGAGTCCTCCCGTCAATGTCGGTCCCACAATGACGCAGGAAGTTGTCGGCAAAGGTCCAGCACGGTCTGCTAGTCCGAATGCAGATGCTATCGATCGATTCATAGGTGAACTCAAAGTGCAGTTTCCGGCCACTGATCGTGAACAGAAAGAAGATCAACAATGAGTCATTCCTTAACACCACGTGATTTGGATGTGCTGGACGCATTAACGCTGCGAGTTCGGATGTTGACTCTGCGACAGGTGGCGGAGATCTGGTGGCCAAACGGTCGGAACGTGAGACGAGCTCGGATCCGACTCGATTTTCTGGTCGCTGCGAAACTTATCGAGATTCATCGCGTGAATGCTCACCCACCGTTACCAGTCGCGCAACCACTGCTGGTGTGGGAACCAAGTACTGCCCCGCCGAATTTCGAACAACTGGCAGCAATCTGTCACAGTCGCTGGAGGAAGCCCAGCGTCCCGGTCTCTATCTGCGTCGCATCGACTGTTGCTGCGAACGCGCAAGGCAGCGCCTCCGGAGGACTGCCGCGAGGACAACGGCGGAATCATGATCTTCGGATCGCATCCGTGTATTCGAGTTACCGGCGACTGCAGCCACATCTAACCGGATTTTGGATCGGAAACCACAGTTTCCACACGGAGTCTGCTCCATTCAAAACGCCGGATGCTGTTTTGCAACATCCGCTCGGACAACTGATACGAGTGATCAATTCCATTGGTCGTAGCAGCGTTGAACAGATTCACAGGTTTCATGTTCAGTGTGAAACGCATCAACTTCCTTATGAACTGTGGTGATATCATGAATACAGATCACTCAGAAACGGATGAAACGGAAGCGGCAGTCGCGACGCTGTTGGAACACATCGCACGCTATCGTCTTTCAACATTTGCCGTCATGTTCCAGCTCCCGCCTTTCGCTGGCAGGAGTCCGCGATATCTGCGGCGCATTCTCCGGTTTTGCCGCGATACTCAATTGCTGTCGTCAACAATACTTCATTCTGGAAGCCGCTATTGGTTTCTGACAGCGGCAGGAGCAGAACGCTGTGGACTGGACGTTGTACGATCAGGACCGCTGTCGGAAACTGCGAAAATACGCGCGTATTCCATGCTGTTGTTTTGCCTCGGCTCGGACAGGACGCGTCATCTTTTAACGGCCAGTGAACTGTGTAGCAGGTTGCCCGTCCTGCATCGCCGAGGTATGCCGGCCACGTACTACCTTGACCCGGCTGGCACCGGACGGATTGGCGCGGATGGATTCCGGTCGTGAAGCACGCTGGGATCGTATTGTAAATACGATCAAGGCTGACGTCGCTCAGCATCTGAGGCTGCCAGGATTCCGTGACATGATTGACGCTGAACGTTTCGAAATTTCAGTGCTGACAGCATTTCCCGCCAAAGCGGAGCGTCTTACGAGAACCTTTGGAGCAACATCGGAAATCGACAAGGTCCCCGTTCGTGTGATTGCGAATTCGATGTTGGTGCCACTGGTCTATTCGATCCAACACAAGAAAAAACGAAATCTCTAACCCAAAACTTTTTTGGGTACCACCGCTCCCGACCCCGGAGCATAAAAAAACAATGGGCAGTGAAACTGAGTCACCGCAGACAGAACTGACGTCCCACAAACGCAGTCTGTCGATTTGCTGGATGTCACCAGCTGAAGCGATTTATTTAGGTTGACCCAGGTTGTGGAAGTGCCTTCGGGCACTTCAGGTTGAAGGCGGTCATGAGCAACATGTCCGAGACTAACGAACGCATTTGATGGCGCTCAAGGAAACGCTTTGAAATGTATAAACAATGGAGGAAATGAATATGGAAGGAAATCGAAAACTGGTCAAAGAGTTTCGTTGTGGCGATGTTCGCGCGATGGTCTGGCTTCAAAAATCAAACGGACGACGTGGATATTACACGGCTACGATTTCTCGCTGGTATCCCGCTGGAGACCAGATGAAATCCACACCGTCACTGAGATTTGAAGACCTGATGAACATTAGAAAAGTGGCTCGCCGAGCTCACTTTTGGATCTGGTGGAAGGGTGGGGCGTTTTATCGAAAGCGTCGGTAAAACAACGTGTTTGGGACATGCCGATCAGATTTTTCTGATCGGCTGTTTCCAGGTATTCGAATCCTTAGCCATTCGGTCAGGCCTTTTCCTGAGGCTTTCAACCGTTCAACAATTTGTCCAGTTTTTGAAACAGGTTTTACACCTGATTCGGCCGCCTGTTTTTCAGTCGGCACTTCTTGGCAGTGTTTCGCCCGGATTGCTCACGCAATGCGGGAGGGACACGATGGACCGCGCATCAGATCTCTCTGTCACAAATCGCGGAACAACAAGGAGAAACACATGTTTGGAAAGATGTTTGTAAACAAATCAATGCAGCCGGTTCCACCGCAGGAGTTTTGGCGAGCGGTACTGATTGTCACGAATCACGCATTCGCGAATAGGGAACGTTTTATCTACCCACCTACAAAACCGGGTATTTGGGATTGTTCGTTCGACGATGCCGTCTTCGTGATTGACCGATACCTCAACCCAGCAATTTTGTCTGGCTGGCTGGATGGAAAGGAGAAGTCGAATTCGGAGGTATCAGGCATGGAAAGTGTGACAGCAATCCATGCCGAACCGGGTTGTCTTTCGACAGCTCAAAACAGACGCAGGCGTGATGAGCACGTTTGCGACACAACAACAGCGTTCGACAGAATATGGAAGTCGGTCGAATGCAAAACAACAAAGGAAGCATATGGAAGAGAAACAAAAACCGGTACACGAAATCCGTCTGGGAAGGATTCGAGCGGCGATTTGGGCCAATCAAAACCAAAGAAATGAGGTTTGGTTCAATGTCACCGTTTCGCGTCTCTACCGTGACGGAGATCGCTGGCAGGACACCACGTCATTTCGGCGTGATGATCTGCCGGTCGTGTCGAAAGTGGTGAACATGGCTTACGTCTGGATCTGGGATCAGGATGCCACATTCGTCCCGGGTCGTGCAGTCGGATAAGGAATAGAAACGTGTCGGTCGGATGCAGTCCGATCGGCTCAATGTCAGGAGGACAACGCTATGACACTCACTGTGTTTGGAAGTCGGTTTCAACTTGGACAACTCGTAATCACGCGTGGAGCGTATGACAAGCTGTCAGAAATGGATGTGAACAAGGCCATCAATCGCCACGTAATTGGTGACTGGGGCGAACTGGATGAACGTGATCGAGAAGAAAATGACCTCGCCGTGGATCATGGCGGACGATTGATGTCTCGATACAACTCCCGGACAGGAACCGTGTTCTGGATCATTACAGAATACGACCGGTCCGTCACAACCATTCTGTTACCGTTGGAATACTGATTCCACTCGATCGGTTTTTGTTACAGGTTTTACACCTGGTTTTTACCGACTGATTCGTCAGTCGGTTCTCCTTGCGGGGTGTTTCGCCCGGATTGCATATCGCAATACGGGAGGGACACGATGACCGCGCATCGGATCTCTCTGTCACAGATCGCGGAAAACAAGGAGACACAATGAACGAGTTGCAGAAAACGTTGAATCGACCTTATCCACCCCCAGTGTTCTGGATCGGTAATGGCTTAAACATTCCGTCAACGTCGTCGATGACTTCATCGAGATGGCCCGTGAACAAGGGTGGCTGGATGAGACCGAGAATTAGTCGATTCAAAACACCGGGTATGAAGAGAGTGATAGCTCTTCATACCCACCTTTTTCCGGCTTTGAAACCACGCGACATCGACAGGACTCGCGATGAAAGCACACTGACAACTTACACAGGAACCCTGCTGCCCGAAGCCGATGATGCTTGTTGGCGCGGGACATCTGACGTCCACAATCTGGAAGCTGGGAAACGAAGAATTCGGTTGGCGATACCGTTTCAACGTGGTGCGACAACTAGTTCCGATTGGATGCGTTACCGATCTCTTCCAGCCAATGGATCTTTTTCATTTCGTCCGACTCGTTCAGGTTCTGGCCACAGAGATTGCCAACGACGGATGTCTCACGCACGACCAACACGAGATGCTCAGAACCATCGCTCAGCAGCTTGACGAAATCCTTGAAGTCGCTGCGGACGAAACCGACGGCGACACAACTCCGAGCACACAACACAATTCTCCGGACGATCACAGCAAAGGCAGACCATATGGCCACGCAACCCATACATGAAATCCGCCACGGCCTGATCAAAGTCCGCATCTGGCGCAGGCAAACGAGTTCCGGACTCCGCCACACGCTGACCATCGTCCGCCTGTACCGCAACGGTCACGTCTGGAAACAATCCACCCGCTTCTCCCGCGACGACATTCCTCTGGTAAGCCAAGTCCTCGATGAAGCTCACACCTGGGTTTTTGAGAACAGCGGAGGTATCTCATGAACGAAGAAGATCTCATCCAGTGATTGGAGCGCATCGAAACAGCGTTGAATACAATTATCACCCAGCGCCGAATCAAGGACTACTATTCCACCACCGAAGTTTCCGCGACGCTCAACAAAGCCGAATTCACAGTGCGCGAATGGTGTCGGCTTGGCCGAGTTGTGGCGACCAAGCGCCAATGTGGTCGTGGAAACTCCGCCGAATGGATGATTTCGCACGAGGAACTCCTGCGAATTCAGAACGAAGGGCTGCTGCCGGGACAGGGACTCCGACGACGACCGCGCCGATTGTGATGTGTCATTCCCCGAAAACGATTGAAATGGCCTCTTGCTGCGCGTCTGGAAATAGATGCGTGTACCGTTTTCGCATTTCGTCCGTGTGGTGACCGGACCAGCGGTCGATCATTCGCTGATCGATGCCTTTGGCAGCGCAGTTGCTAATGAAACTGTGGCGGAAGATGTGCCAGCCTCGGATGTTCTCCCACCTACTGCCACTCAGCGTCTTGCTCAATTGGTACGATGCTTCGTCCACCGTGACTGCATCTTCATCCTGACGAGCCTTCCTTTCGCGGCTAACTTTGAGTTCTCGTGGGAACGTAAAGATGGACTTCCGCTTGACGGAAAACCATTCCTGAATCACCGCGTTAAGCTTTGGAGACAGCGGAACCATTCGGGTTGTCTGACGGCCCTTCACTCGCTTCTTCTCATGGATCAGTACTGTCCCGGCTGTGAAATCGAAATCACAGATTTGCGATCTAACCAGTTCACTTCGTCGAGTCCCTGTGTGGGCTGCCAGCACCGCCATCGGATAGAGGAATACGTATTCCGAGTGATGCCGTAAATGGTCCAGTACATCGTCGATTTCGGCGATTCTCAGAAACAGACAGTCCCATAGGTCACGAGTTCCGGCATCCGTGAGTCCGCCCAAAGCAACTCGCCGCTCGATCTCCGTCCGCGTCTGAAACGGAGGCTTGTCGGTGGTCTTTGGGAACCGAAAATTCTTGTTAGGGAAAGGGCCAGGCACGTATTCCATCGAAATCGCCCAGGTCCAGACCGTGCGAAACGTGCTGAGCTCTTTGCGTATGGTCGTGGTGCTCAGCGTCTTGCCGTTCCTGCCGTTGTCCTTCGATCGCCTGACGACGTATTCCTGCAGCGTTTGCAAAGTGACATGCTCGAGCAGGAATCGGGCACCCAAAACCTGCTCGATGTGGTCGGTATGAATTCTGGCGACACGAAGCGTCTCAGGTTCCAGCGAATCGATCGGAAGACTCTCCCGATACTCCGAGAAAAGCTTCCCCAACGAAATTGAATTCGGGGTCTCGGGCGGTCCGGTCAGTTTTCCGTCGGAGAGAAGGTAGGAGGCAACGTTGGCTCCGGACGGAATGGTCAGCCGTCCCATTTCCAGCAGCCGGATATTTTCTTCGATTCGGGCGCATGCGGACCCAGCCGTTCGTTCGCTTTTCGTCTTTAGCGATTTCTTGAACTTGAACTTTCGCTTTCCAAGTCGAAAGCATACGTGGATGTTTCCAGAATGATCCTGTTCAAGCCATGCCATGGCAAAGTCCTCACATTGGTAAATCAAAAGTATCGATTCCACCTGCTGCGAGACCAGCAATGCAAACTCAATGCATCCACAACTCTGCCCCGGATTTGCCCCAAGTTTTGTCCTGGGCAAAAAAAAGGACTCGAAGCGATTTGCTCCAAGTCCTTGTCCTGTATTGAGTTAGCTGACGTTTTCGATGTGCGAAAACGAGCTCCTCCGGTAGGACTCGAACCTACGACCTAGCGGTTAACAGCCGCCCGCTCTACCAACTGAGCTACAGAGGAATGTTGTCGGTGACGTCGTAAAGCGTTCACTGACTACGGAGAAATTTAGCGTGCCTTTCCGATTGATTCAAGGGGGATTCGCTCCGTTCTGAAATCTGATCCAGTTCCGCACCGTTTTTTTGTTTCAAAACGCGGTTTCTGCCGGACGGAATACTCTTGGGAGGTTGGGCGCAAGGGCCGCTTTGAATTTGCCATCCCCATCTTGAAGCGGAAGTTGTCGCGACAATCCGGGCAAATTCCGCATTCAGGTGCAACGACGAACGGACGAAGCCAGCACATCAAGTTGCAGTGGATTTCTGGCTGCGAGTGGTCTGTCGCAGCTTATTTTGAGGGTGGGAAAAATGTCGCTCGGTGGTCTCCACCGTGATTTCTTGACGGAGACCGCCGAGCCACGCAAACCGCGAACAGTATTATTCGGTGACGGCGGCGGGTGTGGCTGGTGGATTGTCTTGTACGTACCGGGCCTGCAGGTCTGGAATGTTCGAATCGTGATGTGAGCCGCGGTGAATGATGATGCTGTACCGCAGATGCGTGTCGGAATCGGTGGAGATCGGTGTCACATCTGGGCCGGGATAGACGACATTCTGCATGCTGCGGCTGCGTCGTAGAATCCATGGCTGCGGGAAGCCGGGGTTTGAGGGGTGTGTCAAAATGGCCAGCCCCCAATTCTTGTCGGCGATATTCACCCATGAACCGGCGTTGAGACTGTTCTTGATGGGTTCGATTTCTCCTGCAGACGATGCGAACGTCTGCCCCGGCGACAGCTTGATCCTTGGCGAAAATCCTCCATAACCTTTTTCATCTTCAGAGCCGCCAATCTGGACACCGGGCACCAGCGCTTTCAGGCGAATGTCGAAATCGATTCGGCGATGTCTCGCAACAACGGAATGCACCGTGATGGTTGTGTGTTCGTCGACAACAGGGATGGCATTGCCGTCGGCGTCAGCGAAAGCCGGCGATTTCCAATGCACATGAGCCGACAATTGCACTGTGCTCGGTCGTGGACTGGTGAAGTTTGACGATTGAACGTCCCACTGAAAGTCTTGACACACCCAAGAATCTCCCAGCCGAACGCCGTTCACCGAAACCTGATGCCACGCCCAGAAGATGCCGCGATGATGGCCGTGATCGTCTGGGAAATCTTCGGTGATGACTTCGCCGTCGAGATTATACAGCGGATGCACATAGTTGTTGCGCGGCCATCGCCCGTGCTGAGACTTCGGCGTTAGCTGATACTGAAACACGGGGCGATCGTGATCTGTGACTAGCAAGCCATCCGCATTTCGCGCGACTGCCAGTTTACTGGGATGCGTTGGCGGCTCGGGCGGTTGAGCGAAAAGTGGCGACGACTGGCACAGCAACAGCAGAACAGGGAGATGTTTGGCGGCGTTTATTAAGTTTTGCAGGTTCATGGGGGCAACTCATTGGGCGGCAGGGCTTTGCTTGGTACTGTTGGCAGCGCGACGGTCGGTGAAATCCAGTTTCCAATCATCTTAGCTTCGAATGACTCAGTTTTCCTTCCATCTTGATGCCACAGATCCAGACACGTCTGCCAGAACGGGTCGCTGGGTGACTCCGCACGGCGTTGTGGACACGCCCGCCTTTATGCCTGTGGGAACATTGGCCACGGTGAAGGGGCTGCTGCCGGAACAGTTAAAGACCATTGGGGCTCAGATGGTGCTGTCGAACACCTACCATCTGGCGTTGCGGCCGGGGTCGGAAGTGGTCAAAGACTTGGGCGGGCTGCACCGGTTTATGGATTGGGACGGGCCGATTTTGACCGATAGCGGCGGGTTTCAGGTGTTTAGCCTGTCTAAGATGCGAAAAATGACGGATGAGAAAGTGGTGTTTCGGTCTCACATCGACGGCAGCCTGCTGGAACTTTCGCCAGAAAAGGCCGTCCGGATTCAGGAGGATTTGGGGGCGGACTGCATCATGTGTCTGGATGAATGCCCGCCGGCGGATGACGTTCGGGAGAAGATTTTGGCGGCGGTCGACCGCACGACTTTGTGGGCAAAACGCTGTCGAGACGCTCAGAAACGCGACGACCAGGCTCTGTTCGGCATTGTGCAGGGCGGAATCAGCGAAGAAATGCGCACCCGTTCGGCTCAGGCGCTGCTGCCGATTGATTTTCCCGGCTATGCCGTGGGAGGGTTGAGTGTCGGAGAGGCTCCACCGGACATGTATCGCACATTGGACTTCACCGTGCCGCAGTTGCCTGTCGAAAAGCCGCGTTATTTGATGGGAGTCGGCCGCCCGGAAGACATTTTGGAGGCGGTTTGCCGAGGAATCGACTTATTCGACTGCGTGATGCCAACACGAAATGGCCGCAATGCGATGGCGTTTACCAGTGCTGGGCCTGTTCGGCTGCGAAATGCGGTGCATCGGAAAGACGAGCGTCCGTTAGACTCGGAATGTCCTTGCGTGGCCTGTACTCGCTATTCGCGTGCGTATTTGCGGCATTTGTTTGTGGCGAAAGAGATGCTGGGCGGCATTCTGGTGTCTCTGCACAACCTCGCGTTTTACCAGAAGCTGGTCCAAAACCTCCGAATTGCGGTAAAGAGCGGTACAGTGGCACAGTTCCGGGCAGATCAGCTTGCTCGCTGGCAGGCGCAGCCCTAGTATACCGCGTTTTTCCGGAAGTCGTTCATTGGTCAGAAGCTCCGTTCACTGACCAACATCGTTGTTCAATCGCTTTGTGTCGTGGTCGGATTTTGTGGGTATGGTGGGTATGGCTTTCCTGAAAACAGCAGTTTTTGATTTGCTGACGTTTGCTCAAGCGGAACAGCCGGCCGCCGGAGACGGCGCGGGTGCAGCGGCTCCGCAGGGTAACCCCATGCAGCTGATTGTGATGCTGGTTGTCGGCGGCCTGATGTTTTATTTGATGATGATCCGGCCGCAGCAGCGTGAACAAAAAGAACGCAAGACGAAACTCGAAGCACTCAAGAAGAACGACAAGATCCTGACCATTGGGGGAATCATTGGCACCATTGTCAATTTTTCGTCAGACGGTTCTCGGGTGACGGTCAGAGTAGATGACGGAACGCGAATCGAATTTGTTCGCAGTAGTATTCAAGGACTTTACGACGAGAAATCGGAATCTGAGTCCACAGCCAAATAACGCATTTTTTGTTTCTCGGCCCACACGAAGTGGTCCGCTGGAATTGATCAGGAATAACAATTGATGTTTGACATGCTCTCTGGAGTTCTATCGCTTGCAGTTCAGGACGAAGTCACTGCGGCCGCGGCTGAAGCGGCGGATGCCGCTGCTGAAGTCGCCGCAAAAGTGGCTGAAACAGCGCCCGTCGCTGGACAATCCGCGTTGCTGGGGGGAGGAGCGATTTTCGCAATTTTCGTCGGTGGACTGATTCTAGCTTTCGTTCTCGGCGTCGTGATTGCCAAGGCGATCAAGATGAATGATTGGGGACTGCGCATTGGAGTTTGCCTAGCGGCATTGGCGATCGGCGTGATGCCGTTCATCGTGCGGATGGCCAACGGTCAGACTCTAGGCGACGGAATCCGACTGGGTATTGACCTTGCCGGCGGTACCAACATGGTCTTCAAAGTTCAGCCAGAAGAAGGCAAGGAACTGACCAACGAAGTGATGGACAAGATGGTGGGTGCCATCGGAAAACGAATCAACCCGTCCGGAACATCAGAAATCACCGTGCGACAGGTGGGTGCCGACCGACTGGAAGTGATTGTTCCCGGTAAAGACCAGCAGACGGTTGCCGAAATCAAGCGACAGATCACGAATCTGGGTAGCTTGGAATTCTTCATCACGGTCGATGAGCGTTACGACGACGCCACCATGATCCGCGATGCTCGGGCACTGAATAGCGGCACCAATAAACTGGTGCGGACGCTGGACGGCGATAAAAAAGAAGTCTACGCGATGTGGCTGCCAGCCTACGAAAAAGGCGATGCCCGCGAACCACAATTTTTGACGCTGGGCAACACTGTCAGGCGAGAAGTTGAGAAAGTTCGTGTTGTTGACGGCAAGACAGAGCGATACACCACGGAAGAGTATCTGGTGAGCGTGGCTCGCGAAGACATGCTGGTTTCCGGAAAATACTTGACTCGCGCCGGGTCCGGAATCGATCCAGAAAACGGCCAGCAAATGGTGACCTTTGCGTTTAACGCTCAGGGTGCCAATCGCTTTAGTCGCTTAACCGCCGCCAATCAGCCCAAGCCTGGCCGCGACAACCGGCATCTGGCGATCGTGCTGAACGGGCAGTTGTATAGTGCTCCAGCGATCAACGCCGTGATCAGCGATCGTGGTCAGATTACGGGCGACTTCAGTAACAAAGAGATCCGAGAACTGACCGACGTCCTGAACGCGGGTGCGTTGGAAGTACCGATCAACCGCAAGCCGCTCAGCGAAGCGACAATCGATCCGACACTGGGAGAAGACGTTCGCCAAAAAGGCGTGCAGGCCATCTTTGTCGCGGGTGGCGTGGTGGTGTTGTTCATGCTGGTCTACTACCGATTCGCAGGCATTGTGGCCATTGTGTGTCTCTTCCTAAACTTGACTTTGGTACTGACCGTAATGATTGGCGTCAAAGCCACGTTCACTTTGCCGGGCTTAGCAGGTCTGGTGCTGACGATCGGAATGGCGGTCGACGCCAACGTGTTGATCTTCGAACGAATGCGAGAAGAGACAAACCGTGGCAGCAGTTTACGGATGGCCATCCAGAACGGTTTCGGCAAAGCGTTCAGCACGATTGTGGATGCCAACGTGACGACATTGATTACAGCGATCGTGCTGTACATGATTGGAACCGACCAAGTGAAGGGCTTTGCCGTTTCGCTGTTTATCGGAATCGTGATGAGTATGTTCACGGCTCTGTATGTTGGTCGAGTGATCTTTGACATCGCTGAAAAGCAGGGCTGGATCAAGAAGCTGAACATGATGAGCTTGGTTGGCGAAACCAACTGGAACTTTCTTGGTAAGCAAAAATTGTGTGCCATGTTGTCAGTGCTGCTGGTTGCTGGCGGTCTGGCGGCATTTTTCTCGCGAGGCGACAGTAACTACGATATTGACTTCACCGGTGGAACGATGGTGACGTTTCAGTTGACGGAAACAGCGGAAACGTCCGATGTGGAAGGCGTGCTGCGAGCCGCGTTTCCGGATGACAACATCACGGTCGAACGACTGACACTGGCTGGCGAAGATGTGGGTGCTGGCGGCAAACATTTCCGTCTGCGGACCACAGAATCCGACACCGCCGAAAATGAGGCGGAACTGACATCGGCCGAAGAACGTGTGCGAGCGAAAGTGAACGATGCTTTCAACGATTCGTCCATGAAGCTGCTGAAGGTCACGATGAGTCACGGCGATGTGACCGAGTACGTCATTGCTGAAGACGACGAATCTGCCAAGGCGTTACTGCATGCTCGGTTTGATGGTGGCCAATCAACAGAAATGACGTTTTCTGCCGAAGTCGCGATTGGAACGATTCAGGACATGTTGTCGGCTGAGATTTCCGACATCCAAGCCAGCGGGGGTGAATCGAAGTACGGTGAAAATCCGGAATCGTTCTTCGGGATCGAAGGCACCGAAGGTTCAGGGACGGAAGTGACCGGACAAGACGTGCAGAAGTACAAATCCGTGATTGCGATGGTGACTCCTGAGCTGTCGAAGGCTGATTTCGAAACCGCCATCATGGCGATGGAATCGAAACTGGCTTCGGAACCACTGTTCGACGAAGTCAACACCTTTGCGAGTGCCGTGGCTAGCGAAATGAAGACCGCCGCCGTGATGGCGATCATTATCAGTCTGCTGGCCATCGTGGGCTATGTTTGGTTCCGCTTCCAACGCATCACATTCGGTCTGGCAGCCGTGGTGGCTTTGGTTCACGACGTTTTGATAGTGATGGGGCTGATGGCCCTCGCGTCTTACGCCAGTGGAACTTCAATCGGCGAACTGCTGTTGTTAAACGACTTCCGGATCAACCTGCCCATGGTGGCCGCTTTCCTGACGATTGTGGGTTACTCGCTGAACGACACGATTGTGGTCTTCGACCGTATTCGCGAAGTTCGAGGTAAGAATCCGAACCTCACCACTGAGATTGTGAATAAGTCGCTCAACCAAACTCTGTCACGAACATTGCTGACATCGCTGACAACGTTCATCGTGGTCATCATTCTGTACGCAACTGGCGGAGAAGGAATTCATGGGTTCGCGTTCTGCCTGACACTGGGCGTGATTGTGGGTACGTACAGTTCGATCTATGTGGCCAGCCCGATTTTGATTTGGCTGATGAACCGCAGCGAAAAAAAGGCTCTGCAGGCTTAGTTCGTTTCGACTTGGCTTGCTGTCAAAGCTTGTCTTGATGCCACGTGCGGAGACGCATGAGGCGTCAATCGTTTCACCCGTAGTCGCAGACTAGGCCGGAAAACCTAGTCTGTGACTACGGGTGAAACATCAAGAATGTCTCAGCTTGCCCCGCGGATGGCAGGATTCGAAGACGGGATTAGGAATTGTCTTGATCCCGTCTAAAACGTGACGATCGACTCCAGTGCTCTGATGAGCACTTTCACAGACTTCAACACACTATTTTCAGCGGCTTACGTTAATGATCGAACCCAGTACCCACCCCTATTCGTCTGCCGATGCAGCAGAACTTTATGAGGTCGCCCGCTGGGGCAATGGTTACTTTTCGGTCGGACCAGCCGGCAATCTGCTGGTTCATCCCGACAGAAATCCTGAGCGTTCACTGGACCTCAAAGAGCTCATCGATCGACTTCAGGTTCGCAACCTAGACGTACCTGTGCTGCTGCGTTTTAACGGCATCATTCGAGACCGCCTGAAGGTTCTGCATGACGCGTTCGCCAGCGCGATCAACCAACACGGATATCAGGGTAAGTACGCCTGTGTGTATCCGATTAAGGTCAATCAGCAACGACAAGTTGTTGAAAAGATCGTGGAGTACGGTCGCGAGTACGGCTTTGGTCTGGAAGCTGGCAGCAAGCCAGAATTGCTGGCGGTCGTGGCGCTGACGGATCCAGAAACGCCGATCATCTGCAATGGATTCAAGGACAGTGAATTCATCGAAATGGCTCTGCTGGCGCAGAAGATCGGTCGGCATGTGATTCCTGTGGTGGAAAAATACACCGAGCTGAAGATGATCCTCGACCACGCCGAAAAGCTGGGCGTGCGGCCGATGATTGGCATGCGAGTCAAACTGGCCGCGCGCGGTGCTGGGCGATGGCAATCTTCGGGCGGGTATCGATCGAAGTTCGGGCTGCGGGTCAACGAAATTCTGATGGCACTGGAAGAACTGAAGTCGCGGGGCATGGAAGACTGTTTCCATTTGCTGCACTTTCATCTGGGTAGTCAGATTACCAACATTCGTCAGGTCAAATCGGCACTCAACGAATCCTCACGCATCTTCTGTGATCTTGTCAAACGCGGTGCGGGGCTGAAGTATTTGGACGTGGGCGGCGGATTGGGCGTGGACTACGACGGTTCGCAGACCAACTTCGAATCCAGCATGAACTACACGATCGAAGAGTACGCGCGCGACGTCGTGTCGCATATCCAAAGTGTCTGCGACGATGCCGAAGTGCCTCACCCGAATATTATTTCGGAAAGCGGTCGCGCGATTTCCGCGTTTCACAGTGTGCTGGTCTTTGGAGTCCTCGGAGTTTCGCGGCAGGGCCACGAAGAAACGGTTGAGGATCTGCAGCCACCCGAAGAACCGGACCAGGCCGTTCAGGATCTGTTCGAAACCTACAGCGGCCTGAATTCACGCAACGCCTTAGAAAGTTTCCACGACGCACAGCAGGCGATCGATGTCGCGATGACGCTGTTTGGAACCGGACATCTTCCACTGGACCAACGTTGCCTTGCGGAGAATCTGTACTTCGCAATTTGCAATCGCATTTGGGACATGACCAAGATCATGGACTATGTTCCGGAGGAGCTGGAAAAACTCAGCCGGATGTTGTCCGACAACTACTTCTGCAACTTCTCGCTGTTCCAGTCGATGCCGGATTCTTGGGCGATCAAACAGCTGTTTCCCGTGATGCCCATTCATCGATTGAACCAAGAACCAAAGCGACATGCTGTCCTGAGTGACATTACATGTGATTCCGACGGCAAGATCGATCAGTTTATTGACCGCCGCGATGTGAAGCAAACACTGCTGCTGCATGAATACGATGGGTCTCCGTACTATCTGGGTGCCTTTTTGATTGGTGCTTACCAAGAAATCTTGGGGGATCTGCACAACTTGTTTGGCGACACCAATGCTGTGCATGTGGAACTGTCAGAATCCGGCGAAGTGATCCTGGATACGATTCTGAAGGGCGAAACGGTCCACGAGGTTCTGGAATACGTGGAATTCAACGGACGTGATCTGATCCACAACCTGCAGATCGCCGCTGAGAAAGCTGTGCGAGATGGACGTATTAGCCACGCCGAAGCTGGCATGTTCGTCCGCTTTTATGAAGACGCACTCAACGGCTACACATACCTCGAAGAGTCACCAGGCTAGTGGTCTGTCACGTTTAAGAATTGGGGTTATTCTTGTGTAGCTCGGCGGTGTCCGCCGAAAAATCACGGTGGGGACCACCGTGCTACGCTATTGCATAAAGAAAGCCCGACGTGTTTCCACGTCGAGCTTTTTTCGCTTTTGTGTCGTTTTCGGCTCAGCAGCCGAGACTAAGCTGCTTGCTCCAAGCTGCCTTCTTCCTCCTCGTCTTCATAGACAAGATAGTAGATCGCGCTGGAAGCTTCTTCCAGCAGGTGTTTGATGTTTTCGCTTTGAGTGTTTTCGATCAGGTTGTCAAGAACTTCGACAACACGATCCACTTCATCGCTGCAGATCTCTTCGAATTCTTGCTCTTCGATTACGTCAGACATAAATGTCTCCTTTGCGTACAAAGTTGTTTGTTGGGCGCCCACTTTGATAAACAGCACGCGGCCAGCATTGAGTGAACTGAATCGCCCTGAGCTATATCTCGGCGTCAAGTGATCAACCTCAACCGTCGTGAATGAAGTAGACCACACCGGGATTATTCAGGAAAGACCGAACGGGGTCATGATCAATCCCGCTTGGCTATGTATCGGATACTCGGTCCCCACGGCTTTGCATCATTTTCCGTGCCGCTGCCTGCATCTGCTGCAAGTGGCAGATCCTAACCGGCACCTTTTGCCCGGTTGCGCTACTCGGCAAACCGCGTTAAACAACAGACTCGTCCCGCTTTACCCAACACAACGACCGGTCCTACGCAGTTTGCCAATTTGGGATTTCAGACTTGAGATTGTGACCTAGGCAAGAATGCCTGTCACGATTTTGCCTTCGACATCGGTCAGCCGGAAGTCTCGGCCCTGATGTCGGAACGTGAGTCGTTCGTGGTCGACCCCCAGCTGCTGCAGGATGGTGGCGTTCAGATCGTGAATATGCACGGGATTTTCTTCGATGTTGTAGCTGAAGTCATCCGTTTTGCCGTACACCGTGCCAGCTTTGATACCAGCGCCGGCCATCCATTTGGTGTAGCATCTTGGATGATGATCGCGACCGTAGTTGTCTGTGGTCAACCCGCCTTGGCAATAGATCGTGCGGCCGAATTCTCCGCCCCAAATCACCAGCGTGTCATCCAGCAGGCCACGTTGTTTTAAGTCCTGCACCAGCGCGTAGCAGGGCTGATCGATGATCCCGCATTGGCGTCGAATGTCTCGCGGCAGATTCCCGTGCTGATCCCACTGGCGGATAAAGACTTGAGTAAATCGGACACCACGTTCGGCCATGCGGCGCGCCATCAGGCAATTGGCCGCAAATGTGCCCGGCGTCGAAACGTCAGGGCCGTACAGATCTAACGTTTCTTTGGTTTCGTCGCTGATGTCGGTCAGTTCGGGCACGGACGTCTGCATCCGGTACGCCATTTCGTATTGTGCGATCCGCGATTGAATTTCCGGGTCACCGACGGCGTTGAAGCGTTCTTGATTCAGCCGGCTGACTTCATCCAACATGCGGCGTCGCATGGTGGTCGACATTCCATCCGGATTCGAAAGATACAGCACCGGATCGCCGCTCGACCTCAGGCTGACGCCCTGATGTTTGGTCGACAGAAATCCTGATCCCCACAACCGTGAGTACAACGCTTGACCGCCGAAGCCACCATTCACCGTGGAGTGCAACACCACGAATGCTGGCAGGTTTTGATTCATACTGCCCAGACCATACGAAAACCAAGCACCTGTGCTGGGACGGCCGGGTAACTGACTGCCCGTCTGAATATAAGTGATCGCCGGATCGTGGTTGATGGCTTCTGTGTGAACCGTCTTGATGACGGCTAGGTCGTCGATCATCTTGGCGGTGTAGGGCAGCAGTTCGCTGATGTGAGTTCCATTGTCGCCGTACTGGTCAAACTTAAAAATCGATGGTGCGATCGGGAAGCGTGTTTGCCCGGATGTCATCGTGGTAATGCGTTGACCGTTGCGAACCGAATCTGGCAAGTCTTTGTCGTACCAATCCTGCATGCCGGGTTTGTAGTCCCACATATCCAGCTGCGACGGTGCGCCAGACATAAACAGATAGATGACTCGCTTAGCTTTGGCAGCAAAGTGAGGCAGTCCCGGCAGACCGCCCACGCCGTTATTCTGCGGTGCCGGGCTGTCCGCAAACAGAGTCGGGTTCAGCAACGACGCCAAAGCGGCGGAGCCAATACCGGTGGACGCGCGGCCGAAGAAATGCCGCCGTGTTTCGATCAGTTCTGATTCTCGAATGGGATGAGTCATTATTGCTCTCGTTGACTGTGCTGTGTGAAAAGTCGGTCATGGGAAACTCAGATCATCATTCCGCTGCCTAGCCTCGGGTGACGGTTTCGCTGAGGTTCAGCAGCACATGAGCCACCATCGACCATGCTGCTAGCTCGTGGGTGTCCAGTGTTTCATCGCGCGGTGATTCTCCGGCGGACAATAGCTTCGTCGCGGCTTCCGGATCGCCCCGAAAGGCACTCAGGTATTCTTCGTACAGGTTCGACAACGACTGCAATTCCGTCGCGTTCGGACGCCTGTTCAACAGAGACCGAAACGCATACGCCACGCGATCGCCCGTCGCGACCCCACCGTCTCTCATCACTCGTTCCGCAAGCTTGCGTGCGGCTTCGACATACTGCACGTCGTTCATCAGCACCAAGGCCTGCAATGGCGTGTTGGTGCGCGCTCGACGAACCTGACAGGTTTCTCGATCCGGGGCATCAAAGGTCGCCATCGAGGGTGGCGGAACGGTCCGCTTCCAAAAGGTATACATGCTACGACGAAACAGCTTATCACCTTTGTCTTGCACGAATGTCGCTGTGTTGCTGCCGCCAAAGCCGACGGGTTTCCACAGTCCGGCGGGCTGATACGGTTTCACGCTTGCTCCACCGATATTTTCGATCAACAGGCCACTGACCGCCAGCGCTTGATCACGAATGACTTCCGCATCTAAACGAAAACGAGGACCGCGCGCCAGCAACCGGTTTTCGGGATCCACTGTGCGTTTGTGGGGACTCACGATGGACGACTGCTGATAAGTGGCCGACATCGTGATTTGCTTCAGACAACGCTTGACGTCCCAGCCGGATTCCACGAAGTCGACAGCCAGCCAGTCCAGCAATTTTGGATGCGACGGCTGTTGTCCCTGCAGGCCGAAATCTTCCGATGTCTTGACCAGTCCGGTGCCTAACAATTGCTGCCACAAACGATTCACCGTGACACGCGATGTCAGCGGATGCTGTGGCTGGACCAGCCATTGAGCCAACCCCAATCGATTTGCGGGCGCGTTTTCGACCGGTGGAGCCAGCCAAGTGGGGACTGCTGATGAAACGGGGTCGCGTTTTTCTGTGTACTGACCGCGTTCCAAAACATACGCTTGTCTTGGTTCCGGAAGATCCTGCATGACGAGTGTGGACGGAATGGCTTTTTCGATGTCATCCAGTTGCCGTTGCGCGTCCGATTTTTTCTGTAGCGGTTCTGCTAGCAGGACTTGAGATTCCGGATGAACGTGTTGCAAGTACCATGCTGTGATCTGCTGCTGCTGAGCATCCGTGCGTGTGGCGACTTCGACGTCCAGTGCTTTTTGAATCTCGTCCGGCAGCTTGGGCG
This sequence comes from Fuerstiella sp., assembly GCA_041688835.1. GTDB lineage: Bacteria > Planctomycetota > Planctomycetia > Planctomycetales > Planctomycetaceae > Fuerstiella. Next base: position 27,413 of record JBDNHJ010000167.1, read on the forward strand.
TCTTGGCAGACTTGCGAAACTGTTCCCACGCGAACTGAGACTTTTTCTGTTCGGTTGTCAGAGATTCCGTCATGATTCCGGCGCTGTCCCAATGGACGGTGCCGTCGAATTGAGTGAACGCCCAGCCGTTGATTTTGCTGCCCGGCTTCAGGCCCACGTGTTCTGCAGCGACTTCCAATCGAAACCATTCGCCAGCCTTGGGAAGTTCACCCATGCGACGGTTTGTTGCGTTGTCCTGGCCCGCCGCAAATCCACGGTCGCTGCCCCAGCTGGCGCGATGATTCCAATTGCCATCGTTGAATTGCAGCTGCAGCGTCTGCGGTGGATTCTTCGGGTCGATAAACACCCACGCGAATAAAATCGATTGTTCGGCAACAACCAGTTCTTCTGTGGCACCGGTAAAAAAGTGCTGAGTCAAACCGGCCCCGGTGCGTGTGTGAGATTTTCGTCCGTGGTACACCGGATGATCGGGAGCTTCCACAAATTGCCATGGGCTGTCACCATTACCTGCCAGCACTGCGCCAGCCGGTGTGTCGTCATCGATCCAGACGAATTCTGCTGTCGTGAGTTCGCCCAACGGTTCTGTCGGGGTGGGGTCTTGGTACTTAAATTCGGACAGGATGGCCGCGATTTGTTGATCGGCGGTGGCGAAATTCTGAGTGTAAGTCTGTTGTTGAGCCAGCTGAATTTCGGTCGGCACTTTGACGGCCGGCGGTGGCAGCAGAGCGTTGCCGTCCATCGCTTTTTCTGTGAGGCTGTAGTAGTACGAATACAGCTGGTAGAATTCTTTCTGCGTCAGCGGATCAAATTTATGATCGTGGCAGGCCGCACATCCGGCGGTCAGTCCGAGCCATACGGTAGACGTTGTTTCGACACGATCCACCGCGTATCGCATGTAGTATTCATCGTCGATCGATCCGCCTTCGCTGGTGGTGACATTGCAGCGATTGAATCCAGTGGCCACCTTTTGCTTCAACGTGGGGTTCGGCAGTAAGTCGCCCGCGATTTGTTCGATGGTAAATTGATCAAACGGTTGATTGCTGTTGAAGGCCGCAATCACCCAATCACGATAAGGCCAAATCGAGCGTTCGTTGTCGAGGTGCAGGCCATGAGTGTCTCCATAGCGCGCTGCATCGAGCCAGATTCGGCCCATGTGTTCGCCATACTTTTGAGACGCCAACAGCCGGTCCACAACATGTTCGAACGCTTGATCGGTTTCGTCGGCCAAAAACTCATCGACCTGTTGAATCGTGGCGGGCAGGCCGGTGAGGTCCAAGGTGGCTCGACGAATCAGCGTTTCTTTGTCAGCGGGTGCTTCTGGTGACAGCTTTGCCGTCTGAAGTTGGGCGTGAATGAATCGGTCGATGTCGTTGTGTTGTGGCCAGTCAGCCGTGGCTGCGGGGGCGTCGTGTTTTTCAGGCACTTCAAACGCCCAATGCCCTGACCATTGTGCGCCGCTGTCGATCCATTTTTTGATCAGGGCAATCTGCGAAGCGTTCAGCGATTTTCCGGATTCTGGCGGCGGCATTTGGATGTCGACGTCTGTCGAGATCATGCGGCGAAACAATTCACTGCTGCTGCTGTCGCCCGGCACCACTGCTGTGTGGCCGGAATCGAGCTTTGCTGTGGCCGCATCGGGCTTGTCTAGCCTGAGATCTGAATCACGATGTGATTCGTCCGGGCCGTGGCAACTGAAACAGTTGTTCGACAGCAGAGGCAGGATGTCTCGGCTGAAGTCCAACTCCTCGTCAGCACAGGCAGAAGCTGCGAAACAGGCGGCAACGAGTGCGGCAGAAATGTGATTGTGGCTGATCATGGGCGGCTGGCATTACGGTGGTGAGCGAATAGGACGAGCTCAGCTGACCGAATTCCTAAAATCAGCTGGCATAGTCGGGGGGCTTTGTATTCTACGATCCACAGTGCCGGTTGTCGAAGAATTTGCCGCAGAATCGTTTTCGAGTGACAGAGTGGTGATGGGTGTGGCAACAATCGCTGGCATTACCAGTCGTCCCGGTCGGGTGCTTATGGATTTCGGCATTTCCTATTGGGTGGCACTGGATGGCGCAGCCTTCCTGTGTGGCGTAGCCATCGGAAACCGCTCAGGAATGTCCAAGCCACGGCCAACGTCGTTTGTGAACAGAACCCGTTCGGGCGGTTTCCGATCGCTAAAGCGACACCGCTAGCCCGAAAGGCAAGCGGTGCCACCCGTTTTATTCCGTGGGGACTCAGGCCAGAGGCCGACACATCCACTGCCGGTGGCGTAAGCCACCGGAAAGAATGCGGAACATCCAGCCCGGAGCGGCGACACAAACCCGCTGGCCGCGGCAGACTTGTATCGGCCTCCGGCCGGTTGGCTTGTTGGCTTGTGCTTTCAGGTTCCGGTGGCTCACGCCACCGGCAAGGGACATGTCGCCGCTCCGGGCTGAAACAAGGAATCAAAATTCTCCAAAACCAATCCTTGATGAACAGCTGGCAGTACCCCATTTTTAATGAAGCACTACAGCGTCTTCAGGTAAGCCAGACTTTGCTGAATACTTTGAATCGGATGTGGGGAATGGTCCTGTTCGACGTGACAGATTTTCACACCCGCAGCCTTGGCGGCGTCCATAATCGGCTGCATTTTGATCACGCCGTCACCCAATTCTTCGAAGGCTTCTTTGGGAATTCCACCGTACATCGGCGGCGTCACGGATTTGTTGAGGTCTTTCAGGTGCAACTGAGAAACCCGACCCTGCAGTGACCGAATCAGTTCAACCGGATCTTTGCCGCCGACCTGAATCCAGAACACATCGATTTCGAAGTGCATGTCCGGCGAAAACTCCTTGATCATCGTGTCGTAACCATTGACGCCACCTTCCAGCGGTTGGAATTCGAACGAATGATTGTGGTACGACAACTGAATGCCGGCCTGCTTCGCCTGTTCCGCTGCCGTGTTGCAACGTTCGCAAAGCTGTTTGTAATCGTCCAGAGTCTGGCGATTTTTGTCCGCGAGGTACGGCACAACCAGATGCTTGATTCCAGCGTCATTCGCCTGATCCAGAACCTCACCAAACGGCCGCACACCCTTGTCGTCCGGGTTGACTACGGAGTCCCAATCGAAGTGAGTCGAATTGACTTCCAACCCGTTTTCTCGAGCCGCTTGAATCATCGGATCCGCGTTGGGAAACCCGTAACATTCGACCTGCTGATAGCCAGCATCAGCCACGGCCTTGATTGTGCCTGCAACGTCCTTCCCGATTTCGTTTCGCAGCGTGTACAGCTGAATGCCAATTTCTTTGCGATAGATGTTGTCATCCTGCGCAAACAGAAATTGTGGTCGACAAATCAGTGCCGCAGAAGCAGCAGATGCGGCGGTCAGGAAGTCGCGTCGTTTCATCAAGGTCTCTCCAAATTCAAAGTGGTCAGAAGTCAAATATGATACCCGCCGAATATCAGATCGCAAAGAACCAATCCGCGCGTCACTTCTGAGTCAGCCCAGCCTATTGCCGCACTAGTAACGCTCGAAAAGCACCGTCGCTGGGTTGGCCCGGCAGCTGCAGTTGTTGCTTGAGTAGCTTTAATCCGGGCACCAATTCGGTGATGCTTTCCACCAGTTGAGTGGTTTCTTCTGGTTCGATGCTGCAGGTGGAATACACCATGCGACCGCCCGGACGCAACTGTTCGAACGCAGTCAACAGCAGCCGCGCCTGCAGCTGCAGTAGTTCTTCCATGTCAGATTCCAGAAATCGCCACCGCGCTTCTGGTCGACGACACAGCACGCCCGTGTTGGAACATGGCACGTCAACCAGCACCGCGTCATACGGTCCCGCCGGAATGTCAGACCAGTCACGTTGAATGAGTGTCGGTTGAACACTTTTTAGATTCAATCGCTCCACACTTTCGATGACGCGTTCCAATCGCTGTTCAGACACGTCACACGCGATGATCGTGGCTTGGTCGCCGCTGAGTTCTGCCAAGTGAGTCGACTTGCCACCCGGCGCGGCGCAGAGATCTAGAATTCGTTCGCCCGGTTTCGGCCACAGCAGTTCCGACACTTGGATGGCCGATTCGTCCTGTACAGTCCACCAGCCTTCTTGAAAGCCCGGCAGCCCGGAAAGCCGCGACGCGTGCGACAGCTTCAGCGACCAATCGTTGTGGCCCGGCGATACATCAACACCATGTTCCTGCAGTGCGGATCGAACTTGGTCCACCGTCGCCACCAGTCGGTTGACTCGCAAAATCGTCTGCGGCACAGACACACTGTGAAAGCAGGCTTTGATGAGGTCGAAGGCCGATAGTCGAGTGGACCAGCGCCGCGCGATCGCGCGAGGCAGTGAGAACGCCGTTCCGACGTATTCTGTCATGTCGACCGCAGGATCAGGAAAGATGTTCTTCGTCAGCCGTCGGAATTCACCCGCTTGATAGGGCATCGCATCCGCCGCCGGCTGGTCCGTAGTTTCGCCAGTCAACAGCCGCGCGATGTTGCGCAGCACGCCGTTGGCGAAACCACACCAGCGACTGTAGCCGACCTTGCGAGCCAGCTCGACAGTCGTGTCGACGGCCGCGTGATCGGGGGCTCGCGAAAACAACACCTGATACGCGCCCAGTTGCAGCAACCGCCACAGGTCCGGTTCGACGTTGGATCGAGGCCGCGACAATTGCGATTCGATGATGGTATCTAACGTGCGACGTCGACGAATCACGCCAGCCGAAACATCGACAGCCAACCCGCGATCCTGCGGTGACAATGCGTGCCGGGGATCGGCGTCGCTAAGAATTTCGGACAAAAACTGCCCCGTGTCGTCGTACTGTTGCAACGTATACCACGCCAACATGCGACCGGATTCGAAGCTTTCAAACGACACCGCTTCCGCTGCGGTACTGCGCTGTTGTTTGGCCGGCCATGAGCCTCGGCCCGACCTTCGGTGTCCTGATTTCACGCTGTCTCCTGGTGGCCCGAATCGCACAGGCGTTCCAGATCTTCAAAGTATTTGGGATAGGTTTTATGGGTGCAGTCCGGATCGAGAATCTTGATTCCGGCGGCTTTTAAGCCCAGCAACGAAAAGCTCATCGCCATGCGGTGGTCGTCGTAAGTCTGAATGTCCGCAGGCTGCGGTGTGCCCGGATAAATGGTCAGCCCATCGTCGAATTCTTCGGCTCGAATGCCCGCGCGACGCAGTTCTGTCACCACCGCTGTGATGCGATCTGTTTCTTTGTGCCGCATATGGCCCACGCTGCGGATGGTTGTGGGGGAATCTGCAAATACGGCCACGGCGGCCAGCGTTTGAGCGGTATCGCTGATGGCATTCATGTCGATGTCGACGCCGTGCAATGGGCGGCCAGTGACGGTGACAGAATTCGTCCCCCATTCCACGTCGCACCCCATCTGTTGCAACGCTGTGGCAAAATGAACGTCGCCCTGCAGCGCCGTTCGATTCAAGCCTTCGACAGTCACGCGACCTCCCGTCACAGCAGCGACGCCCAGAAAGTAACTGGCGGCGGAGGCGTCTGGTTCGATGTCGTAGGCTTGAGCGGTATAGGTTTGTGGTGTGATGGAAAACGACGTCAACTGCGCGGGGTAGTCGACCAGCACCCCAAACGATTTCATCATCTGCAGTGTCATGGTGATGTACGGTTTCGAAACCAGTTCGCCATCGACGTTTAACTGCACGGCCTGCGTCGCTGCAGGAGCACTCATCAGCAGACTGCTGAGAAACTGGCTGGAAATATCGGCTCGAATGTTGGCGGTGCCACCGGCCAGTAAACTGCCGCCCACAATGACGGGCGGGCAGCCGCTGTCGGACACTTCGCAGCGAACCGTGGCACCCAGATCATGCAGCGTGTTGACGAGGTCAAGGATCGGCCGCTCACGCATGCGTTCGACGCCATCCAGTCGATACGGCCCGAGCCCCAAAGCACACAGAGATGTTAGAAAGCGGATGCTGGTGCCACTGTTTTCTAGCCACAGTTCTGCTGAATCGCTCGGCACGCGACCGCCGCAACCATGCACACGACACCGCGAAGACTGTGGATCGTGTTCGACCTGAATTCCGAGGCGGTGGAGACTTTGCAGCATGACCTGCGTGTCTGTGCTGTCGAGCACGCCTGACAGGTCAGAAACGCCGTCCGCCAACGCCGCAATAATCAACGCGCGATTGGTGATGCTTTTTGAGCCGGGTGGACGGATGGTTCCGAAAACGGGCCCGCGAACGGGAGTGATCTGTTTGGCGGCGGTCATAAAAGATTGGGTCGAAGGAAAGCGTGTGGAATTTTTTGCTGGCAGCTCTGCTAGCCGCAGGGCGTTAGCTTAGGCTTTTAAAAGTTGGCATTGCAGCGGATCTAGGTTTCCGCAAGTTTCGTTTCGTTCCCGTGCGGCCATCTGCGATTCAGGCCAGAGGCCGACACAAGGAATCAAAAGCGTCCAAAACGCTTCCTCGATCGATCGTTGTCAACACCAGCCTTTAATCCCCCAGCGCTGGACCCGGTTTTCGAAATGCCGCGCCCCTGCAGGAGAACGTTCGTCTCTGTCCACCATAACGCCTTCAGAATAGGCTCTCAAACGGCAGTCAGACAGCAAGTCAGCGATTTCTCGGGAATCGTCCGGCACTCCCGATTCCTGCCGGGCGACCGAAAGCTCCCAAAATCCGTGAATTGTCTGAGATTGTTAATTTGACTGTCCTGAAATGTTAGGTAAGATGCGGATCAAAGGCGAATTGTGCGCGTTGTGAGGCGCGGGTGTGATAGGGAAACGACAAACAACAGAGGATTGAAATGAAAAGATTAGTACTTTCTGCGGCGATTATGGTTGCCGCAATGCTTGGCACAGGCGAACTGGTTCAGGCGGGACTGTTTTCTGCAGGTTCGTATGGATCAGCAGGATCAAGTGGCGGATCAGCCGGTTCTCATGGTGGATCTTACGGCGGACTGCTTGACGGTGGTTCTTCGGGAGGTTCAAGCGGCGGTTCTTCAGGCGGGCTGACTCGCCGAGAAGAGCGTTTGCTGGACCGAGCGGCTAGAAGCGCTAGCAGTGGATCTTACGGTTCCACAGGCAGCAGCGGCGGATCATACGGCTCGCTCGGTTCACACGGTGCTGCCTCTTCTGGTGGTTCCAGTGGCGGATCTTCTGGTGGTCCGACGAATCGCGAACTGCGTCTGGAAAACCGTGCAGCTCGCAAAGCAGCATCACATGGTTCTCACGGATCAAGCGGTGGAGCTTCCTACGGTTCAGTTGGCGGTTCAGCATCGCACGGTGGATCTTCTGGAGCACCAATCTATGCACCAGCCCCGGTTTATTATGCACCAGCACCGGTCCACGCACCATCGCATGGCGGCAGCTATGGCTACGGAGCATCAACTGCGCCAGCAGCACCGAGCTACAGCGTTGCGGCCGCTCGACCGATTGCCCCCACACCAGCACCTGCCGTTCGTCAGCAGGAATTCGCGTACGTTGTCGTCACGCTGCCACAAGATGCGACTCTGTATCTGGGCGGTAACATGACAACCAGTGCCGGTGCTGTTCGCAAGTTCAAGATTCCAGTGAACGACACTCAGGCGCATCCTTATGCTGTGCGAGTCATCTTGAATCGTGACGGTCAAAACTACGTTGCTCAGAGTGTCGAAACTCTGCAAGCTGGCCAAACTGTCAGCGTGAAAGTCAACGACGTTGCATCTGCCGACGTTCAGGTGGCAGCAAACTAATTGCAACCCGGCTGACTGAACAACTGCAAAACACGAACCACGGCTTGACGACTTGATCGTCAAGCCGTATTTTTTTGGGCAGACACGATTGTTGCCAGCGTCCCTGGCTGCCACGCTTAGAGTGATTGCTGATCCTTGTGGTTCGCCTTTTAGGTACGCACAAACTTTCACTCATTCAACTCATCGGGGCCGTCCATCATGCATCGCCGAGTTCGACCGCTGGAGCGTTTGATGGGGCTGGAAACGGAATACGCCATTCGGTTTGCCGATGCCGGTCGGCCGGGTGTTGGAATTTCACACGCTGAAGTTTATCACGCCGCCGCCAGCAAAGTGGCTGCTTCCATCCCGACGGCCAATGCAGACTACGTGACGGCGGGAAAGTTCGGTCAGTTTATCGCCAATGGCACCGCGATGTGGTTCGAACGTTGCCGTTTTTATGGTGGACCGGGGTTGATCGAAGGCTGCACAGCCGAAGCCACTTCGCCTCGAGACGTTCTGGCCGGTCAGCGAGCTCTGGACAAACTGTTGGGCGATGCCGTGCAACAAGAATCCGCCTGTCCCGCAGCGTTGCTAAAGAACTGTTGTGACCCCACAGGCATTTCCTACGGCGCTCAGGAAAACTATGAAGTCGAATTCGCCAGCGGCTGGCAACGCACCGCTTGGAAAGTCGGCATCCTGATCTGGGCACCGCTTAGCGTGCTCACGATCATCGCCATGGTGCTGGTGCTGATGGCGATCACCGTGATTTCTTTGCCCATCACGCTGCCCGTCTACTATCTAAAAGCCATCGCGTTGTCCCCTGCGCAGCAATTGGAACTGCGCAACTATTTGTTCGGCGGCAGTTGGTTTGCCGGTGGCGAAAAAGAAGCCCCTTATCCGCTGTGGATGGAGACGATCGGTGTGCAGTGGATTCGTTTGGCCTGCCTGCCGATGGCCGTCTATATTTCGCTGCTGACTTCGATGACCCGACTTCGCAGGACTCAAAAGCAGTTGCTGCCATTCCTGCTCAGCCGCATCATTGTCGTCGGCAGCGGATCGGTCAGTGCCAATGGAGTGTTTCAGATGGCTCAAAAAGCACCGTCGCGTACGCGACAGTTTTTTTTGTTTTTGATCGATCACGATCGGCCCATTTACAGCATCAACAATCTGATCAAGTACGCGATCATGATTGGCCTGAAGCCTGAGCAGGGCAAATCGGTGTTCAAATCGCGACAACGATTGCAAATTTCCATCGGTGATTCAAACCTGTGCGAAGAAGCTGAGTATCTCAAAATCGGCTGCACGGCGTTGGTGCTCGATGCGATCGAAAGCGGATTTCTGACAGAATACCCTGTCATCCGCACGCCACTGTGGGCGTTACGCAAGTTGAACAAAGACACATCGCTGACGCAAACTGTGAAAACATCGCGGGGGCCGATGACGGCCGTTCAACTGCAGCGATTTTATTTTGAGCGTTGTCGAGACTATCTGAACAGTGTGGAAACAGAACATCTCGAAGCCGAAGATATTATGCGGCGGTGGGCGGACGTGTTGAATCAGCTGAAAACGAATCGAGACGCCCTCATTGGCCGGATCGACTGGATCACCAAGCAGCACTTGTTGGATGCCGCAAATCAGGACGATCTGGCAAGCCGTCGTAAGATCGACCTCAAATATCATGAACTGTCCGCCGCAGGCTACTTCGCGAAGCTGCATGCTGCGGGACACACGCGACGCATTGTTGAACCTGCGGAAATTGAGCGGGCCATGAGATCTCCGCCAGCTCACAGTCCCGCCGTCCAACGTTGCCACTACATCCGTGAGTTCGCGAACCACATCGCATGGATCAACTGGGATGCCGTCCAGCTGGACGCCCACTATGGCTCACGCGTCGTCCGCTTCACCGCAGCGGCAGACACGCCTTCGTAGTTGCTGCCTGGCGGGAAGAATTCGCAGCTCCGCCGCGAACTTGTCCCGACGCGTCCACCCAGCACGGGAATCACTCAACCGTGATTTTCACGGTTCGGCCGATAGCCGCCGCGTAGCGTCTGAGAGTTGCGATGGTGGGGTTATTGTCTCCATTTTCGAGTCGTGACAAGTTGCCGCGAGAAATCCCGGTGATGGATTCCAGTTCACGCAGAGACATGCCGGACGCTTCCCGAGCTTCCTTCAGCAGTTTCATTACGTCCCGCAGTTCGGACAGTCGTTGAACTTCCTGCCCCTGCCGAATGATGTCTTCGCGGTCCGCCTCTTCAGCGGCCAACCGTGCCTGATCGACGCGGTTCTGCTGAGCTGTTGTCAGGTTTCGTTTGACGCGATTCGGCTTGTTCATCGTGCAACCACCGCGATGTAACGGCCATCCGGCGTGTCACCGAAAACAATCGGTTCGCCCGACGAACGGCTGATCCCGTGTCCCAGCGGATTCATCAGCACGTGGTCCACATCATCCGGCGTCAGCCCGTGCTGAGCCACATGTTCCGTGTTCCCGTTCCAAATCACACTCAACCACGCCACGCCACCGTCCCCTTCTGACATTTCATCCTATCACTCACGGAATGGTTGTCAATTAGTACAACCGAGATAAGCTTCGGCACGGGACGATTGCTACGGTGGCCACGTTGTCTTCAGGTGAGTCAGCGTTGGAGTCTGCCGTTCACTCCTTTTCGCAGACTTCCCCGCTCCGACCCGTTTTGAAAGGAATGTGCAGATGACCAACGCCAGCACTCAGAGGTGCGTCAAAGAAGCCGCTCTGATTGACGCCGTGATGTGGGACGATTTGCTAGGCGGCTTTGGGGATGTTCATGCGGCAGGCCGTGTCCGATCTGCCGCCATGAGTTGGAATTCTCCACCAGATGCAGCGTGCTGCGGAGAAGGTTGGAGGCCAGAGGCTGGAGACCGGAGGATTGGTGGCGGAGGCTGATTATCGACAGCGAAGTGAGCGAATGATGGAACGGTTCCGCCGCAGGGAATCCATGGGTGACCAATTTTTCCACAACCCCTCCCGCCGCAGGCAAGGGAGGGGTCGAACGAGCGGAGCAAGTTCGGGGAAGGGTGCCGATTGCCGATTGCCGATTGCCGATTGCCGATTGCCGATTGCCGATTGCCGATTGTGGATTGCCGATTGCCGATTGTGGATTGTGGATTGTGGAACCACACCAAAGGTTAAGTCTCTGCGCGGCGAACAACGGAACGCATTCAAACGTCAGCGAACACTCAAATCACAGCCGCAATCCGAAACATCGACAAAGCAGATTGGCCAGCTCCGGGCGTGACAAGCAATCCTCGTCAGGCTAAACTGGGCGACAGACAGGATTCCATGACGTCATTGATTCCGCAAGGGCAAACGGTCAACGTCTAACCGTCTGCCCCCCGCACACGAAGCGGAAAAGTTCAACGCATGATCAAAGTGCGGCAGCATCCCTGCCACCGCATAGATCGCAATTCGTTATGCCGCAAGGCTCATTGTCTAGGCATTGAAACTACCTCTATGACGCAGCCACAAAAGAATACTGCACTCGCCGCTGCTATCGTTGCGGCACTTCTATCGCTTCCGCTCACATGGATGACGATACAGAATGCGCAGATTCAAGGCGGCTTCGGTAACATGTTCAACTCATTTGGCGGCATGACGATCAACGTAACGGCACTAAATGGTCACGTTACATTGCTGTTCAAGACACCGATCTGGTTTATTGTCTGCATCGCAATTGTGGCAAATGTATTGCAACTCATGGCTGGCTCAAAGTCCTTCGCAATTCCCAAATTCGCTCAATGGGCCACCGCAATAATCGCAACCGCATGGATTGGACTGACTGTCATCCTCGCAATCTCTTCTGGCAAGGCAACTCTCGGCATCGGTGCTATGCTCGGGTTGCTGTCAGCCGTAATTCCCATCATATGCTTGTTCATGACGTCTCCCGGCATTGAGACGCATAGATCAACTGAAGATCCCGGTGTTCCGTGATTCGTAAAGCGGGGTAACAACTGAGAGTTTGACTTCGCGTCGTTGGTAGAGTTGCGGTGGATTGTGGAGAACGCGTTGTTGGGCGGTTGATGTTGTCGGCCCATTTGTCGAGCCGAAGCTCAAACTCGCTGTTCAAGGAGCCCGGCTGACGTTCAAACGGGTTCTTTTTTAGTATTGCTTGAGCCGTTTTTTCGGACACGGCGCAGCGTTAACGAACTGATGGCGAAATGTTTGCGGTGAGTGATCTTCACGACTTGCTCAGCAAACAGCCGGCACTGGCCAACGAGTTTCTATTCTCAGCCAAGTATCGTGATTGCTCCGACGCCAACTTCGCCAGCAAAAACCCTTGGTGTTGCGTTCCGATACGAAAAAAACCACTCCATACACGGAGTGGCTTAATGCTCTGGAGAGGACTCGAACCTCCACGGGATTAAATCCCACCAGCCCCTCAAGCTGGCGTGTCTACCAATTCCACCACCAGAGCGTTTTTAATCGCTCGATTATTCCCTGACTGCTGTGTCGGCAGCGCCAACACGAATCCTGACCACGAGCACCGGAACAAAACCGGCGTTCGGGCCGGTGCGGCACAATAACAGCCTTGGCATTGCGGGTTCAAGTATTTCGCCCCGCTGACTCCGGAATCTGACGTTTCTGCCCAATTGCAGTCCGCAAAACCTGCTTATATAAGGACGCGATCCCTGATCGGAACGCGAATGGCGTGTGCCCAGCCGCTATTCGATACCTCGCAAAACCTTGACGACAGCCCAATCTTGCACCTTCCAAGCACGGAGCGGCGGCAAAAACTGCTAGATCGTGAACCTCGGGCTTTCCCCAGATACCCTGTTTCATTAGATTACCGCAAGCTACCACTGGCGGGGAGTTTGGATTACGGCGAAATCCGCCGGATCGAAAATCACAAACGGCCCGTCTTCACATCTGTGAACGGATGTCTCTGCGGTTTGAAATGAGTCGAGTCGTGGAGTTTGGTCTGTTTTCGGGGCATCGAAATTTCTGCGGGCTCTTTGCGGAAGGGATTCTCAATTATGCCGTTTGAACCTCAGCGGTTTATTCATGCCGCCAACGTTCGGTTGGACGTACCAGTCAGCGTTCACATGTCTGAACAGCTGACTGATGAGCTACGCCACGCCCTCGAAGACGCCACGCTGACCGCCTTTGATTTCGTGATCGACACCTGCTTCGCAAAGAACGTTGACTATCTGTTGTTGTCGGGAAACGTGTTCTTAGAAGCCGATCGCAGCCTGCGAGCACGCTTAACGTTGCTGGACGGTTTTCGTCGTCTACACGCCAAACAGATTCCGGTGTTTGTGCTGCCGGGTGATGCGGATCCACCGGAAGCGTGGCGCACGATTCCGGAAATGCCGGACAACGTGACGGTGTGTTACAGTTCAAATCCCGAACCGGAATATCTCGAACGCAACGACCGAATCATCACCACCGTGTCTGCGTCGATGTGGTATGGAGAAACAGATTCGTTTGGGATTCGAGTGATCGGGCGGGGTGATGAAGGCGTTGAGCCGTTTCGGATCGGCATTGTGAGCCGAGCGAAATATGACGAGTCGCGCCGGATGGCGGCGCTGACAGCGTCGAGCGACGACGACTTTCTGAATCTAAATAACGAAGATGAAGAGGCCGTCGAATCCGAAGACGGGCCGGCCGCCTTGCAGGGCGTTCCGACGGCTGGAGAAACGACGGCTGAATACGAAGCCGGTTTTCGAGATTACATCGAGAACTTGATGCGTGAAGCGCGGCTGACTTATGTGGCTTACATGGGTGAACTGGACCGATTGACGATCACGCTAGAATCCGGCAAAGTCCATTGTTCCGGCACGACTCAGCCCCGCAATCAGCTCGAAACCGACAGCGGTTTGTGCTCCTTGGTGCATGTCGATTCGGCGGGCAAAGTCCGCATTGATGCCATTAAAACCAGCGCCGTGAATTGGAAGAATATCGACCTTCGCGTGGAATCCACGTCCACGCTGAATCGTTCGCTGGAGCAAATGAAGAAGCTGCTGTTCGAAGAAGCTCGCAGCGCATCGGATGAGGTGTGGGCGGTGCGCTGGACGGTTCGTGGTCCGTTGCCCGTGCTGCAGAATTTCATCGAAGACGACCTCGAACTGGCGGTCGCCGTCGAACTGGAAGAAATGGAAGCCAACGGCCAACACATTCGTCTGGTTCACGAAATTCGCACGCTACCAGATCCTTGGGAAGTACCAGACAAAGCATCGTTACCGCAACAATACGCCGACCTGATTACAGAAGATGCTATTGTTTCTCGCCGCAAGTTAATGAACTTCGTCCGCCGCGAAAAAGGCCTGTCCGAAGGTTGGCGGCAACGTTTCGAAGCGTTGGTGGCCGGTGTGGATCGCGAACGAATTCTGTCGAGGATGCGCGTCGACGGTGCCACTTGGTTTGTCGCTGATACTCAGGAACTTCTACCGGACTTGGACGACTTCGACGAAGACATCTTGCAGGACGAAGAGCTTGAAGACTTCGGCCTGAACGGTGATGATGACTCAGAAACCATCGCGGCAGGCGTAGACTCGCCGACCAGCGATGATGACGATGACGACGAAATGCTGGATGAGTACGAAGTCGATGAACTGGACGATGGCGACGAGGAATATGAAGAGCAAGAGCCAGAGGAAGACGAGTCCGCCAAGGAATAGCGTTGGCCAGCAACCCGGTTGAGGCCAATTCTCACGGAACGCTGCTTTCATACTAGAGCAGTTTACATATTGTTGTGAACGGTACTCGCTCGCGGGAGCAGCAAATCCGCTGGCGAAAATCGTTCGTCGCGGCCACAAGTCAGCGAAATTCGCGGTATTGCGGCGCGGTCGAAAAATAGAACAACGTTCGCTGCGTAGCAGGATGCTTATATGAAGATCACAGAAATTGATATCGACAGGTTTCGCATCTGGCGAAGTCTGCTGCTGAAGCTGAATCCGACGGGGCTGAACGTTATCTACGGCCCCAACGAAGCCGGCAAAACGACTCTGATGCGCTTTGTGCAGGCGATCCTGTACGGCTTCGAACCGCTTAACGAAGAACCCGCTTATCATCGACCGGAAGACAACATTCCGTGGCAGGGAGCGTTGCGTTGTGAGCATGGCAGTCGAACGTGGCGCGTGAGCCGCAAAGCGCACGCCACCAATCGCGGCAATGTGCGAGTGTCCGGCGGTCCGGAAGATCAATCCAACGAAACAGCAATGACCCAGTTGCTGACCAACACAGACGAACACATTTTCAGCGACGTGTTTGCCGTGGGAGTGCGCGAACTGCAACAGTTGTCGACGCTCGGCAGTGCTCAAGTGGCCGAATACATTTATGGGTTGTCGCTGGGCCCGCAAGGTCGGCAACTGCTGGAAGCTCTGGGCGACGTTCGCGCCCGACGGACGGCCTTGTTTACTGAAAATGGCCGAGAAGGCCAGTTGCCGGACCTGTTTGATCGCTATGGCGATCTGTCCGTCACAAGCACCAATCGTGGTGAAGCTCGCGAAAAACACGCCAAGCTCGTGCGGCGTCGGCGACAGTTGAACGATTCCATTTCTTCGCAACAGACTCGCGAAGATCAGATCACGAATGAACTGCGTGGACTGCGTTTTCTGGATGCGTGCTACAAGCCGTGGAAGAAAATTCGCGACTTCCAAACGGAGCTCACCGCTCTGCCGCTGTACACACATGATCCGCAGCAATCGCTGCAACAGCTCGACGGCTGCGCAACAGACATCCAGAAGCATTCCATTAAACGCGATAAACTGTCTGAACAAGTGTCGCAGCTGCAGCGGCAGGCGGAGCGTTTTGAACTTGATATGGGCTTCGAAAAGGATCGGTATGCGATCCAGAGTCTGGTCAATCAGTCGGACTGGTTACGGCAGATTGATCAGAATATCGACGTTGCGGAACAACGTTCGTTGCATCTGAAACGGGATCTCGAACATCAACTCAAGGACATGGGCCCGGCCTGGACAGTTGAACGCCTGAAAGGGATCGACACGTCTCCCGCCGCGCACAATGCGCTGTTGGAATCGGCCAAAAAATACCAAGATGCTCTGCAACGTCGGGGAAAGCTGCGTCGTTGGAATCGGTCGATGACCAAGAAGAGCCAGAAAGAATTGGTTGATCTGGAAACCGACCTGCTGTCGCGCGGGATCGATTCGGTGGATGACGCCATTGCACGCGAACGCAATCGGTTGATGGAACTGGAAAATCTCGGACGACTGCGACTGCAGCGTGAGCAGATGGCACTGAAGATCAAAACGGTTCGCAATGTGATGAGCCGCGTGAATACGGACGATTCCATACCAGAATGGGTGGATCGCGCGGTCACGGCGATCGCCGGCATTGCCGGAGCGTTATTCTTCTTTGGGCTGCTGACATTTGCGATTGTTCCGGAAGGCAGCCAAACCAATCGACTGCTGGGCGGATCGTTGGCCGCTGCGGCCATCGGCTTCGCCGGCATGATGTGGTGGGGCATCCGCAACGGATTGCGCAATCACTTCGATCGCAAGACGGGGATTCAGCTGGACGACCTGAACGCAGAAGCGCGCGAAGCAGAAAAAAGTCTGCGTGCCGTCCACGAACGCATTCAGCGAATTCAGTCAGAAGGCATGGCTGGCCAGCACTTAATGAAGGCCGACGCACCTGGCACCACGACGGCCGACTTGGTGAATTGCATCGGTGAATGTTCACGCCACATCACTGATTTGGAAAACATCGCCCGTCGACAGGAACGCGCACAACTGCGGCGTCAGCGTTTGAAAACGTTACGAGCGCGTTACCGATCGGCTCAACAGATTGTCAACGAAAAGCGGCAGGATTGGTGTCGCCTGTTGAATTCACTGGGCATGGAAGAAACGGTGAAAGTGCAGGAAGCGTTTACTTGGTGGCAACGCATTCAGGAAGTTCGCGAGCTACATACGCAATGGCGCAACGCCGCTCCAGAAGCCGAAGGCCTGAAACGCATGTTTGGCGGCATGCAGGAACGCGTCGAACAACTGGGCCGTGAAGTGGCTCCTCAAGGACTGCTGAACTATGCAAGGCCGCTGGAAGTGCTGACCGGATGGGGACAACAGCTCAAGACGCACGATCGAGACCGCTTGGAACGGCAGCGACTGCTGGACGATTCCGAAAAACAGCATCGTGAATCGATCAGCGAACAGAATATGGTTGAGGCTGCGGAAATGCGGCGCGGGGCAATTTTGGCTCGGGCGGGAGCGGTCGCTCGCGAAGACATTCTGCATCAGATTGAGGTGCAGAAAAAACGGGGCCAGTTGGAAAAACAGCTGTCCGTGACTCAGAAAGAACTGACAGAGGTCGCGTTGTCGGAACCCGAACTTGCGATCGTGGAAGATGACATTGCGCGCTTCGATCCCTCACGCGGTCGTGAGCAGATTGTGTCGTTGGAGCGTGAGCAAAAAACGGTGGAAGCAGAGCTGTCTAAGAATCACGAAGAGCTGGGCGGGCTGAAACAGGAAATCAAGTTATTGGAAGGCAGCCGCGAATCACAGCTGCGGTATTTTCAGAAGGCTCATGTGGCCACCGACATCTATCGCGCGGCGGAAGAATGGTTCGCTCTGCAAATCGAAGAAGATGCTGTGATGGAAATGCGGCGGCGTTTTGAGAAGGAGAATATTTCCGGCACGCTGACGACCGCTTCTTCTTATCTGCATCGCATTTCGTCGGGCCGGTATCACAAAATCTGGGCTCCACTGGGCGAAGACTTTCTGTGCGTAGATGACGAATACAGCCGCACATTTCGAGTCGAACAGCTCAGTGGTGGTACTCGCGAACAGCTGTTTCTGGCGATTCGCTTTGCCTTGGTCAGGGAATTCGGTCGTCGTGGTATCGAACTGCCGGTTGTGATGGACGACCTGTTCGTGAACTTCGACGAAGAACGCACGGTGGCTGCTGTGGATTGCCTGATCGAAATTGCAGGTGAAGGTCAGCAGGTGTTGTTCTTTACCTGTCATCAACATTTGGCAGAACTGTTTCATCAGAAGCAGATCGAACCCTTGTGGCTGCCGGGCCACAGGGTGGCTTACGATTTAAGCAAGCCGGCGGACGAAGCGGCGGCGTTCATCGGCAACGAAGGTCTGGCAGAACGCATGGCGGCTGTTGGTGCGGAGACGGTCGACGCGGCGAACAAGGCTGGTCGGTTATTTCTGCCCAATGGCGATGACCTGTTTGACGACGACGACGAAACCGCTGCGGCCGCCAATATCGATGCCGCCGTCGAGCCGTCTCCAGATACGGCCAACAGCGGTACCGTTCATAAAAAAGCGGAGTAGCGCCGTGTAGCGGCGTGTAGCGGCAAGTCGGGCGATCCTACCGGGACGGCTTTCCGTCGACAGACGGACCTACTCGCGGTGGGCGCCGCATTGGCAAACACGTTTATCGTGAATTGACGGGTCAAGACAAGGTCGCAGCGAAGCTGCAAATTCCTCTCCGGCAGACAGCAACTACCGTTGGCAACGTCAATGGCAACGGCAACGCATCTCAATGCGCCGGAGGCATGCTGTTTTGGAACGCTCGGTTGCGGTACAGGAAGTCGATGATGTTGCCTTCGTGCGGTTGTAACCAGTTCAGAGCACAGGTGGGGACCACGCCGACGTTCAATCGATCGATGTTACGAGCGTCCACCAGTTCCGTAATCCAGGCTTCGTCTTCCGTGATGGCGGTGCCAACGAGTGTGCTGCCGATTTTTTTCAGCATTTGATTTTGCGGGCACTTGGTCACAGACGCGAAGGGGAACATGAATTCCGTGTTCGCCATCGGATCATTCACATCATCCACATGCAGAATGGTTGGTCGCAAGTAATCGCAACGCTCCTTCTTGATCAGCCGATCACCGTCTCGATACTTGGCCGTCGCTTCGGTGACCGCAGCCGACTTGCAGCCGTCTTCAATCATGTTGTTCATCGCTTCTGCAGCCCCTTCGATGGTGAATGCTGCGAGTGCCGCGTTTTCGTCCGTGGTGGGCAGTGCTTGAACCGGCCCGATGCGTTTCGCGATCGCGTCTGCAATGGCTTCTGTGTGTCGCGACGCCCAGATGCCGGAACAGTTAATACAGCTGCGACCGCCGTTGACCAGCACACTTTGCACCATGATGTCGAGGTAATCTTCCCAACGATCAACGACGTCGTCTCCCAGCAAAATCTTGCTGAAGCCCGGCCCGTGAGCCTGCACACTCGGATTGCTGGAATACTTTTCGACCGTTGCCGTCCCGCCGAACACCATCGCGCGACCGCACATTTCCACGACGGCGTTACCGACTTCGTGCGGCCCGGGATAAAGACAGAAGGCTTCGCGCGGCACGCCAGCCTGAGCGAACGCTTCGTACATTCGGAAGGGGGTCCAAGGTTCTGACGATCCGGGTTTCAACACCAAGCCCACCTGCAGCGGAATCGCGGGCAACCAGAGTGTATGAACGCCGGGTGAGTTGGACGGCAAAACCAATCCGATGGCGTCGGTTGTGGCTTGGTAGCTGACCATCACGCCGCGGCTTTCCATGCCGAATCCCTTGTGCAGGATGTCCAGCGGCAGTCCGCGAGTCAGCGCATCTAGGGTGGCTCCCATGTTCTTCAACACGAACGCAATCTTGCTCATGTTGCCGCGTGCCATGTTCAGCGGAAGTCCGGTTGTGGCGGATTGGATGGAGCAGAATTCTTCCGGAGTCTGCATGCCGTTGCCCAGTGGCAATTCGGCGGTCAGAAACAGGTCTGCCGCTTCTTCGCACATGGCAATCAGAGCTTGTGGCGTGAATTTCCGCAGGGCATTTCGAGCAGCCCCTGCTTTACGCATGTCCATCTTCACCAAGCCCGCATTGGCCTGATGCATCTTCGCCATGACTTCGCCGGTTTCGAAGTGTACAACGTCGGCTTTTTCGAGTGATTCGTAAGGCTTGCCCCAGCGGACGACGGGAATTTCGATCATTGGACTGCAGGGGCTTTCTGGGTGGAGGGAAGAACGGGTTGGATACACGTGTGTCGCAGGCAGACGCGTCTACACGCACCATGTTAGAAGTGCTCCGCCGCTTTTCAAACGCTGTTGCGACGATCCTTTTCAGAATCGCACTCAGCAGTCACAAAGTCCGCAAAACCCGCAGGATTTTCCATCGACACAGGGCGGGAATCGACGGCTTCGTGGGCTCAAACGCCCGAACCGAAAACAAGGTCAGAACGAAGCCCTGTGACGTTCGTCGCTTCTTGTTAGACTCTGCCGAAAACGCCGAAAACTTATAATACAAACAGCAATAAATGGGTGAAATTACCATGGATAAAATTCAACCGGATTTGCATCTGATTGTCTATACGAGCCTGTATTCTGGGAGCTCGTATGATCGAGAGCGGGATCTGGATTCAATTGTGGCAGCGTCGCAACGCAACAATCCGGCCGCTGACATTACGGGAGTGATGTTTTTTCAGGGCGGACGTTTTTTGCAATTTATTGAAGGCGAAGAGTCCAGCCTGCGAAATCTGGTGGCTCGAATTGAAGCGGATCCGCGGCACGACGAAATCAACTATCTGTTTGATGAGCCTTTGCCTGCCCGAGGATTTCCGCAATGGAGCATGGACTTCTTTGACCTCAGCCGAGGCCATGCCCTGAGCACTGGAATGATGGAGAAGATTCGCGATGGCTACAAGAGTAACTTTCTGACGCAAACGCAGACTCTGGTGGAAATCTTTAAAGGCTTCATCAACGATCACGCTCAGGATTGATTGTTGCCGGGTTCCGACTCGTCCTTGCTGGCTTCCTGTTCGGGAATGGCCGGTGAGATTTTGGTTTCCGTCGGTTGATCTGGCGGTGACAGCACCGGAAACGGTCCGGCCGCTGCTAGGCCGCGATCGACCACCCAGATGTTTCGAAAACGCACGGGATCGCCGTGATCCTGCAGCTTCGTGGGCAGCAACAGCGGTTCTTCCGGTTTGCCGGCTCCAGTTTTGTTCGGGAGCTCCACGTTGTTCTGAACTTTGACACCGTTAATCCACGAGCTAATGTGAGCGTTGCGGACCTTCGATCCATCTGCCGCCCAGCGTGGTGCGGTGAATTGAACATCGTAGGTTTGCCAAACCAGCGGTGGAAAACACATGTTCAGTTCTGGCTTCTTAAATTGATACAACGCACCCAACCCGTTGATCATCGTTTCTGTGCCGAATGAATCCAACACTTGGCATTCATAGCGACCTTGCAGGTACAGCCCACTGTTTCCTCGCGCCTGTCCATCTGCCTGCGGCATGTAGGGCAGTCGGAATTCGACGTGCATGTTAAAGTCCTGAAACATCGGCTTAAAATCACAGCCTTCTTCCAGCAATCCGTCGGCCGTCATTTTTCCGTTTGAGAATTGGTCGACTCCAGAACCATCAAACATCACCACCGCGTCGGCAGGTGCTGTCGCGTGCATCGTGGTGCTGATGCGTTCGATTCGTTCTAGTCGTCCCAGTTGTTTGCCATCGCGGCCGACGATCAAGCAGCCGTCTTTTTCGACAAACACGGCCCATGGCCCGCCCGACAGAATCAATAGATCTTCAGACCGTCGACCGATCATGCGTGTCATTTGGGGACGATGAGTTTTCTGCCCCGGCAGACCGCCGAAGTACGCTGTCGCCTGAAACTGATCGTGGCCGATGGGACGAATTTGCAGCCCCAGTGATTCGTATTTGTTTTCTTTGTCCGTGGCGATCGGGCCGATGAATTCGCCCATCAAGTCAAAATCCAAATCGCCCTGCGGCGCTTCAGTCAACGCGGGGCCTTTTCCGGGCCGCACATGCGGTTTCGGGTTGGGTTTTTCTGTCTTGTCTGGCTGCTCCGCTTTCTTGGCTTGGTCAGCTGGCGTTGTTGCCGCGACATCCTGAGCCATCAGAAAATCGGTCGACGTGGTCAATGCGGCGAACAGAAAACAGCAAATGAGGAAGCGACGTTTCATGGTGGGCTGGTTCCGGGCAGGTGGCGAATGGACGCCCTTCAGATTACTCGGGGACCCCGGATTTTCCCACCAATTCCGGCGGAATCCTGCCTCGGATTGCCAAACGAGGGCGAAGAATCCATACAATCGTGACCCGCCTGCAAGCTGTCGATTGAGTCGGAATTTATGAGCGGCACGGCACGGCGCTAGCCGCCGGCTTTGCCAGCGTTTTTCAGTGCGTTACCGGCGGCTAGCGCCGTGCCGCTGACGAAATCGACAGCTTGCCTGCCGTGAGCGTACCCGCAGCGGTGTCGTCTTCGCCTAGGCCGTTAACAAGTTGGGGTCGACCGGCACCTAGTTTTGCCCAAGTCTAGCGCCGTACGGGAATCCGCGATTCAGGCCGGAGGCCGACACATATATTGCCAGTGACGTAAGCCACCGGAACGAATGACAGTGACAGTTGTTTCTACAGCCGGTCGGTTTGTCCCTGCCGTTTGATTTCTTCCAGCAGATCTTTGATGCGTTCGGAATCCTGTTTGCGAGCGACCAAAGTGGCGTCTGCGGTATGCACGATGATCAGGTCATCGACGCCCAGCGTGGCGATCAGGTGATCGTCGGTTGTGCGCACAATGCAGTTCTTTGAATCCACACCGGCAAAGGGACCGTCGATCGTATTGCCATTGTCGTCTTCGCCGGCCAGTCGACGCACAGCCAGCCAACTGCCGACATCGTCCCATGTAAACGGCGCTTCAATCACGGTGGCTCCCGTGGCGCGTTCTAGCACGGCGTAGTCGATTGAGATGCTGTTCATTTGCGGGAACTCGTCCGCCAAGACGGCGTCGTAAGCATCCGTGTCAATCGCGGCCACGATCCGTTGCAGCCGTTCGTACATTTCGGGTTCGTGCTGTTGCAGTTGATTCAGAATCGTGGCGGCTTTCCAGCAGAAGATTCCACAGTTCCAGTAGAAGTCTCCCGACGCCACGTATTGTTCGGCCAATTCCAGCTTGGGCTTTTCGCGAAACGACTTCACATCAAACGCACCGTCGACCTGTTCGAATGCGGCCCCGCGTTCGATGTAGCCGTAGCCGGTGGCGGGAAATGCGGGAGTCACCCCAAACATCACCAGCCGCTGCGGATCGGCTTCCACCACAGAAACGGCTTTCAGCGCCGCCGCTTGGAAGACTTCGCGTGGGGAAATCACATGATCGGCTGGCATCACAAACATGATGGCGTTCGGATCGTGCTTCAAGGCGTGTGCCGCCGCCAATCCGATACAGGGTGCGGTGTTGCGTGCCATGGGTTCGACCAGCACATTTTTGCCCGGCATTTCCGGAAGCTGTTGCTGCGTCTGGTCGACCTGCACAGCGTTCGTGACCACCCACGCATTAGCGGGATCGATCATGCCTGCACAGCGATCCAGAGTCTGCTGAATCATGGTGCGATCGCCGGCCAGCTTTAGCAGCTGCTTGGGCATCCGGTTTCGACTTTGAGGCCAAAACCGTGTTCCGCTGCCTCCGGCCATAATCACTGCATGTAACATCGTGAGTGTCTTTCGTGTGTTGTTTGTGGATCAACAGGCCGGTGCGGGATTTGTTTCGAGTGTTGTTCGTGGGCCGACACCGACGGTGGTGTACATCACAATCGGAAACACCTGCAGCATATCAGTGATGTCTTGCAGCGTCAGACTTCGTACGATTTGCAGATCATCAGCCACCGTGTTGTATTCGCCGCGATACACCCAGTTCCCACCCAGCGACGTCAAACGCCCCATCGGCCGTTCACCTCGCAGCACGATTCTGGACGCGACTTTGTTTTTGGCTTGTTCCAGTTCTTCGGCCGTGACTCCGTTACGATTCACTTCGTCGAACACCTTTTGCATGCGAGCCAGATTGACTTCTACTTCGTCCGGCATACAGCTGAGGTACGTCATCCACGTGCCAGCGCCGTCGTATTCGTTGTAGCCCAGATCCGCGCCTTCGACATGGCCGGGGTCGACCAGTTCCCAGAACAGACGACTGCCCGAATCATCGCCCACAATGACCGACAGCAGTTCTGCAGCAAAGCGACGCGGGTCGGTGCCTTTGGGTGCGATTCCCATTTGCATGATGTGTTGTTGAACACTGGATTCTCGCGTTAACAGATGCGTCGAATTCACAGGCTGAACTTCCGGCAGCGGTCGGTCGACAACACCCGAAGGAATATGACCGCAGTATTTTTCGATGATCGCAATCAGCGATTCGAAGTCTGTGTTACCCGTGACAGCTAGTGTCATGTTGCCAGCCGTGTACTGCTGACTGTGGTAGTGTCGCATCTGATCGGAGGTCAGCGCGGTGATGCTTTCTTTGGTGCCCAGAATGCTTTGGCCCAGCGGATGTTTGGCAAAGTGTGTGGCCATGATGGTGTCGTACGCGGTGAACGACGGTTGATCGTCGTACATCCCGATTTCTTCCAAGATGACGTTCTTTTCCATGTCGAAATCTTCCTGCAGCAAGGTGGGCTGCATCAGAATCGACAACAGTTCCATGGCCGGATCAAGATATTCGGGCAACACGGCGGCGTAGTACATCGTGATTTCTTCGCCCGTCGACGCATTATAGTTGGCGCCGATTTCGTCGAAGATGCGGTTGACGTCGTCTGCGGAATATTTGTCGTTGCCCTTGAACGCCATGTGTTCCAAAAAGTGGCTAACGCCGGAAACATCTTCGGTTTCGTCACGTGATCCCGTGCGAACAAAGAAACCGGCCGCCACGCTGTAGACAGCCGGATTCAATTCGGCAATCACCTGCAAGCCGTTGGAAAGTGTGTGTTTGTGAAACTGCATGATGTCTGCCTGAAGTGATCGCATTCACCTGTTCGGTGTTGCGAAGTAAATTGTGGTCGCCAAAATCGCCGAAGTGTTGATGTTGTGCTACGTGCCTGCCACACACGCGGCATCCAGTGCTGCGGGGCCGATCGTGACCAGAGCCATCGCTTGGGGAGCGTATTCCACCGCGAAGTCGCGCACCTGTTTGACGGTCAGCGCGTCCAGCATGTCGCGGATTTCCTGTAGCGTCCGCACGCGTTCCAAAAACAAGGTGTCCCGTGCCAGCGAACTCGAACGCGACATCGTGGATTCCTGCTGCATAATCAACGTGCTTTTGGCTCGTGCCTTGCAACGCTGCAGTTCGTCTTCGGTAATGCCTTCGTGAATCCGCCGAATTTCGGCCACCATCACATCCAAGGTTTCTTGAGCGCGTTCGTTGGTGGTCCCGGCGTAGCCAAACACGCGAGCCATGCCTTTTTGAGTATTGATTGATGCGCTGATGGCGTAACACAAGCCGCGTTTTTCGCGCACTTCGGTGAACAGCCGAGAGCTCATTCCGCCACTCAACAGGCTAATGGTGGCCCACGCTTCGAAATAACGATCGTGCGCGTAGGGCACAGTGTCCCACGCGATGCCGATGTGTGTTTGAGCTGAATCGTGTTCGATGTGCAGGGGAGACTTGGTGACTTCGCCAGTGGTTAGAACGGTGGGCGTGCCAGACTTCCATTCGCCGAAAGCTGCGGTCATGGCCTGCTGCACGTCGGCAAAATTGACGTTGCCCGCAATGCCCAGTACGGCTTCGTTGGGAATCATCAACGAATCGAAATGGCTTTGCACATCAGCCACGCTAAGGTTCACCAAGTCTTCCATCGTGCCTTCTGACGGATTGCTGAAGGGCGTTGGATAGCTGCAGCGTCTGAGGTATTGTCCGAGTCGCTGTTTCGGCTCATCTTCCATCGCATTCAGGGCTTGATACACGAGATCTCGTGAGGGCGCGAAGTTTTCGGCGGTGATGTGCGGTTCGAGCAGCATTTTGGCGATCAGTGGCACAGCGTCCATAATCCGGTCCGCCGTGGTGGCAGCGGAAACCGTCAGATAGCCGACGCCACCGGACACACTGCGTTGCAGTCCGATGTTGTCGAAGGCCGACGACAGTTCGCGAGCCGACAGGTCGCCTGCTCCGCGAGTGAAGATTTCCGACAGCAGTGCCGAGGTCCCTGACTTGCCGGGCAGATCATAGATGCTGCCAGCGGGAATCATCAGTGTCAACGCCGCAGACTGCATGCTGGGCATCGCCTGCACGACAACTTGCAGGCCGTTAGGCAGTGTGCAGGTTTCAAATTTCTGAGTGGTCATGTCTTCCTTTAACCGTCGCGTTGTGTTGTCGGTGATGCGCTCACTGCGAGGCCCACTGGTTACGGGTTCATCCAGAACCAGCGGCCCGACGCAGATTCGTCTTCGACAACGTTATTTGGTGGAGACGTTGAAGTCGCCAGCCAAGTTTCGCCAAATCGCGTGAACGTGATTCGCGCTATTTTGCGTGTTGTTGTATTCGATAATAAACGTGCTGCCCTGCACGACGTAGTGATGCGGTTCGTTGAGTTCTGAGCCGCCCCACCACGCAAAGTGGATTTCGTCCATGCCCGATTTTTCAATCCCCTGCATTCGTTCACGCACGACGCTCGCGGGCATGGCTGTCAGATACTGGGCGATGAGTTCCTTCATCAAACCCTGTTGTTCTGGTGTCATGTCAGCGAAGCGTACGCCTTCGGCATTGTCGACGATTGGCTGAGCGACTCCGCCACCGCGAATGTCTGCAGGAGCTGTTTTTGACAGCCACAGTTTCGATTGTTGCTCAGCAGCACTAGCCTTCAGGATCTGTCGGGCCAGATCTTCTCGCTTGCCGAGCACGCGCAGAAATCGACCGGGGCCGGCATCGATCTGACCCGGGTTGGCTCCAAAAAATTCCGGCGTGCTGCTGATGATTTTGTCGTTCTTGATGCTGAAATTCAGCGACAGGTGATGGCCTTCGAATCGCCAGCCCCACAATGATTTGGGGCCCGGAGTCCCAAAGATACTGATGTAGTATTTGTGCGGATGTCGTTTAGCGCGGCGTTCTGCTTCGTCACCGCCTTCGAACAGGTAGAGCACTTCTTCGAGGCTGCGGACTTCCAGAGTCTTGTGGTAGCCAGCTTGTGTCAGGCCGGAACTCACCAACGCTTCGGCGGCTTTCAGAGTGGCACCATCCAAATCCCACAGCCCGACCCCTTGCCGATCGCGGGGAATGAAGTGCCAGTTCAGACGTTCTGGGTCGCTGTAATCGAATGTGGCCTGCAGCTTCTGGCTATGATCCAGCACTTCCATAAATCGCGAAGCAGCCTGTGACATGGCTGCGCCGGCGGGGACTTCTTGAGCGAACGCAGTGTGGTTTTGAACACTGCCGATGGCGATGATGGCCGCCAGCAAAAGTTTGGCGATTGAGGTGTGACTTCGCATGAATGGGTTGTCCTTGGAAGAGATGGTGGCGGGAAGTGAAACTCTGGATGTCGTTCAAGGGGGACCAGTGTGGCAGTTCAGTGGGCCAAGATGCTTAGCCGGGTGGCCACGTCAGTGATCGGCCAGCCAAAATGTGAATGTGCAGATGAAAAACCGTCTGACCACCTTCTGTCCCGGTATTGATGACTGTGCGATAACCGTCGCTCAGCCCCAGCTGCGCCGCAACTTTGGGAACCGTCAGCAACAGATGCCCGGCCAAGGCGGCGTCATCCTGAGTGAATTCGTCCAGCGATTCGACTGGTTTTTTGGGGATCAGCAGCACGTGAGTCGGTGCTTGCGGGCTGACGTCTCGAAATGCCAAGCACAAATCGTCTTCGTACACGATGTCGGCTGGGATTTCTCGATTGATAATCTTGGTAAAAATGGTCAATTTCGGATTCTGCGTGATTAAGCCAAAGTGAAGGAAATCAGACGGGAAGCGTAGCAGTTTCGTCATAAAAAACCACTAGCCGGCAACTGTTGGAAAGCGGCTGAGCGGCAGCGAGACTCGAACGTCTGTTCCGGCCTGAGTCGAATTCAAAACCTGCACGACGCCGTTCATTTCCTCAATCAGCCCATACGCGACCGCCATTCCTAGTCCGGAGGGCGTGTTGGTGGCTTTGGTGGTATTGAAGGGCTCGAAGGCCCGACTTTGAGCATTAGGTGCCATCCCCGATCCCATATCTTCGATCGTGATCAGCAGTGTTTCGGAATCGTTCGCACCTACGATTTGCAGATCGAAGTTCACGGCCCCTCGCCGTTCCCCGATGGCTTCCACAGCGTTTTGCCCCAGTTTCAGCAAGGCGTCTTCCAGTTGCTCGGCATTGAATTTTGCGAACATCCGGCCGGCATCACTGCTCGCAAATGCCACCGTGATCTCAATTCTTTCATCACACAACGCCGCCAAAGAAGTCCGCACGCGCTGCACGACGGGCAGCAACGGCTGCACTGCCTGCGTCATCGAATCGCGACTGGCAAAACGTCGCAGTTGCACAATCAGCTGATTCACTCGCAACGCCGCTTTCTCAGCGGCATCCAAGCGGTCCACGACGGCGGCAACGGGACGGGACACATCCATGCGGGCCAGATCCAGATTCCCCAAAATTGCAGTCAGCAGATTGTTGAATTCGTGAGCCATCCCGCCGGCGAACCGCGAAATGACGGCCATCTTTTTCGAATGACTTTCGTGTTGTTCCAGTAACCGCGAACTGCTGGCGTCTTGAAAAACCCACAACCATAACGGAGAACAATTCTCCATCGTAAATTGCGGCACCAGAGTCAACTTCCAAGACTTATGATCGTCTGCCGTCAGTAACATTGACTCAATATGACGCAGCGATCCGTTCTGCGGCCACGAAAACAGGCGTTCGATCTGTTGTCGAGATTCGGTGCCCGCATAGCTCGCTCTGATCCACTGCAGAACATTGGCGCCAATCTTTAGCGGCTCAGAGTAGCCCACGAATACGCTTCCGGCATCTGGAGTCACGTGTACGATTTCGCCTTCGGAATTGGTGACGACGATCGGCATCTTTTGATCGCCAAGCCAATTTTTTAGGTCTTGTATCAGGCTTTCACGCATGGTGTCTGGTAGGCCGATTCGTCAGCAAAACGGACGACGTTCAAAACGTATGTTGAAGGCTGCTGGGGGCCGCGATCTTGACTACAGCCAACACAAACCAACACGAACCAACAAGGATCAGGGCCGAACGCAGCTGTCACATGATGGCGGGTTGTAAACACTCGAACACCATCACGCCATCAAAGCGGCAAATTTGGCCGATGCGTCCACAACCCATCAGCAAACGGCTTGATCCGACAAACGCGCGAATGGTGACCAGACGTCTGTAAAACACTGGCCTTTTTCACGAGAAGGGCGGAATTGCTAGCAACCGGCGAAAACTGCTGCACTGGGAATCCGCTTCAGCACAGCGTTGACCAGATTTCCTGTATAGCAGCAGGTCCAATTATGACGAATAATCTAACCACAGGGATTCAATGCGCAAGGAATGCGCTGTTGCCGGACTGCTTTCCATCATTGAGTCGTCTGGGAAAATCTCTGAATTCAACTCTGACTGACAGTTCTTCAAAATGATCACGGACGGTCAATACTGTGGCGACTGAACGAGACCAAACATATGGGATCATTGCCCGATGTCTTGGTGGCATCGTCGGATTCGGTGCGCGCCGCCCGCGACTCGCACTGTGGATGATGGTGTTCATCGGTTGCGCTGCTGTTGGAGTCACCGTTAATGATCTGCATCTGCAAACCAGTCGCGCCGATCTGCTGAATCCCGATGAGGAATGGCAGACCTATAACGAAGGCTTCGGTGGCGAGTCGGATATCGTGGTGGTGGTGAAGTCGGACTTACCGAACGGCCCCATGATCGAACAGGCACTGTCGCAACTTGGCGAACGACTCGAACGTGAACCGGAATACTTCACCAACGTCTTGTGGCAAATTAACCAAGGCGACCTGCGTCGCAAAGCACTGCAGCTTCACAGTTCTCAAGATCTACGCGACGCCGAATGGCTGGCCGAGTATTTCGAAGATAAAGAACGACCAGGACAATCGCCGCGACTGCAGGTGGATCACTGGGCCTACTTTTTGACGTCGAAGGTTCGCGAAGGCAACGACAAAAACAATCCGTCTCAAAGCGCGATCGCCTATGCCGACCGGCTGACCTCCAGTCTGGGCGAATTTCTGCAAACCAAGACAGCGCAAGGCCCGCTGCCCGAATACTCTTCGCCCGATCTGGAAGTTACGGCTCAAGACCGAGACGTGGCGCACCTGATGAACCGTCAGGGAACCGCCGGTTTTCTGCGACTCAGCCAAACCGTTCCGACCGCAGAATCAACACTCGAAAAAACTCCAACGCAGCGCCTGCGGTACCATCTGGCAGAAGTCCAGAAATCGTTTGCCGCCGATGCTCCCGATTTAACGCTGTCGCTCACCGGCATTTCGGTGCTGGAATCGGAAGAGCTTTCGAACTCACAGGTCGACATGTTCAAAGCGGCCGGGATCGCTTTCGTACTGGTGGCGCTATTGCTGTCGCTGGGACTTCGCGGCATGCGGCATCCGATGCTGGTGCTGGTGAACCTTGTGAATTCGCTGGCGATCACCTTCGGCATCGTGACTCTGGCGGTCGGCCATCTGAATATCATGAGCATCTGCTTTGTGGCCATTACGATTGGCTTGGGCGTCGACTTTGGGATTCACTTTGTCACTCGCTATCTGCATCTGCGTCAGGAACTGTACGAACTCGAAGAATCACTGGTGCTGACAGGACGTTCTGTCGGCATGGGAATCTTCACGTCCGCCGCCACAACTGCGATTGCATTTGGCAGTGCAGTACTGACGGGATATCCAGGCCTCGCGGAACTTGGCATCATTACAGCGCTCGGAGTGCTAGTCTGCGCTTTTCAAACGCTCACGTTTTTACCCGCCTTAATCTCGCTGTCTGACCAGCCGGTTGAAATTGATGAATTGCCGGTGCCGATCGACGGCAAAATGTGGCGCAGTGCCGTCGCCCAGTTTCCCCTGAGCGCCATCGCGTTGTCTGTGATCGGCATTATCGTTGTCTCGTGGAATGCCATCGAAGTCGGCGAAGGGAATTCGCTAAGCCTGCGAGTTTCTTACGATTCTGACTTGATGCGGATGCAAGATCAAAATCAGGAATCGGTTGTCGCCGAACGCCATCTCACCGGTGCCAATGAATCATTGTTGTACGCCGTGGCGATTGCTGATTCGCAAGAACAAGCGGATGAACTGCGAGCACAATTCGCAACTCTGCCAACTGTCGATCGCGTTGTTGATTTGGCGGGCAAGCTTCCGGGACCACCCAGTGCCGCCAAGGCTGCTCAAATTCAATCGCTGCAGACGGCTGCCGCCAGACTCAAGGGAGCCAATCCCGTCGTCCAGCCACCCGAACTAAAATCTGTGCTGCAGCATCTGACATCGCTGCATACCAGCTTGGCAGAATCGTCAGACATCACCGCCAAGAAGGCCGCCGTGCGACTTGCCAGAGTCGTCCGTGGACTGGACGATCAATCTAAGATCGACGCTTATCAGCAGTTCTTTGTGAAGTCGCTGCTGACCGAATTTCGGCAGATCACGGACGCAGCATCGCTGGAACCCATTCGCCCGCAGGAGATTCCTGTGACTTGGCGAAAGCGATATGTGCGTGCGGACAACGATCAAGAATTGTGGCTGATGAAGATCTATCCCAAAGAAGATGTGTGGGGCGAATCCGCCTTGGCTTCGTTCGTGGGAGAACTCCGCACGGTGTCGCCGGATGTCACAGGTGTGCCGATTCGTAACTTTGAAGCGTCCGCCAAAATGCGCGAATCTTATCAAACCATCGGGCTGTATTCACTGGCAGCCATCGCCATGTTCTTACTGTTCGACTTCCTGCGACCTGGCCAAAAGCTACTGACGATTATTCCGCCACTGCTGGTGGTGGCGTTTGTGGGCTATACGTCTCACGAACGATACGGAACCCTCAACCCCACGCTACTGGTGGGCATCTACTTGGCGATGGTGGGCTTTATTGCCACCGTCTTTGACTTCCGAAATCTACGTGACACGCTGATCGCTCTGGTGCCTCCGATTGGAGGTGGCTTGATGCTGCTGGGATTGATGGCGTTGTTGAATGTCGACTTCAACCCGATCAACCTGATCGTGCTGCCGTTGGTGCTGGGCATTGGTGTCGATGATGGTGTCCACATGGTTCACGACTATCGCCGACAACTGACCGCTGGATCAACCAGCTACACGCCCAGTGGTGACACCGTCAACGGCGTGTTGTTGACATCGCTGACGTCGATCGTGGGCTTCGGCAGCTTGATGATCGCGTCACACGAAGGGCTGAAAAGTGTCGGTGTAGTGCTGGCTCTGGGTGTCGCAA
The DNA here is from genome assembly GCA_041688835.1 of Fuerstiella sp. Taxonomy (GTDB): domain Bacteria; phylum Planctomycetota; class Planctomycetia; order Planctomycetales; family Planctomycetaceae; genus Fuerstiella. The sequence continues at coordinate 59,197 of JBDNHJ010000167.1, forward strand.
GTTGTCTGGCAGTGGCATTGATTCTGATGCCAGCGATGTTGGTGCTGGTTGCCAAACATCAGCCTGCTTCGTTGGAACCGATTCCGATTCGGCTGCGAAAGCCAAAAGCGGAAAAGGCGCAAACCACTGAAGGTGAAACGGCGAATGATGGGTCACCGGAACAAGAACTGTCTCGCAAAGAGAAACGTCGCCGCGCTGCGTAGAGTTGCACAGGGCGTCGGGGCGGATTCACGCCCTGTCGGTAATTTGTGTGATTGAAGCTGATCTAGTGGAAGATCCCTGAATCGCTGTAAAAAGGCGATAGCGAGAAAGCTTTTTCAGGGAGCGATTCAGGGATGACCACAGAGTATCAGCGGCTGGAAGCCGAGGCGAGTGCAGTTCAGAATCAAATCGATGAGCTTGTGAAATCCTGCGGGCAGATGGTGTCGGCGGATTTCCAAAAGTGTGAAGCCAAAATCGCGGAGCTGCATCAACGGCTCACCGGACTTCGGCAAGGAATGGGGCTGCTGAAACTGGCAGGGTCCGCGAAAATTCAGGCACAGGCGGCGAAGCTGGCAAAGTCTCAGCCGAAGCCGTTTCATTCTCAGGGGACACGCCCTAAAACTGTGAAACTGACGGGCGGTGTCAGCGTGACGTTGCACATCAGATATTATCATCGATTCTAGGTTCCGGAAAAGGCAAAGAACAAGAAAGCCAATCGCGGCATGTTTCCCATGCTGATCCTGCTGGGTATCGCCAATGGCTTCACAGCGGGAGTGCGGCAACGCATGATGCAATGTGCGGCACTGCTGGGATCATATGAAGAGGCCGTGCAGATGCTGGCCGATGAAGGCATCAAAATCTGCGTAAATACGCTTCGGAAGGTGCCCGCTGGCATGGGAGAAATGCTGGCTCGGCTGACGAAGCGGGGATCTGTCAAAGTCTCAGGAGATGCGGCGGGACGACGCATTGTTGTCACCACCGATGGTGGTCGGGTTCGTTTGCGAGATAAGCGTCGAGGCAAGACAAAGAAAGGTCACAAACGTTTCAAACCAGTGTGGCGTGAACCGCGACTGTTCATGATTTATGCGACCGATGAGACAGGCAGGATTGACACGACGTTCTCTCCCATCATTGATGGTTCTCTGGGCTCGTGTGATCAACTCTTCCGCCTGCTGCTGTCGTATTTGAAGGCATTGAATGTGAAGGAGGCGTCGAAAGTTCTGTTCATTGCCGACGGCGCGAAATGGATTTGGAATAGAGTGCCGTTACTGATTAAATCACTGGAGCTGACGAAGGAACAAACACAACAGCGGATTGACTACTGGCACGCGGTGGAGGACCTCGGCAAGATCGTCGACAGTTCCTCCCTGAAAGGCAAGGAGAAAACCCAGTGGCGGAAGACTCAGAAGAACCGCCTGTATCGCGGCGACATCGGACTTGTGATCATCGCGATCGAGCAGCTGATCGGGGAAGAACCGTCAGCGGATCAGACGACATGGAAGAACTATTTCGTGAACCACGGTGTGACTCACCGCCGGATGGATTATGCGTTGTCACTGAACAGCCATCTGCCGATCGGCAGCGGTGCGATCGAAAGCGCCGTACGTCGCGTGATCAACCTGCGTGTCAAAAGCAACGCCACCTACTGGCTTCGCGAAAACGCAGAAACCATCATCCGCTTCCGAGCATGGATCAAGGCCGGGCGAGCCGAAGAGCTATTCCAACAAACAACTTACGTCACCCCGGAGCTTGCCATCTGATCCCCACAAACCGCGAATCCGCCCGGGCGTCGTGTTTGCACACAATTATACCGCGTGCGGGGACGCATGAGACGTCCATCGTTTCACCCGTGGTCGTAGACCAAGCCGGAAAGCCTAGTCTGCGACTACCGGTTAAACATCAAGAATGTCTCAGCTTGCCCCGCCTGCAGTATACGCTGCGGAAAATCGGATTAAACGCAGAATGTGGCACTGTCCACGATCCCATGGACCGCGTCGCTCTCGACCTCGTACACTTCTGTGGGCAGTTCGTAGTTCAAAACTGTCCTGTCCAGATTGGTTTGAGCTGTGGTTTGAGCACACTTCAGCGTTGCCGTGGCATCGAATGTTCCGGTGTCGCCGGAAGGCGTTGAGCGTGGGGAATTTCGATTCCACCAGTCTTCCGCATCTCGCCACGTCCATTCGGAACCACAAGCGCAGTCTTCGAGGGCTTCGAGTAATTTTCGAGCCGATCCGTAACGTCCTGCGGGGTCTCGACACAGGCAACGCATGATCACAGCCCCCAGTGCTTCGGGCACGTCTTCGCCGATTTCTTCGAAACTAGGCACGGATGTCGTCGCATGGGCAACGATCAGCATGATCGGATCTTTGTCGGTAAAGGGGGGGCCTACCAGTCAGCAGAAAGTAGGCGACGCATCCCAGCGAATACAGATCTCCGCGACAATCCGGAGCCAAGCCGACCGCCTGCTCGGGGCACATGAATGCCGGCGAACCATGCAGTGTGACTTTGGCGTTCTTGCCCGTTACCAATTGGTCCGTGAGAGTTTGGACGAGTCCAAAATCTAGCAGCTTGGCGACATCAAAACTTTTGCCACGTTCTGTTAAGAAAATATTGCTGGGCTTGATATCGCGATGCACCAGTCCGGCACATTCGGCTTCGTACAGCGCGTCGCACAGTTGCTTGAGAACGTAGATGACACGCTGAGGTTGCATGCGACCGTAGCAGTCCGCGTACTCCCACAGATTCACGCCTTCCAGATACTCCATCACGTAATAAAACCGACCGTCTTCTGAAGTGCCATAATCGTAGACTTCGATCGTATTCCAATGAGTCAACTGAGCGGTGGCTTTGGTTTCACCAAACAACGCGGTCTGCGTCCACGGCAGCGTCACTAGCGCGGCAAGGTTGCCAACGATCATGACGATCGTAGCAGTCGTGAGGCCGCGAGACTGACGCCGTTCCCAGGTTTTTCGAGGCGTTCCTGTCCCGCGGCGGTCTTTGACAACACCAACACCACCACCAGCGATCCCACCGGCAGATGTTTTCTGATTGTCAGAGCTTCGCGACATGAATTCGGCTTCTATCCGCAATTGACTGGACCCCCGCGCATCACGCGAACTTTTGGGGTTCCCATTGGTATTCCCAATTTGGCATTCCCCAATGTGCATCGGGCAATGTGCATCGGGCAATGTGCATCGGGAAACCCTACTTCGGCCACCGGTAAACCCCGTAACTGTTTCGTAAAACAGTCAAAGTTCAACGCCCTCAGAAGCGGAGCAATCGATGCAGACGCGCCGATCAGCCCAAGGTGCTGTTTTCCTTCAACCGTCTTACGGTTGGCCTGCAGGCTGTATCCCTGCGCTCGCAGCAACTGACC
>JBDNHJ010000018.1:0-3871 GCA_041688835.1 Fuerstiella sp.
ATGCCGATCAAGGATCTCAACGAGTGATGGAGTCGTTGCCTCCTGGCCGCTCGACACCGGCGAGTGCAGGATGATCATGAACAAGGCAATTTGTAAGAAACGAATTTTCATGAGCGATCTTCTGCTTGTCGACGAACGTTGAGAATCACGCTGCTGCCGGGGGTGATGATTGAAACAGATAGGAATCCACCGGTAGCCGTGTGCATTCTTTTGTTATGCACTCAGAAGGGCCTCACGCAGTCCACCTGCCTATTCGAACAATGAAGACGATACATCAGTCACGTCTGTGATCGAAGCGTGCCTGCGTCGAATCTGGAAACGCCAGCGTTGTGGCCTGATGGGCTACAGGGGGGTGCGAAGAACCTGTGGGACCCATTTCTGGCGGACGCTAGTACGCCGAAATGGGACAGGTCGCTGAGCATAGACAGAAGGCCACCATCAACACGGCTGAGGCTCCAGTCAATGACGCGAAACACGCATTCACCCCAAAGTGACACAATGCCCTATTATAGATATAGCGGAATCTGAGGACTCTTTATTTAACAAAGAGAGCAGAAAGTTGTGGACAGACCATCTGAGCCATCAGAAAGAAGCCAAAGCCAAAGAAGAAGCAAACCCGATCGACAGGAACAGCCATCCACCCGAGCGATGAGAGCCGCCTCCCGGCCATCCGAACAGTCAGCGGCATAACGACCATGATCAGCGGGTTGTGGCCGTTGACGTGGATTTCAGATTGCGGGCGGACCACAACTCCGCTGCATCATTTTGTTAGCCACCCTGCTATTGAAGCTTTTTGGCAGTGGAGATTAACCCTTCGTCATCGCGCAGCTGAAGGTCGCCATTGGAATCAAGAACCCAGTGATCGCCTGCGGTGGAGCCGCCCGGCTTGTTGAACCGGCGACCGAGAGGTGATTGGCTTTCGACAATTTCGTTGCTTCCACTGCTGCCATCTTTGTAGGTTGATTCCATAAACAGTTTGCCCTTGTCGCGAAATATCACAATTCGTTTGCCGGCAAACGGCGATTCATCGAGCCAGCGACCAATCTCGTCGCGGTCTGTCGTTTCAGGTTTCGCGGACAACTTTGTGGCGGCATCAGCGGACAAGCCAAGTATCCGAACATCGAGGTCTGGGTTGTAATGAGTGGTGGCCCAATAGCCGGCGTGAACCTGCATGTCGGGGAGGTAGTAGCCAATAAATGTACGTTCGTAGGTGCTGCTGTCGGACGCTTTTACGGCTTTAGCAATTGCGGTCAACGTGTCTTTTGACACGTGCTTATTCAGCCGAATATCGACGCTTCGTTTTATGCCGGGCAGCTTGGTTTCGTCGATGACGGTGTAAGTAACGTCAGCAGGGATTGCGGATGATGGAGTTGATGCGGGCTCGGGTTGCGTCTGATTGGTCGCGGGGGCCGAAGCGGGTTGCGAACTGGACGGAGTCGGTGTTGATGTTGCGTCGCCGCATCCCGCTATGAGAATGAGCGAGATGCCGAAAGTAAATCGTGGTGACATGTGATGCTCGCTATTGGTGGCTAACGCCTGAGGTCACCTGGAATGCGAACCAAATCGAAAAAGTTGAAATTGCGATCAAAGTGAGTGACTCAAATAAGGGTAAATTGTCGCGAGAGCAGCATTCTCGGGTGCACCTTTTTGTTCGTAGCGTACCCTGGATCAATCGCGTAGCGACACGTCGGTTTTGGGAACACCAATCCGCAATAATCGCACACAAATCCGACACCGGAAGTCGGTACAGAGAGCTAACGATACCGCCAAGTCGCCCATGGGGGTCACCTGCGTCTACGAACCCCCGCCATAACTGGGCGGCGACGATTCATTTTCAAGTTCAATTTCTCCCGACTTCATCGGTCTGGCTCGTGGGATTGTTACGTAGTAGCAGGTGTCGCGGCGAGCGACTGTAAATACTCTGGTGCAAAGTCAGCACCATTCTGCCACGCTAGTGTATTTCCAACAATTGAGAATGACTTGAAGTATTCGACGTCCCGAAGAGGCTCAAAGATGGGGCCATCCAACGAGCCAGACAGTTCGATCTCGGCAGCGGTTCCGTCGTTGAACCAGACATGAACGCGATGGTCCGCGATATAATGGGCGTCTGTAACGTGTAAGAACATTGGTTTACTCCAACGGGTCAATAGGGTTCAGGGGCTTCCGCGCACGGGCTTGTTCCCAGTTTTGCGCCAGTTCATCTTGATGGAGACTGTACCATTCGAGCACGGCCGCCAACGCTCGCCTCGGAAACCTTCCCTGGACGATACCGCTATTGATCTCGATCGTGATTTCGTGCTCCCCATACTCTGCGTGAAAATGTGGCGGAGGATGATCACGATAATACATCCGAATGACGATCCCTAGGAATCGGCTGACTTCTGGCATGTTAGTTAACTGAAGTGCGTAACGTTGGCGGCCACCGCGTAACACGGCACCGTAGTGGAGGCGGTAAAATGGCGAAGGCAAACTGCAATAGCGGCGAGCACACGAAATCCAGTGCATCGTTGCAGTTATCGGCTCCATGCGTCCCTGCGATCAGTTTACCATGCCGGTCATTTTCATCAATATTGCTGCCGTTCCCGCGACCGTTTGATTCGCGTAAGCTCTTCGATTTAGGTCTGGATCAGCTTCGGGTTCAAACGCGGCGTTTAGTTCAATAGTTAGCTTAAACGCAAATGGCTTCATGTCATCGACCGTTAAAATCGATGTTTGAACTCTGGGTGCAAGCATTTCCTTCTGCCATAGGCCAGCGATAAAGTCAGAACAGGTTGCCAACTTGTTTGCAGCGGACGCTTGTTGCCACTCTAACGCTGTCGCATTCGTCAGCGTACCGCCTTCGTACCATTTTCGCTCAGGCGGCGGGGCGACTACCCTAGGTTCTAGGTCCGGCGATTGAACGACGACCGGCGGATTTACCACCGGAGCGTTGTCAGTAGCGACAGCCGTTGCCGCAATCTTTTCGTTATCGTCGAACAAAGATCCAAGCACACCGCTGCACATAAGAAAAAGAAATCCGACACATCCAATTGCAAACCACTTTGGTGGCTTGGGTGCCATAACAACATTTCCACAAGCGGGGCAAGCAATGAACTTTCCTGCGTCGGATGGGCTGGCCTGAAACTTTACGCCGCATTTGCAAGTAAGCTTCGAGTTTACAAATGATTCGCTTGCTGCGGCTGGCACGGCTTCGACGGTAGCAGCGATGGATTTGCCAGTCGGCGGCTGCGCTGGAAGTGCGGGCGGCGATGGCCCGCGCAACTTCAATAGTTGCTCGCACTTCGGACACTTAACCGCCTTGCCAGTCTTAGTTGCGGGATAGCGAATCGTGCTGTTGCAACCATCGCAGTTCATTCTTAGGGTTTCGGATTCGGTCATTCGTTCCAAGTTCGCAAATGCGTAATTTCAATCGAACGTAGAGGTCACCGGATGACGCGTTACTCCGGTGCACCGCCGTTGTTCGCAGCGTGCCGTGGATCACGCGCGTAGCGACACGCTACACACCGTTGGCGTATCCCGAGCGTATCGAGTCGCCAGTCCGGACGCAAGCAATTTCGGACGCTGGACTTCAGGCGTCGGAGATCACGGGCGCTGGATTCAGGCGTTGGACGTTGTGGCGTGCAATCCAGTGCGGTCACTTCCGCCTACGAACGATTAATACTTCACCCGCAGTTTAGAGGGTGTAAAAATTTATTGGCGGGATTCTTTCCGCAGTGGGGAGAGTTTCTCTGATTTTATTGCGACATGCAAGTCCCCTGAAGTGACTTGGGGATAAATTTTGTTTTAGTACACTCCTGCTACGTTTGTGGCCTATTTCCCGTGGAGTGTTGAGATGAATTTTGAGAAGTTTCAGACGGTTTTGGAGGCGGGG
>JBDNHJ010000168.1:0-57198 GCA_041688835.1 Fuerstiella sp.
TCACACCCGGAATCCATCCGCACGTATCGAGACGAAGAACGACGCCAAACCGCCGCCCGACGAGACCGCACACGGCTCGAACGCCGACTCGCCAGACTCAAGCAAAACGCCGAAGCCTGAGAACCGACGACCCCCGCCAACGGATGGTACTGGTGGGCGCTTACTCTTCCATTGTAAAGCGACGAAACGGGGGAGTCGTCGCGTGCAGCTTCTTCAGCAGTTCAAGTTGTGCTTCTTCTGGTAGTAACGACAGCTGAGCCGCACTAAGTCCCACCATGGAATCCTCCAGCCCGCATCTCTGCTCCGGTGTACTGGCGCAGTCGGCGAAGCCAGCGGCACACCCGAGCAGTGGAATTCTACGAGCAGATCGGTCGGCTCAAAGTGCAGCTCGAGTGGCTTAAAAAAGTGCCCGAAGTCGGCGAGTGAAGCAAACCGTACGATTGTGAGAACGGGAATGACTTTATCCAGACCGGAATCAGGAGAATGCTTGCCAACAGGTGTCAAATGGCGGACAATTTGGATCCGTCCCAACATCCGCGCCTGCTTCGGATCCTGCCATGAAACTGCTGTATTGCTACTGCTTTGTCGCGCTCTCGACGGCACTCGTCGCTGATGAGCCCGCTACGCCCGAAGGGATCGCCTTCTTTGAAACCAAAATCCGCCCGGTGTTGGCGGAAAGCTGCTATCAGTGTCATTCTGAGAAAGCTCTGGCAGCCGGCAAGGTGCAGGGAGAGCTGCTGCTGGATAGCCGCGCTGCCACTCGCAAAGGTGGTGAAAGTGGGCCCGCGGTTGTGCCGAAAGATGTGGCCGCCAGTTTGCTGATTTCTGCGATCCAACACGATTCGTTCGAAATGCCGCCCAAGTCGAAGCTGCCCCAGAATGTCATCAATGACTTTGTGACGTGGGTCGAAATGGGAGCTCCCGATCCTCGCGATGGCGCAGCGGCCACTGTCGAAAAGAAAGACATCGACGTTACTGAAGGCCAGAAATTTTGGTCATTCCAACCGCTTGCAGAAGCCGTTGTTCCGGATGTCAATGACCACTGGGTCCAGAACGACATTGATCGCTTCGTTCTCGCGAGGTTGAAGGAACAGGGCATTGCCCCGAATGACGCGGCCCGCAAGTCAACGCTCATCCGCCGATTGTCGATCGACGTTTGGGGCCTGCCGCCGGAACGAGCCGAAGTGGAAGCCTTCGCAAAGAATGACTCGCAGGACGCATACGAAAAACTGGTCGACAAGTTGCTGGCTGGTCAGCATTATGGAGAACGGTGGTCACGGCACTGGCTGGACCTGGCGCGATTCGCGGAAAGCAATGGCTATGCGTTCGACAAGGACCGAGCTGCCGCCTATCACTATCGTGACTTCCTGATCAAAGCACTCAACGCAAACATGCCGTACGACGAATTCGTGCGGCTGCAGGTGGCGGGAGACGTCATTGCCCCGTTGGATTATATGGCTCAGGCGGCCACCGGATTTTTAGCGGCCGGTCCGTTTACGTCACAGCAGACTCAGAAGGAACGTGAACGCAGCCGCTACGAACAGCTGGACGACGTCGTCGGCACGCTGGGCACGTCCATGCTGGGACTTACCATCGGCTGCGCTCGTTGCCACGATCACAAATACGATCCGGTCGGCCATAAGGACTACTATCGTTTCGTTGCCAACTTTGCGGAAACGGGTTTTCAGGACTACGACTGGGATCCAGACCCGGAAGGCACAAAAGCGGCCCTAGACGCGTATACCGCAGAACACAAACCGTTTCTTGACGCGCGCACAAAGTACGAAACCGATGTATTGCCGGGCCGGTTAGCAAGTTGGGAACAGGCACCGCCGACCGCACGCGCCGATCCGAAGCTGAGCCACTGGTTTCATGCCGGTCCGTTTCAGGCCTCCGATTACCAGCAGGCGTTCGACAAAACGTTCGCGCCAGAGAAAACAGTCGATGTCACCACGCCAACAGCGGGGATGAAGTGGACAGAACACGCGGAATGGAAAGACGCGACGATTCACAACACGCTGACGGGCGATCGATCCGCCAACTACCTGTTCCGCACCATCGAAGTCCCGACTCCCCTGGACCTGGAGATTTCCTTGGGCGCCGACGACGGCATCAAGGTCTTTTTGAACAGCAAACCCGTCCTGAACAAACCCACCATGGGCGGTGTGACGGTTGACCAACACCTTGTCACCTTGCATCTCGAGCAGGGACGCAACGAACTGCTGCTGAAGGTTGTCAATGGGGCCGGAGCCTCTGGGTTCTACTTCAGTGCCAAGGACGTCGTGACGCCCAAGAACATTCAGGACATCCTGAATCTGGCTCAGGACAAACGCAACGCCAAGCAGAACAAAGAAGTACTCACATGGTTCGCACCACGAGATGCAGCGTGGTCTGGTTTGGACGCGGCCGAAAAAGAACACGGTCAGAAGCAGCCGCAGCCGAACATCACAAAGATCTATGCGGCTCGCAAGGGCGGAACAACGTACAACTTCGGCGCAGACACTCGCAAAGTGTATTTTCTGGCTCGTGGTAATTCGAATGCCAAAACGGGACTCGCGAGCCCCGCGTATCTGCGGGTGCTCATGAACAGCGAGCAACAGGAACAACACTGGCTGACAGCGAACCCCGTAGAAGAACAGCCGACCACAAAACATCCCCGCGTCGCGCTGGCGGATTGGCTGACCGACGTCGACGCTGGTGCCGGGCACTTGCTGGCGCGGGTCATTGTCAACCGGATCTGGCAACATCACTTCGGCAGAGGCATCGTCAACACGCCCAGTAATTTCGGGCTGCAGGGATCTCGACCCACTCATCCGCAACTGCTGGATTTCCTGGCCGGTCGACTGGTCGCAGAAAACTGGAATCTGAAGGCGATCCACAAGTTGATCCTGATGAGTGCCGTCTACCGCCAGTCGTGTTCGACAAACTCAGCCGGACAGCAACACGACCCCGAGAACGACCTGTGGTGGCGCAGGTCACCGCTCAGAATGGAAGCTGAGATCATTCGCGACAACCTGCTGGCCGTTAGCGGGCTGCTCGACAACACAATGTTCGGGATGGGATCGCTCAAAGAAGACGACCCTCGCCGCAGCATCTATCTGACCGTGAAACGCGACAAGCTGATCCCGTTGCTGCAGCTGTTCGACGCACCGGACGCAATCCAGGGGATCGGAGACCGCGGCGTGACCACCGTTCCGCCGCAGGCACTGGCCTTGATGAATTCAGGCCTCGTGCGTCAAATGGCTGAGAAGCTGTCGGCACGAATTCAGGAAGCACACGGATCATCGCCGCCGGAAATTGTGGCAGCCACTTTCTGGGCGACCTTGTCCAGACCGCCGTCGGATGACGAAGTTGTCCAAATGGCGCGCTTCATCACAGAACAAGCGGCGCGTTACGAATCCCCAGACACCGCGATGAAAATCGCGATCACCGATTATTGCCAACTTATGCTCTGCCTCAACGAATTCATCTACGTCGACTAACCCGCACTAACCCGCACTAACCCGCGGGGGACGATGGCGTGGGGATGGGAATGACGTGGGAAGTTTTTAAGCGCCAAGGCGTCGCCGTTGGCTCTTGGACTGATTAGAAAGAGATTGTCTATGTCGGATGCACGTTTGTTTGATTTTCATTCTCGTCGCCGTTTTTTGAAGAATGCGGCACTTGGTTCCGGCAGTTTGGCACTGACCAGCCTGCTGAATCAGGAAGGCTTGCTGTCTTCGGCGGGTGCCGCCGATGGGCAGCAGGGACCGGCTGCGGGGCCTCATTTTGCCCCGAAGGCCAAGTCGATCATCTGGTTGTTTATGCCCGGTAGTCCTTCGCAGGTCGACACCTTCGATTACAAACCGGACCTTCAAAAAAGCAGCGGCCAAAAGTTGGAAGGCGCGGATCCGAAGACGGGGTTCTTTACGACCAGCGGGAAGTTGCTGAAGTCGCCGTTTCAATTCCGGCGGCACGGACAGTCGGGGGCCTGGGTTTCAGAGATTCTGCCGAACATGGCGAAGCACGTGGACGACATGGCGTTCATTTATTCGTGCTATTCCCAATCCAACAACCACACGCCCGCAATGCTGGAAATGAATTCGGGCATGTTCCTGCAGGGACGACCGTCCATGGGGTCGTGGCTGACGTACGGCCTGGGTTCGGCGAACAACAATCTGCCAGGCTTCGTCGTTTTGCATGGACACATGCCTCGCGGCGGCAAGCCCATCTGGTCGCCCGGTTTCCTGCCCAAGAAGTATCAGCCAACGGCCATCGATGGTCGCAACGCGATACCGATTTCGAACCTTGCTCGAATGGAGGCGATGAATGATCCTCAACAACGAGCTCAACTGGACATCGTGAAAGCGATGAACCAAAAGCATCAGGAACTCAGACCGCACGAAGCGGATCTGGCGGCGCGGATGGAATCGTTCGAACTCGCTTACCGCATGCAAACCGCTGCGCCAGAGGCGATGGACGTGTCCAAAGAGTCCGAAGCGACGCAACAGGCCTACGGCGTCGACCAAAAGGAAACGGCGCTGGTGGCCAAGCAGTGCATCGTGGCTCGACGACTTGTCGAACGCGGTGTCCGCTTCGTTCAGCTGTATGCCGGAACCAACGGCGGCGCTGGCGGCGTGGCGGACGTACCATGGGACGGGCACAGCGACATCGGTGCCAATCACCGCATCGCAGCAAAGAGCGTCGACCAGCCGATTGGTGCTCTGCTGACAGATCTCAAAGAACGCGGCCTGCTGGAAGACACGCTGGTGATCTGGGGTGGTGAGTTCGGCCGGACGTCAGATTCACAGGGCAGCTTGGGGCGAGATCACAACCCAAATGCGTTCACGATGTGGATGGCTGGCGGAGGCATCAAAGGAGGCGTGCAGTACGGTGCGAGCGACGAATTCGGCTACAAGGCCGTCGAAAACCGCGTTGGCGTCAACGATCTGCACGCCACAATTCTGCATCTCATGGGGCTCGACCACGAACGACTCACCTATCGATTCAACGGCCGCGACTATCGACTCACAGATGTCGCCGGCAATCTCATCCACGACATCATGGCGTAAGCGGACCTTCGTTGGATCAGGGGAACTCTGATGCTCACATTTTTTGACGGTTATCGAAGTCGCTTCTGCGATGGAATGACGCGACGGTCCTTTGTACAAGCGGGGGTGCTGGGCACGTCCGGGTTTGGTCTACCGGAACTGTTGCGGGCAGAAGCGACCAGCAAGACCGCGAAGCGTCAGCATTCCGTCGTGATGGTCTATCTGCCAGGCGGACCGACTCAGCACGAAACATTCGATCCGAAACCTGGTGCTCCACGAGAAATACGCGGTTCGTTTCAACCAATCAGCACGGCGGTTCCGGGAACTCAGTTTTGCGAACTGCTACCGAAGCTATCGGCAATGTCGGACAGGTTTTCGGTCGTACGATCGCTGGTCGGACTGCAGAATCGGCATGAATCGTTTCAATGCTATACGGGGCGACCAGGTGGAAGATCGGGAGACAACGAACCTGCGGGAGGCTGGCCATCTTTCGGCTCAACCGTTTCGACCCTGCTGGGCCCAAACCCGGATGGCATGATTCCCTATGTCGATGCAGCTCCGAAAATGGGACACAGACCGTATAATAATCGCGGCGTTCACGATCCGGCATCGACGCTGTCTTGGCCCGGTTACACGGGCAGCGATCATGTGCCGTTTACCCTCGAAGGCGACGTCAAGAAAAACTTGGTACTGAACGGCATTGATGCCGTGCGACTCAGCGATCGCCGTCAGATTTTAACGTCGCTGGGGCTGCTCCAGAAGAATCTCGACAACGATTCCGGACTCGACGCTTTTCAAAAGCAGGCGTTCGGATTGCTGACGTCCAGCCAGCTTGCCGACGCGCTGGATCTGAACAAAGAAGATCCGCGGGTTGTTCAGCGTTATGGGGACGGACAGGCGACCGACCCCAGTTTTGGTGGCGCTCCGCAAAGCCCGCAGCATTTTCTGATCGCGCGGCGGTTGATTGAAGCGGGTGTGCGAGTTGTCACGGTGGCGTTCGGAGCATGGGACTGGCATTCCAATCGAGAAGGCCCGCTGGAGCAACTGGCTCGAAAATACCTGCCAGTCTTCGATCACACTCTCTCGACGTTTCTTCAGGATCTTGATGAACGCGGCCTGTTGGAAACAACGTCGGTTGTGGTGTGGGGAGAATTCGGCCGGACGCCTCGGATCAATGCCAAGGGAGGCCGCGATCACTGGGCAGAAACGCAATCGGTGCTGCTTGCCGGTGGTGGCATGCAGGGTGGTCAGTTGATTGGGCAAACTGACACAGAAGGGGGACGGCCAGTCGAACGACCGGTTCACGTGCAGGAAGTGTTTGCAACGCTTTACAAAACGCTCGGTATCGACGCGAACTCCGCCAAGGTCGACGATCTGACGGGCCGACCGCGATATCTCGTCGACGAAAATCGCCAGCCGATTTCGGAACTGCTCGGATAGCCTCAGGCGTTGTTCGCCAGCAACTCCGATAACACGCGCCCATCCGACAACGGAATCGGTCGGTTCAGGCTGGCGGCCCCGGAATGCTAAGCCAGTTCGGGAGTGAAATACTCGCTGGCAGACTCGACATCGAGCGATTCTGGCGGCCAAGATAATTCAACACGGCACCGGGCCCAGGAAAGTCGTCGCCGTGTGCTTCGCGGTCTCGATCCTGCTGGTTGTTGCTGCCGGTCAGCGTGACGTACGTTCCGGCAATGTGATTGGTAAAAGGTCCAACCAGCAACCAGCAACAAGCCTGTCATGAATTCTCGATGCAAGTTTGCCACGACAGACTGCGATGTAAAAGAAGACTTTCAGTGTGACACGTACTTCATCGCAGGTCAATTCGATTCATGAACGCACCCGACAGAAGGAACCTGGCTTTTGCGTTGTACAAACGTGCCCTTGGAGTGTTAGAATTTGGAACCACTGAAAAGGACTGCTTTTCGCCTCCCACCTAAATCTCTCCCATGTGTGTCTCCCGCCTCACACTTCTGCTGTGCATCGTTGCATCGCCGCTCGTAACTCACGCGCGTGCCGAGGACGGTTCGGTTCCCCTGCATCAACGCATCGACGATCTGATTGCAGCAGGCACAGACGGCTATGCGACGATCGTCAGTGATCTGTCCACAGATGAAGAAATCGTGCGACGGCTGTACCTTGATCTCTGCGGCCGAATCCCGACGAGTACACAGACGCTTGCATTCCTGAACCACGACGATCAGGACAAGCGAAGGCAACTGATCGATCAGTTGCTAAAAAGCCCAGAGCATGTTCGGCATTTGCAGCATCGCTTGGATGTGCTGCTGATGCAACGTCGGCCGAAGAAATACATCGATGTCGAGTTGTGGCGGCAATACCTCTTCGACTCACTGCTGCAGAACAAACCGTGGGACGTCCTGACTCGCGAAATGCTGACAGCCGACGGAGTGGACAAGGATGAACGAGTGCGAGCCCGCTTTCTGTTGAACCGGGAACTGAATGCGGACGAGACAACTCGTGATTTGGGTCGTGTGTTCCTAGGCAGAGACATGCAGTGTGCGCAGTGCCACGATCATCCGTCGATCCTAGACTATGAACAGGTCCACTATTTTGGTTTGAACGCGTTCTTGAATCGAAGTTATCTGTTCACCGATCCGAAAACGCAACAGAAAGTGATCGCTGAGAAGGCCGAAGGCACGGTGAAGTTCACCTCGGTGTTTACCAGTGTCGAAGGAGAAACAGCGCCGCGGATGTTGCACCTGCCACCGCTGGTGGATCCGACACCGGATCAAGAACCGTATGTCACGAAGCCGGATAAGAAGGCTGGCGGAATTCCCAAGTACAGCCGTCGACTGTTGCTGGCTGATGCGATCACCGATCCGGCCAATCGGGCGTTTCAGCTGAACATTGCCAATCGACTGTGGGCGATGATGATGGGACGCGGACTCGTGGAACCGCTCGACATGTTCCATTCCGACAATCCGCCCTCGCATCCGGAAATACTGGACCTGCTGGCAGAAAGTCTCACGGAACAGGAATTCGACATGCGCTGGCTGATTCGTGAAATCGCACTCAGCCGAACTTACCAGTTGAGCAGCAACATCAAAGACGGGACGTCCTCGCCTCCTGAACAATACACGCGAGGACTCATGAAGCCGCTTTCCCCGGAGCAGTTGAGTTGGTCCGTGATGCAGGCCTGCGGCGTTGTCGAAACATCGCGCCACAAAGCTGTTGCAAAGCTGGCCAAAGATGATCCGCAGGCCAAGCCAGACACTGCCGGACACTCCGTGCAGTTGCAGTTGGAGTTGCAGTTGCAGTTGGAGTTGCAGTTGGAGTCGCTGGTGAACAATGATCTAACACCACATGTCGAGCACTTCGTCAAGATATTTGCGTCCGCGAACGAATCAAGCCGCTTCGACGCCACGGCCAACCAAGCCTTATTTGTGCTCAACGGCGACCTGATCACGAACTGGCTGAAACCTGCGAACGGTTATCTGACGACACGCCTGACGGAACAGACTGACGTCGATGAGATAGTCAATGAATTCTATCTGTGCCTGTTGAATCGCCGAGCGACCGCAGCGGACAGCCAAGCGTTGACAGAATTCCTGCAGGGTGACGAAGAAGAACGATCAGCAGCGATCCAGCAGGCGATCCGCAGCGTCTTGTGTTCCGCCGAGTTTCGTTTTAACCACTAGACTTTGTTCCAAATTTGTAGCGAAACGGACTGAGATGCCAAACATAAAATCTACCAAACGCAATCTCGGCTGCAACGTTCTCGACCACGTTTCTTCGCGAAGATCACTGCTTGGCGCAGCCGCTGGGGCCGGCATCGGTTCCCTGATGACTCCCGCTTTGGGTGAGCAGATGAAGACGAAGCAAAAACAAATTTTGCAGGTCTATCTTCAGGGAGGTGTCAGCCAGTTTGAATCGTGGGACCCCAAGCCAAACACGAAATATGGTGGACCTTTTCGTCCGATTGCGACTTCCATCCCCGGCGTTCAGATTTGTGAACTGCTGCCGCATACAGCACAAAAGATGCATCTGCTGTCGCTGGTGCGAAGTGTGAACTTAGCGACCAACGATCACGGAGTCGGCCGCCTGTTTATGGAACGTGGTCGAAAAAACGGCAGCTATCCCTACATCGGTGCCGTGGCATCAAAGTATCTTTCTTCGCCGACAAACACTCTGCCCGGATACGTGCATATTTCTACGCGCGGAATCAATGATGATTCGTCCGCGTTTCTCGAAGCACAGCACGCCCAATTGCGGCTTCAGGGATTTCAGCCACCGGAAAATCTGAAGCGTCCGATAGACGCTCACTCCGAAGTCTACGATCGAGGTAACGCATTTCGGCAGCGGCTCAATCAGCAGTTCGGCAACGGTCGATCAAAGTCTCTGATCGATGCCTACGACGCGTCATTTCAGCAGGCTGGTCAGTTGATGGCACGCAAGGATCTGTTTGAAAAGCAGGAAAACTACGATCTCGTCCGCTACGGAGCTCACCCGTTTGGACGCAATTGCTTGCTGGCTCGCACGTTGCTGGAAGAAGGGACGACCTGTGTCAAAGTCACACACTACGGCTACGACACGCATGCCGAGAATTTCAATTTTCATATCGAACAGCTGAACGAATTCGATCGACCGTTCGCAACGCTGCTGGGTGACTTGGAAGACCGCGGGATGTTGGACAACACGCTGGTCATGATCTATTCAGAATTCGGCCGCACGCCAAAGGTGAATCATCGTTACGGCCGTGATCATTGGGGGAATTCTCTATCGGTGGCGTTTGGTGGTTGTGGAATTCAAGCGGGAGCTGTCATCGGCAGTACCAACGCAGAAGGCACCGAAGTTGCTGATCGCGAAGTTGACGCCGGACATTTGTTTCACACCTGTTTGCAGGCTGTCGGAATTGATACCACGGAAGACCATGCGGTCACTGGCAAATCGATTCCGATTGGCGATCCGGCCGCTGAGCCTATCCAGGAGTTGCTGGTATGAACGAACAGAAAACAGCAACACCACCGAAAAACGATTCGGTATCGCACGCCGTGGATCCGACAAAGACGCACGAGGTCGCCGACTTCACGCATGATGTGGCTCTGACGTGCTGCAAGGTTGACCCCACGGGACGCTTCGTGTTTGCGGGCGCAGAAGATTCGAATGTCTATCGCTGGGACATTGCCTCAGGCACCAAAACCACATTCATCGGGCACGAAAGCTGGGTGCGGTCGATGGAGTTTTCTCCGGATGGCCAATGGCTCTACACGGCTGGGTGGGATGGACAGCTGGCCTATTGGACGACGGACGCCGAGCAGCCGAAACCGCTGCATCTTGTGCAGGCTCACCGCGGCTTTGCCCGCTGGGTGACGCGAAGTCCCTGCGGTCGCATGCTGGCGACGTGTGGGAATGATCTGCTGGTGCGAATCTGGGACGAAGCCACCGGCGAAATGATGACGGAATTGCGGGAGCACACTCGTCACCCGTATGCCGTGTGTTTTCATCCGACGAACGGCACGCTGGTCTCGGAAGACATGCTCGGACATGTCATCGTTCGAGACGTTCGCATTAACGCTCAACCCGAAACAATTCAGACGGCGATGACGGGCTACGACAAAGTGTTCGCGGCCGACATGGGCGGCGCACGTGACATGCAGTTCAATGCGGACGGTTCGCTTTTGGCCTGTGCCGGAATCACAAATGTCACGAATGCCTTCGCGGGACAGCAGGATCCGGTCGTGGCGATCATAGACTGGAAAACCAGAAAGGTGACACAGCACCTTGAAGCGAAGGATAAGAAAACGGGAGTCATGTGGGGCGTCCGGTTTCATCCAGACGGCTTTATCGTCGGTGCGGTCGGTCAGCAAAGCGGAAAAGGAGAATTGCTGTTTTGGCGATTGGACGGTCAACCAGCCGAGAGTGAACAGAAAGCCGTATCCGAAGATAAGCCAGCAGAGGACAAGCCAGCAGAAATCAAATCGTTCCATTCACTGGTGCTGGCGAACAGCGTACGCGGCATGGATTTCACACCCGACAATCGCCGCATCGTCGCAGCGCATTCCGACGGCCATCTGCGAATCTACGAGATGGCCGAGAAGCAGAAGACGGATAGTTGAGTCCGCACAGATTCTGGCGCTCGGAATCCAGCTTTAGGCGTCTGTGGGCCCGATTTTGCTCAATCCACCGACTCGATTATTTGCCGTCACGCGGAAACAGTTTCTTTCCGTCGATCCACGCCGACAGCACTTGGGTGCCTTGGATTTCTTCTTCGGGGCAGGTCAACAGGTCACGGTCGACGACGATAAAATCGGCTCGCTTGCCAACTTCCAGTGATCCAACTTCGGCTTCATACCGCATCAGCCAAGCGTTGTTGATCGTATAGAAGCGGATCATCTGTTCTCGAGTCAGCGCCTGCTCAGGATGAATGGCGGCATCGTGCCAACGTGCCGTCCGTGTGACCGCGACCCACATGCCAAGAAACGGATTGTACGGATTCACACTGCGCAGCGAACCGATTTTCTGCATGTGATCGCTGCCACCACCAGCGATGACTCCAGCGGCAAACAGCTCGGCCAAAGGAATAAAATGCGCCAAACGCTCTTCGCCAAACTGGGCCACCAACGTGCGTGCGTCGAGGTACAGCCATGCCGGCTGCAGATCGACACCAACGCCGATCTTGGCGGCCCCATCAATGGCCGCTTTGCTCATAAAGCTGGAGTGCGTGATCGAAGACCGCGTGGGCTGAATCGGAATATCTTTGTTGACAGTTGCATACGCCCGCACCAACGCCTCGACCGCAGCATCGCCCTGACAATGTGCCGTAAACGCTAGATTTCGCTCAGCACAGGCTCGAACGAGTTCCTCAAGGCGAGCTTCATCGACGTATTGCATGCCTCGATAACGCGGATCAACGATCCCGTAAATGGTGCTGACACCCCACGGTTCGGTGAAGTAAGCGCTGCCGGTCAGCATGCCGCCATCTTCGAAAACCTTCACACCAATGACGGCCAGTCGTGGCTGCGGATCAGAAAAGAGTGCGTCCGCCGCAATGGAATCCAGTCGAGCTTTGATGGCCTTGAGTTCACCGTTGGGACTGAGGCTCCGAGACATCCGCATTCGCACGGTCAGGCGATCGTTCTTCAGCAGACGCGCGTACTGATTGCGAGTTTTATCGCTGCAGTTGCGATCGATCACGCTGGTGATGCCAGTTCGATTGTAGTCGTCGAACAAACGGACAAGCAGGTCATCCTGATCGGCTTCGGACAACTTTTTCTGCCCCGGCACAGGGCGAGTTTTCAGCACCGATGACGCTTTCCGCAAAATCCCGTTCGGTTCGCCGGTATTCACGTTCACGAGGACTTGCTCAGGATTCTTCGCTGCGAATTCCTTGTCGATCCCGTTCTCTTGGAGCGCCAGCGAATTGCAGCTTCCGTCCGGGCCGGTTCGAAAGAAGACCGGATGATTCGGCGCCGCTTCATCAAGTTCCGTTCGTGTCGGGAATCTTTGCTCACGCAGTCGGGTGATAAAAACCTGCGAGATACTGATCCACTCACCTTGGGGCACAACGGTTGCCCGCTTTCGCACGTACGCTAGCACGTCGGCAATTGTGTCCATCTGCGGAATTTCGTGGTCCGCTTCGAACTGACTGGCACCAGAAGGATGGACGTGGGAATCAATCAGCCCGGGCAGCAGCATCCTGCCAGCAAGATCGACCACCTGTGTCGCAGGCCCCGCCAGCGCACCAACTTCGTCGTCCGTTCCGATGGCCATGATTCGACCTGAACGCACGGCCATCGCCTGAGCAATCGTGAATTCAGCGTTGACTGTCACGATCCTGCCGCCACGCAAAATCAATTCTGCCGGTTCATCACCAAAGCTGGCGAGCGGTATCAGAAGCAGGATCGCAGAAACTGGCAGCATGTTGATTTTCATATCGATGTTCCTTGTCTGATTAGCAACCACACAGGTAGAACTCATCTCAGGCCACGACGCTCGCAGATCGTCAGATTGCGTTCAATTTCGGTTCGTTGCTTCTTTCGATGGGTTCTGTTCACGCGGACGATGACTGGTCATTGTCTCGATCACGGATCGCTTTTTGAATCTTTGAAGAGTGCATTTTTTGCAGCCTGAGAAATTGCCAGCACGGCTGGGTGTTGGAGTCGGCGTTGTACGGTGATGGCATAGAACCGTTCGACCGCTCCGGGAAGTTCTAATACTAAATGTAAGCCGAATTGTGCCTCAATTTCTGCGGCAATCGCCATCGGTGCGGGAATGAATCCGACACCGGCTTCGGCAAACACTTTCATGAGTGCAGTATCGTCCATCTCGCCAACCACCTGCGGGTACAGCTGTGCTTCATCAATCCATTGATCCACGGATCGACGCATCAGTGTGCCTTCCGTCGGCAAGATGAAGGGAGCACCGCTGAGACAACCGGGCAGACCCGCTTTGTACTCCTCGCATAACGCGGGGATTCCAAACAATCCGATTCCGCACTCACCGAGCGAATGATTGAAAGCGCGCACGCTGACCAGCGGGCTGGCGGGGGAATCCGCGAAGACGACGTCTAATTCGTGTGTGGCAAGTCGCGTCAATAAGTCGGGCATCGAGCCTTCGCGACAAACGATCTGAACTTTTTCTTTCATTTGCAGGACAGGCTCCAGCAGCCGAAACGCGATCAGCTTGGGCAGAACCTGCGGCAATCCCACAACCAGTCGAATTCCGCGGCCCGTCGGACGTTCTTTGACGGTGTCGACCAGTTCGCGGCCGATGGAAAAAATTTCGTCCGCATATCGGTAAACCGTCTTGCCGATGTCTGTCAGCACCAGATCGCGACCGACTCGCGTGTAGAGTTTCTCCCCCAGTGATTCTTCCAACTTTTTCAGCTGGCCACTGATCGTGGGCTGAGACAAATGCAGTTTCTCACTGGCTCGCGTGACGCTGCCTTCGTGTGCAACGGTCCAGAAGTACAGCAAATGGTGATAGTTCAGCCAGTCATCGCTCATGAGAAGTCTGTCAGATCAAAACGCGCGTTGGAAACACAACCTCACACATTGGAAACAGCCCGCAGGAAGATGTCAAACTTCCTGCGGGCTGTGGTTTGTGGTTTGTGGTTTGTGTCCGTTGTTGGAGTAATTTGCGAGATTCCTTCGGATTGTCAGTTAGAATCAGTCTGCGGTCTGCAGAGCCTCAACACGCTTATCGAAAGAACGCCTTGGTGTTCGCCGATCGAGTTGCCGGGCCACCGCGCGGCCAATTCGATCGGCCGCCATGTCGACGGCGGGACGAATCTCCAACTCCAGCACTTCCACGATCACAGGCGTCTGTTGACCCATCAGCTTGACACGAATCCGGCAGGACTTATCGATGCCTCCGCGTGGCCCGTTGATATCGGCCAGCGAAACCACGACGCGTTCGACAACGTCGGCAAAACGACCGAGCGCGAAACCAAGACGCCGCTCAACATAGGCCTGCGTTGAATCGGAAACTGCAATGCGCGACGAGTGAATTTCGAGTCTCATAGATGCCTCCAGATGAGCGATAAGATGTAGATCAACAGGAATGGTACTTTGGATATCCATGCCGAAAGTTCCCAGCCGCGAAACGCGACATCAGGGTCAGCGAAGCCGTCGTCCGACAGCCTTCACGAATGTTGTACACACCAGCAGACATATCGCCAGAAAGAAAATGACAGAGACTCGTATTTGTTTTCCTATGGTTCGCCAAAGAGGTAAATCTGTCGCTCAACTTGCGCTTTTCTGCAGAAAAACCGCATAAAGCTGGCTGAATTTTCGAAACGGCATGCTGCTTCCAAGGACTTCAAACGGACGGGATTTCCGCTTGTCGCGCTCTCGGTCAGGCCTAGAACATGAGTGAGAGAGTTTGCGGGTGCGATCCACGTGAGTCCATCTGGGCGCGGCACCTCACGCCTTTCAAAAACCCTAATCGCCAGAAAGTGATCCGCCATGAACCAGTACGAACGTATCGCAAGGTTTGAGGCTGTGCTTCGTCTTCGTGATCTGCGTCAACGCAGGTCGCGGTACTTGACGACGCTGGCCACTCTTGTCAGCAGCCTGTGCATCGTGGGCTGCTTATAAGCTCACCGCACCGAAAGTCAGCTTCTGAACAGCATGCCAGTCTTGTTGGCCTTCGGCAGGGCTCGGGGCAACAACGAAATCGGGGCGTCGTCTGGCATCGAGACGACGCGGTTTGAGAATTCGGCGCGGAGCGGTGGGCCTTTCACGACCCGCTTTAATACTCGCCGATCACAACTCCGTCATTGCGTCCGGCGAGAGCTCGGAAGGTGCGGATATCCACGTCCGTGCCGATCATGTGGGTTGAGCCGTCCATGAGCAAAAACTGGGCACCTCCGAGATGTGGTGCCCAAAAACCACCTGGACTTCCCGTTGGCGAATTGGGGCCACCCGATCGCACGTGAACTGTGGTCATGGTGATCGCGGGGCGAACCGTGTCGCCGACGGCCTGTCCGCGCTGAGCGGCGATCATGTCGGAGAAAACCGTTTGACCGTCGGGAATGACGCCCGCCCAGCCATTCGGAGAAAACATACTGGCTCGTTCTCCGATGCCGATCGTATTGGAAGTGCCGTCTGTGATGTCTCTGTGACGAATTGCCCGATTGCGATGGAACATGCCGTTGAAGTTCGGTTCTTCGTATCGTGCCAAGTAACTTCCGGTTGGCCCATTACCGGTAGGATCAGCGCCACCCAGCACACCGGTGTAGCTTGTCGCCGCCAGATCGTTGATACCGATCGATGCGGGCCAGACGGTCACAGCGTTTGTCCAAGTATCGCTCGGGCAGCGATATGCCGTCACGTTGGTTGAGCGTGCGAGCTGATTGACCGGATCAGTGATCGGCAGATTGAAGTCGATTTGCTGGTGCAGCTGTGTCTGTTCCAGCTGTGGCAGGATCATCGCGAACATACTCCAGCCGGGGCCGATTTCAGGAACCGGATCGTTGCCGCCGCCCGGCCAAGGCCCGGTGACTCGGGAAATAAAACCCGGCGGGAATACTCCAAACGTCGATTCGTAATTGTGCAACGCCAAACCGATTTGCTTCAGGTTGTTTTTGCACTGTGTTCTGCGAGCCGCCTCTCGGGCCGACTGAACGGCGGGCAACAGCAGAGCAATCAGAATAGCGATGATTGCAATGACGACGAGTAGTTCGATAAGAGTGAACCCCTGATGGCGAGGGGCGCGATTGCGGAGAACAGACATTTCGAAGGTAACCTTAGTTGGAGAAGGTGCAGACTACAGTTGGCTGGCTGGCTATTCCGACAAAAGGGCTTGGCTTGCTCGCTCTGCACTCTTTTTATGGTACTGAGACTCAATATCAACTCCGAAATGAGCTGCCTCGCAAAAATTTGGGATTTTCTACCAATCGCAAATCACTTGTCACTTGTCTGATTCCGCGTCAAATCAGCCAAGCGTTGAACGTTTCCGAACGCGGCTACTGACGAAACTACAGCCACCGGCGGACGCGAGCTTTGTAGTTTGCGTAAGATTCGCCGAACGCGTCAGCAAGGTAATGTTCTTCCCGTCGGATCACGAACCGGGTAAGCACACACAGGACCAGCGGCAACAGCAACAGCATCCAAAAATTGTCCGCCAGCAGACCGACGCCGCAGGTGATAGCCGTGAGTGCCACATACATCGGGTTGCGACTGATTCGGTACGGGCCTTTGGCAACCATTTCCCGTGCTGGCCGATTGGGATAGATCGCAGTTTTCCGAATCACGAACGTCGCCATCGCCCAGCCAAGCAGCCCTGTTCCCAAAACAATCGCCAACCAACCGAGTGGCATCTGCGCAGGGACACGCAACAGATCACTCAGAGGCATCGGGATTATCGATTCGATTGCCGAACCACAAATGCCGGACACGATAAACAGAGCAGGGGGCGGAAAATGCACGCCGGGATTCTGCACTTTGTCTGACTGCAATAACATTCTGCACGTCTTCGTGAATCGCCCGGTTGATGTCCTGACTGCCGAGCAGCGGTTGATGTGGCCAACCAACAAATCGGCAAACATTAATTGGTCTGAGCATCGGCAGACTTAAATTTTTTCGCAATCTGAACCACTGCCAACACGCACGCACCGACAAGGATGCCGAGCACAGCCTGACCGGCCATTTCGCCAACGATCGCTAGGACAGGCCCCACACCTTCGATCTGTTGCAGACGCTGTTTCATCGCTTCAATCAGGTGGTGCGCGGGGGGAATTCCATGAGCCAAAATTCCGCCGCCGACCAGAAACATGGCCGCCGTCCCCGCGATGGACAAGAACTTCATCAGGTAAGGAGTGCCGGCCACAATCATCCGGCCAATTCGATTCTTAAGCCCCGGCTTCGATTCGGCCGATGAATCTTTCGACGGCTGCGATAAATGCAGACCAACGTCGTCCAGTTTGACGATTCCCGCGACCAGTCCGTAAACGCCGACCGTCATCAGCAGACTGATCATGCTTAGCACGCCCAATTGGGTTGCAAAGGTAGACGCGGCGACCGTTCCCAAAGCAATAACGATGATTTCGGCCGACAGAATAAAATCGGTTCGAATCGCCCCCTTGACTTTCGACTTTTCGGCCGCAACCAAATCCACTGCGGGATCTGCGACGTTCGCGACGTGCTGCTGCCGATGTTGCTGCTCCGTCTTCGAGTGAAAAAATACCTTCGCCAGTTTTTCACAGCCCTCGAAACACAAGAACGTACCTCCAGCAATCATCAGTGGTTCAATCGACCATGGTGCGACGGCATTTAACAGCAGCGCCGCCGGAACCAAGATCAATTTATTGACGAACGAACCTTTCGCGACGGCCCAGACAACCGGAAGTTCGCGAGATGCGTTTACCCCCCTGACTTGCTCTGCATTCAGCGCTAGGTCATCGCCCAGAATCCCCGCCGTCTTTTTGGCGGCAACCTTCGTCAATACGGCGACATCGTCCAAAACGGTTGCGATGTCGTCCAATAACATTAGCAGGCCACTGGCCATGGCATTCCCTGTCTGATTCGTTCTGTGGTGTCTGTGCGTTGCGTACATACGACTTCTATACAACGCACGACTTCTACACAACGGGCTTTCGCACTTCTCTTTGAGTTGCGATCAGCGCCACATCATCAGGTTCGAAGTGGTCCAGCGGAACCAGTGGGTTCTGGCTGTTCGCCACAGCCTGAGAGCGTTTCATCGTTGAGGGATGCGTTTGGCTGGGGCCGTCTCGATCTTCCATCGCCTGCTTTGTGGCGGCCTGAGAGATAATGGTCGCGGCGAGACCATCTGCGGCGGTGGGCATGTTTCGGGCATCACCAGTAAACAGGGCATGGGTGAATTCTGCGTACATGCCGCCGAAACTCTTTTCACCGTGCCAGTGCAGGTATCGCGTCCCATGCGAGTTTCTTAGCTCCATGGAATGTTCTTCGCGGTTGTATCGAATCACGCCGTCCGTGCCGATCAGTTCATACTGAAAGTGGCTACGAGGTTCCTGTGAAGTCGCGTTGTACGAGAAGCTCATCTCAACCATTGTGTGAGCTCCGCATTGATGTCCCATGTGCAGATAGACGTGATCAGGCGCATCAAAGTCCTCCACCCAAACACCAATACCGCGTTGCCAAACGACTTCGCTGCCCAGCCACCAGCGCGCAAGGTCGATCTGATGCACGCCGCAATCCACCATCGGCCCGCCTTCCAGCATGCGGCCCACGCGCAGCGCACTGGGGATCATTTTGCCTGAGTCGTCCCACCGCCATTTGCCGTGTAGGTTCCACAAGTAGACAAGTCGCAGCAAACGCACTTCACCGATCGCTCCTTCGCGAACAAGACGATGAATTTCAACGGCTGACGGGCTAAACCGATACGTGAATCCTGTGAACAGCATTCGACCGGCCCGTTCCATCGCGACCTTCATCGCTTGGATGTCCGCCGCATTTGTTGCCAACGGTTTTTCACACAGTACATGCTTGCCGTGTTGAGCGGCCTTCAGCACGTGTTCTTTGTGTAACGGCGCGGGCGTGCAGATCACGACGGCGTCGCAATCGGACTGCCAGAAGGCGTCTTCCGTGGGATACGCATGAGCCGCACCGAACTGTTGCTGCATCGCGAGGCATCGATTCCAGTTGATATCAAACACGCCGTGCAGTGTCAGCCCATTCGTATTTTGGATCGCCGGCAGATGCCCCAGTTCGGCAATCATGCCGCAACCTAGGACGCCGATTTTCTTACTTGCCATGCAGTGTGTTCCGCTTGGTGATAGGTTTCCTAGAGCTGATTTCTTTCAGCAGCGTGCAGGCAATATAATATGCAACAGGCACTAGGCCAAGCATTGACTCCCACCGCTGATCGCAAACACAATTCAGTCCAAACCAAGCCTCTGGGCATGCTGACCAAATGCTTGGGAGGTTGACCGCTGGATCAGTTGACGGACTCGCTCTTTAGAAATTCCAAAACTCTGACCGATCCTGTCCAGCGTTTGAGCTCGACCATCATCCGTCAGTCCGAAACGCATCTTCACCATCATCCGTTCGCGCTGGGGCAGGGCTGCTAAGATTTCGTTCACCAATTCGCCGGGATGCACGTCAATCCACGCTGCTGACTCCTCTTCGATATAGGGCTCATTAAGCTCCTCACCACTGAGCGGGCTGCGCTTTTGTTCTCGCTGCACGTAGCGACTTAGGTGTCGACGAATGGCGAAGGTGGCGTAAGTGCTGAGTCGAAAACCGCGACCGATGTCGAAGTGATCGATCGCCTTCATCAACGCCAGATTGGCTTCACCGATGAGATCTGCCAAGGCCACGCCGCTGCGGCTAAACTTTGATGCGTTCGAAACGACCAAGCGCTGATTGGCTTCGACGATTTTGTTGCGGGTGCTGTTCGCATCGTCCAACAAGCGACGGACAGCATTCTCGCACAACTGCGTCATCTCGCCATGCAGCGATTCATGCTGCCGCCTGACCGCCATGCATTTCAGCAAGTTCATCCGCAGAAAGAGTGTCCGTTCGGCCTCACGACTCAACAGCGGCCGATTTGGCAGCAAGTAGTCGCTTCCATCAAGTCGTGAACGCCGGTCTGCGATCGTTTTGGGCTCGGTTCCCGGAATGGCTTCCAAGATGTTGTGTACAGATTCATGATCGTCGAATTCCGGATGATGCACATACGGAATCTTGTCAGATAAGTCACTACTTTCGGAGGCGAGCGGCGCTTGGTTCACACAGTTGATTCGATCTTGTCTGCCGTTCTCTGTCTTTTGGGCAAGCTTCGTCATTGTTTCACTCCAGTACTTTGATCCGAAAGCTGGGTTGGGAACTGCTGCTTCCCTAAAGTTCTAGACGACTCTCACCCATTGAACAAATAGAAAGTTAAACAACAATACATAGGAAATACCTATAATTCAGCCGGTGACGATGAGTGACAGGTGCGACAATTACAGCTCTGTCGTCCCGATATTGCACCGCGCGAGTTCTTGGATTTTCTCAATGGCTCGGGTTTGCAACTGGCGGACGCGTTCCTTGCTGATGTTGAGCTTCTCACCGACTTCCCGCAACGTTTGCCCTCCGTCATCGGAATTCAGTCCAAATCTCAAATCGACAATCTCCGATTCGCGAGGCTCCAAACAGGTGGACATAATCTCCTTCAAATAGGTCAACTGTCGCTCCTGAACAATTCGCTCACGAAAATCTTCGGGGCAAGCCACGGATTGCAACAGGATCTCCGGATCAGTCGCCACTTCCGTAACTCGTCGCCGTTGAACAGTCTTATAGCGCTGAAAAAATTCTCGCTGTACGGCATGAGTCGCGTAGGTGCTGAACCGAAATCCTCGACCATAATCGAAACGATCGACGGCTTTCATCAGAATCAGATTGCCGTCACTGATGAGCTCGTCCAAAGTGTTCGTTTCAGCGACGAACTTTCGAGCAATCGAAACGACAAGCCGCAGATTCGCTCGAACAAGGTAGTTCCGTGTGGAATCAGCGTCCGTCAAATCCTGTTCGATCTGATTCAATAACTCAACCTTCGGTCTTTCCGGGTTCAGGCGACTTCTCTGAGCATTGGCGCGGTACTTTAGGAAGTTCATCCGACGAAACAGTTGCAGCTCCTGCTGCGGCTTCAACAGTCCAACTTCCCACAGGTGAACTAGATGAGACGGAACGCCGCTCGGGGGGCGTTGACGCCCGGAACGCTTTGCGAAGTCAACTTCGCCGCTGCTCATCAACTGATCTTCCGCATCCTCCCGTTCGAAATCAGCCGAGTGAATAAAGCTGACCTCGGCTTGAAGCAACCGCCGAGCCCGCGCGGTGCGATCGGAGCGCATCGGTTCTTGACGCACTGAGCTTGGTGCAGATCCTGTTTCCAATGTTGAATCAAGGAGCACTCCCCGTCGTTGGCGAAAGCTGGACTTCATCATGTTGCTGTTCCCGTTGCCGAAACTGTTCTCTGTTCATGTACGCATCTCTTCCGCAGCGGCAATGGAATCAAAACACAGAACTCGAAGCTGCCTCACTGAAAACCTTTGTGTTACCAAAGCTGAGATAGCGCGAACCCCATTTCGCGCGGTGCGGAGTTTTCCGGAAGCAAAACATTCATCTGCATTCCGTTTGTAACGACCGTTTCGATGGCGAACTGTTCAACTTCGGGTGCAAGATACTGTTCTGGACATCATCGAGGGCGCGTAAGTTTGCGAGTTGGTATTTCAATCGTTGCGAACACGCAGTCGCAATCGTCGACTCAGTGATGCCGATGCGAGTTCCTCACGAGCACCGAGTTCAGGGTTGTTCGTCAATGAATGAACTCAGATTGCATGTCGCCTTGGTAAATGTCACGGACCAACTTCACACAGCGAAGTGAATTTTAGCGACGCAAATCGTTCACGATCCATGGCGCGAACGTGACCTTGAACTGACTTCGCGACTTGAACAAAACTCGTAACGATCAACAGCGACTTCGCGGAATCTCACAGCCGGGAAGGCAATTGCTCTTTGCTCGGAGAGGCATTGCTCGACGCGGACGAGCCGCTAGAAAGAACCAAACCTATTCAGGCGAACATAAACTCATGAACGATTTTCAATTTCCATCTTGGGTCAATCGACTCATCAAACTGTTGCTCGTCGGCACTCCCGCCGTCGCTGCGTATGGTGCCGTGATCCTCGTGACCGGCACAGCGCCGGAAACCACGCACTTGGGCTATGCGCCAGAACAGCCAGTTCCCTTCAGTCATAAATTGCACGCGGGCAAGCTGAAGATGGATTGCCGTTACTGCCACACAACGGTGGAAGAAGCGGCTCACGCAGCCATCCCACCGACACAAACGTGCATCAACTGTCATAGCGCAGCCGACGGAAATGGGGCCGTGGAGCTGACCGCCGTGCATGCGGGAAGCGCGAAGCTGACAGAGATTCACAAGAGCTGGGCGGACGACACTCCTGTGCTTTGGAAGCGAGTTCACGACCTGCCGGACTTCGTAAATTTTGATCATTCAGCCCATGTGACTCGCGGTGTTTCGTGCGTGTCCTGTCACGGACGGATCGATCAGATGGACGTTGTTTCACAAGTCAAAACGCTGAGTATGGGCTCGTGCCTGGAGTGTCACCGCAACCCAACACCGCATTTACGACCACCGGAAATGGTGACCAACATGGACTGGGTACCGCCGCAGTCCGCGAGTGAAATCGGTGAACTCATTAAGGACCACTGGAACATCAAAGCGAACCAAAACTGTTCCACCTGCCACTACTAAACCCTCTGCAACTTCGGTCAGTCACACAGCGGTTATATTTCGTCGGATCACAAGAAAACACATTCATGCTCGACATCAAAACTCCTCCCGAACCTAAACGCTACTGGCGCAGTTTGAACGAACTCGCCGACAAGCCAGCGTTCCGCGACTGGATGTCTCGAGAATTCCCCACGGCTGGTTCGGAACTTCCGGAAACGGTCTCACGCCGACGGTGGATGCAACTCATGGGGGCATCACTGGCATTTGGCGGCATGGTGGGTTGCCGTTGGGAAACCGAAGAATTTGCTCCGTTCACGGTTCGTCCGCAGAATCGCACGCCCGGCGAAAAGCAGTATTTCGCGTCGAGCTGGGAACTGGGTGGCGTTGGTCGGCCATTGACGGTCACATCGATCGACGGGCGACCGATCAAAGTCGACGGTAACAAGCAGCACCCCTTTACGGGCGGCGGAACGGACGCCTTCGATCAGGCCAGCATTCTGTCGTTGTACGACCCCGACCGAAGTGAAGGGTTAACTGAAGCGGTTGGGAAGCAATCGCTAAATCGCTCGTGGGAAGAATTTGACGCCGCTCTCGGTTCTCAAATCGCTGCGCACGAAAAGACGAAGGGCGCAGGCTTGGCCATTCTTTGCGGCGCATCATCGTCGTTGACTCGCCACCGCCTGCAACAACTTGTGATGGCCCGCTTTCCGCAGGCCACTTGGTGTCAACACGAACCGGCGTTTGACCAGCGGGCTGCTGAAGGTGCGAAACTGGCCTTTGACGAACCAGTGCGTTCTCAGTTCGATTTTAGTCGTGCCAAAGTCATCGCCTGCTTCGACGCAGACCCGATGGGCTCTCATCCAGCGGCGATGAACATGATTCGCGAATGGGCAGATCGTCGAGATCCCGACGGCGACTGGATGAACCGCGTTTACAGTTTCGAAAGCGGAATGTCGCTGTCGGGCACAAACGCTGATCACCGCGCCGCCGTTCGATCAGTCGACATTCCGGCCCTGATCGCTCGTCTAGAAACCCTTGTCACTGCGGCCCTCAAGACAGACGGCTCTCAAGCAGACGTCCCGAAACTGGACGTCGGTGCTGGCAAGCCAAATCGTGTACTGGCAGCTCTGGCCGATGATCTTGTTCGTTCCAAAGGCGAATCCTTGTTGGTTGCCGGTTCGCAGCAGCCAGCGGAAGTTCACGCCCGGATTCATCGCTTGAATGACTTGCTGGGAAATGTGGGTTCCACGATTTCCTACTCCATCGATCCATTTGCCGAAAGCATGGACGCCGCCACCGGCTTCGCGGCGCTGGTGGATTCCATGGAATCAGGCAATGTGCAAACGCTACTGGTCCTAGACAGCAATCCCGCTTATGGGCACGTCGATTCGGAACGCTTTGTGACGGCATTGGCAAAGGTCGACTTTTCTGTGCATGCCGGCCTGTACCGCGATGAAACCAGCACGCATTGTCGCTGGCACGTACCGACCGCTCACTATCTGGAGACCTGGGGGGATTGCCGATCGTGGGATGGAACGACGACGCTGGGGCAACCCATGATCGCACCACTGTTTGGCGGCCGGTCGACTCCAGAAATCCTGTCTTTGCTAACCAAGACTGGCCTCGCCGAATCCGATCAACTGGTTCGCAAAGCGTTCTTGACGTGGGCCACAGAAACAGCCAAACCACCTCGGGAAACCGTCCGCCTCAAGAACGAAACCGAATGGCGGAAAGCGGTCCATGATGGCTTCATCGATGAATCCGCGTTCGCCGTTCGCGAAGTGCCATTGGTCGCCGGCCTGAACGACAGTCTGCCTCTGGGAGAACTCACGGCAGCCGAACAACCTGTAGCAGATGATCAGCTGGAAGTGGTGTTAAATCTGGATGCGTCTGTTTTCGACGGTCAGTTTGCCAACAACGGCTGGTTGCAGGAAACGCCGAATCCCATGACCAAGCTAACCTGGGACAACGCCGCCATCATGGGGCCTGCCACGGCAACCGCCTTGGGCGTTGAGCATGAAGACGTTGTGCTGCTGACCGCCAACGGTGCGTCGATCGAACTCCCGGCCTTCGTCCTTCCGGGAGTCGCGGCGAACTCGATCCAACTAGCGCTGGGTTATGGTCGCACGGCCGCCGGTCATGTCGGGGGACTCAGTACTGATGACATCGCTGCTGTTGGAGTCGATGTGTCACCGTTGATCGCGACGGCTGGTGCCGCAGTGTTGACGAACGTGAAGATCACCAAAGCGGGGCGTATTCACAAGCTGGCGACAACTCAGGATCACTTCGCCATCGACGCGGTTGGTTTCGAAGCCATCGGCGCTCGACTGGGAGAACTTGTCCGCACCGGTACGCTGGAAGAGTACGAACAACACCCCGACTTCGCCGCTCATCGCGGTCCTCACCATCCGCCGCTAGAATCGCTGTGGGAAGAACCCAAGTACGAAGGCCACGCATGGGGTATGTCGATTGACCTGAATCGCTGTATTGGCTGCAACGCCTGCACGGTTGCGTGTCAGTCAGAAAACAACGTGCCGATTGTTGGCCAAGAACAAGTTTTGGCTGGACGCGAAATGAGCTGGCTACGGATTGACCGCTACTTCGCCGGCGATGTGGAAGATCCTGAAGTGGCTCACCAGCCCGTGGCCTGTCACCACTGCGAAAACGCACCGTGCGAACAGGTCTGCCCAGTGGCGGCGACTGTTCACAGCGACGAAGGCCTGAACGACATGGTCTACAACCGCTGCGTGGGCACGCGGTACTGTGCCAACAACTGTCCGTATAAGGTGCGACGATTCAACTTCTTCAATTACAACGAGACGTTGGAACAGCCGGAAAACGTGCTACAGAAAATGATTCTGAATCCGGAAGTCACGGTTCGTAGTCGAGGCGTGATGGAAAAATGCACGTACTGCGTGCAGCGAATTCAGGACACCAAGATCGACGCCAAAAACGAGCGGCGCGCCATCGCAGACGGCGAAATTCAATCGGCCTGCCAAGTAGCTTGCCCGGCTCAGGCAATCAACTTTGGAGACCTGAATGATCCGGAAAGTGCGGTCGCGAAAGCTCACGCGGATACTCGATCTTACGGCATGCTAGCGGAACTGAACGTAAAGCCTCGAACCAAGTATCTGGCAAGAATCCGCAATCCACATCCATGGCTGGCGGAAGAGATTGTGGCAGATGCGCACTAGTCAACACGATAAATCGACGACCCGCTGAAGGCGGATTTTTCGTCAGTTTTACGACGCAACAATTCTGAAATGAATTAAGAAGATCATGGCAACGGCCACTGTAAAAGATTTTGACAACACGCTGATTGACCCAGCCGTGCGCCCTCCGCTGATGACCGGCGAAAACACGCTGTCGTCAATTACCGATCAGGTTTCGTCGCTGGCTGAACGTCCCAGTCCACCGCTAGCGTGGAAAATCGCGATCACAATTTCGTCCAGCGTGACCATGATGCTGTTCGGGTTGATTGGATATCTGATTGTGACGGGTATTGGAGTCTGGGGAAACAACGCGCCTGTTGCGTGGGGCTGGCCGATCGTGAACTTCGTGTTCTGGGTTGGGATCGGCCATGCCGGAACCCTGATTTCCGCCATCTTGTTTCTGTTCCGCCAAGACTGGCGAACCAGTATCAACCGCTTTGCAGAAGCCATGACCATCTTCGCCGTGATCTGTGCGGGCATTTTTCCAGCGATCCACATCGGTCGAGTTTGGTTTGTGTACTGGTTGGCACCGCTGCCGAACTCGCTGGCCATGTGGCCCAACTTTCGCAGTCCATTGCTGTGGGACGTTTTCGCTGTGTCGACCTATGCGACGGTCTCGGCTCTATTTTGGTATCTGGGCATGGTGCCCGACCTAGCAACGCTGCGTGATCGAGCAACCACTAAGATTCGCAAAATCGCCTACGGCATCGCGTCGCTGGGATGGGTGGGATCGTCCAAGCAATGGCGGCTGTTTGAATTGGCGTATCTGCTGCTCGCGGCACTGGCGACTCCGCTGGTTTTAAGCGTTCACACAATCGTGAGTTTCGACTTCGCGGTTTCTCAGGTACCCGGCTGGCACACCACAATCTTTCCGCCGTACTTTGTCGCTGGAGCTGTCTTCAGTGGCTTCGCGATGGTTGTCACGCTGATGGTTCCAGCTCGGGAACTCTTCGGCTTGAAGAATTTGGTGACGCTGCGACATCTGGAAAACATGTGCAAGATTATTCTGGCCACCGGACTGATGGTCGGCTATGCCTACGCGGCTGAATTCTTTATCGCGTGGTACGGCGGTAATCAGTACGAACAGTTCGCGTTCGTCAATCGAGCATTCGGGCCATACGCGTGGGCTTACTGGACCATGGTTAGCTGTAACGTGTTGGTGCCGCAGTTGTTTTGGTTCAAAAAAATTCGCACATCGCCGTGGGCCATGGTTGGCGTCTGTGTGTTGGTGAATGTCGGCATGTGGTTCGAACGCTTCGTGATCACCGTGACATCGCTAAGTCGAGACTTCCTGCCTTCATCGTGGGGCTACTTCGCTCCCACGCTGATCGACATTCTGATGTTCGTCGGCAGCTTCGGATTGTTCTTCACGCTGTTCCTGTTGTTCTGTCGGTACCTGCCCATGGTCGCCATGGCCGAAGTGAAGTCCGTCGCTCCCGTTGAAGGAGACGCTCACTGATCGTCGCACAGACCAGCCGCCGTTGGTGTCTGGTTTCGCTAAGAACAAACGAGACAGTGCGAACGAACAATGTCTAAGGGTAAACATGTCCATTGCAACTGAAACAGAACCAGCAGAAGAAGACTTCACGGTCACCGAAATCGGCGGGCTTGTGGCGTCCTTCGAAACCGCAAAAGACGTCAAAGAGGCGGCGAAAGCCGTCCGCGCGGCGGGCTATCGAAAATTCGAAGTCCATTCGCCGCACCCCATTCACGGCATCGACGAAATCCTGCACGCGAAGCGGCCGCCGCTGCCTTGGGGTGCCGTCATCGGTGGGGTGGTTGGGCTGAGTGGTGGAATGTGGATGGCATGGTGGATGAATGCCATCGACTATCCACTCATCATCAGTGGCAAGCCGATGTTTTCGATGTTGCCAACTCTGCCAGTGGCCTTCGAACTTGCCATTCTGCTGGCGGCCTTTGCCGTGTTTGGCGGCACCATCTTTCTGGGTGGAATGCCTCGCCCAGCAAACCAGTTGTTCCGCATTCCGGCGTTCGCGCGAGCCACCAATGATCGTTTCTTTATTGCCATCGAAAGTGCTGATCCGAAGTTCGATTCCGTTCGCACGGGGGATCTGCTGCAGGAATTGAATTGTCTGGGAGTCGATTCGATTCCCGTTGAGTCACCCGCCGAATCGAAGCTACCGCGTCCGTTTCTGCTCGTCGCTGCTGTACTGGGCGTGTTGGCGTTGGTGCCACCTGTTATGATCGCGAAGGCGCGGATAACGACATCCACCGTGCCGCGACTGTCGATCATCTCGGACATGGACTATCAGCCGAAATTCAAGACTCAAACGACCAACCCGTTATTTGCCGATGGTCGTTCGATGAGACCTCAGGTCAGCGGCACGATTGCTCGAGGCGACCTGCGAGAAGACGACGCCTACTATCGCGGCATCCTGCCAGGCCAACCCGACCAAGCGGCTGCTGAAGTCGCAGACGGCGCTGCCGCAAGTCCCCTTCGTCTGACCAGTTTGGCAACGGCTGACGAAGCAGTGTCATTACCGAACTACACAACCGAATTCCCTTTGCCCGTCGACGAAGCACTCATTCGCCGCGGCAAACAACGTTACGAAATCTACTGTGCGACGTGTCATGGTCAGGGCGGCGACGGCGATGGCTTGGTCACGTTGCGAGCGATGGAGCTGGAGCAGGGCACATGGGTGAAGCCGACTTCGCTGCATGCGGAACCGATCCGTCAGCAACCGGTCGGGCAAATGTACAACACAATCGCCAACGGTGTTCGCAAGATGCCGAGCTACGCCAGTCAGATTCCTGTGCAGGACCGCTGGGCGATCGTTTCCTACGTCAAAGCCCTGCAAAAAACTCGCACAGCGACTCCGGACGATGTCCCGGCAGATGTGTTACCCAACATGCGTGAGTTAAATTGAAAGAGAATTTCTGTGTCCTCAATCGTTTCTAAACCTAAATTGTCAGATGCGACTTCGCCGACTTCACCCATTGGTGGCGTGCGGAATCTTGCCAGCGGTCCGATGCTGTTGTTTGCGATCACTGGTGTTTCATTGGCAGCCATGGCGGCCGCCGGCGCGGGAGCACAAGATGGTTACCGGCAACTGGGCTTTTCGTGGGTGTTGAACGTTTGGTTTGTACTCAGCATCTGCTTGGGTGCAATTTTTTTTGTGGCCATTCAACACATCACGCGTTCATCGTGGAGTGTCACTTTGCGACGACCAGCAGAAGTGATCGGGGCGAGTATCGTTGCCCCGGTAATTCTGCTGCTGCCGGTCGTGGTGGCGTTGCTATTGGGCAGCTCGGCGATCTTTTCGTGGAACAACCCCGAACTGGTTGCCGGTGACAAGATCTTGCTCGGCAAACAGGCATTCCTGAACGCTCCGTTCTTTGCCGTTCGCACCGCGGTTTATGTCGCCGTCTGGGTAATCGCGGGCTTGTGGTTGCTGAAAACATCGCTGCGACAGGACGAAACCGGCGACAAGCAGTTGACCTTAAAAATGGAAGGCCGCAGTGCTCCATTGCTATTTGCAATGGCGATGACAACCACGTTTGGTGCCTTCGACTGGTTGATGTCGCTGGAGCCTCACTGGTTCAGCACGATATACGGCATCTATATCTTTTCGGGCGGCATGGTTGGCGTGCTGGCCGTGCTGTCGATCATCGCCGCCGTTTGGGTAAGGAAGGGAACGCATCCGAAACTGGTGACGAAAGAGCACTTGCATGACATCGTGAAACTGTTGTTTGGGTTCAATTGCTTTTGGGCTTACATCGCATTTTCGCAGTATCTGTTGATTTGGTACGCCAACATTCCGGAAGAAACAATTTGGCTGAAGCACCGCCACGAACACGGCTGGAATGCAGTCACAATGCTGCTGATCTTCGGTCACTTTATCATTCCATTCATCGGGCTGATGCCCCGGGCTGCTAAACGCAACACGACCATCGTGATCGCGATGTCAGTGTGGCTGCTCATGATGCACTGGGCCGATATGTACTGGTTGGTTTATCCGCAGTTCTCACAGGCTCCTGCGTTCGGATTCATCGAAGTGTTCGGATTGGTGTTTGCCGTCGCAGCCACGGCGTTTGCCGCTCGAAAGTTTGCCAGCGGCCAAAACGCGATCTGCTTAAAAGACCCAAGACTGGAAGAATCCGTTAGCCATCATGTGCTTTGACGGATCTAACGCAGCCCGGTGGTCTCCACCGAAAATCCCACAGAATTCACGGCGGAGACCGCTGTGCCACAAATTTTCTGCTGAACAACATCATCATGACATCTGAAACTGTTGAACCACTCGACGGACTTGACACTCCAGCACTGGCGACGTCTGGACTCGTGGCGGCTATCGCGACGTTCGCGATGATTGTTGGACTACAAGCTGCGTATTTGCATTTCGAGGCAGCTCAGGCTCAGAAGAACCAAATCGCGCCGGCCGCAACTTCCTCGGCATCACTGCTGGCCGAACAGCGCGCGAAGATGAATCGGTACGGTTGGATTGACCGCCAAAACAACGTGGTGGCGATCCCGATTGACCGCGCGATTGAACTCACTGCGAAAGAGCTGCGTTCTCAGTCTGGTGCCGAATCGGCAGCAGCGTCCACTGCAAAAGGAACTCAGGACCCGTCATGATGAATTTCCGCGTCATCCCTGTGTTTCTTGTCGTGTGCTGGTTGACCACGCAGTCAGTCACCGCTCAGATTGCGCGCACGTCACTGGAGGGCACAACGGACGTCGGCATCGATGATAAGTCGGGAGAACGCCTGCCTCTGGAAACGGTATTCACTGATTCGAACGGACAACGAATCGCACTCGGCTCGCTGTTCGACGGGCAACGTCCCGTGATTCTGACATTCAACTACGCCGACTGTCCGATGCTGTGCAAGCTACAGTTGACAGGGCTTGTGGAATCTTTGAAGCAGATGGAATGGACGGCAGGGGAAAAGTTTCGAGTCGTCTCGATCAGCATCGATCCCAGTGAAACGATTCAGCAAGCGTCGATCACCAAACAGAATCATGTGCAGGCTTATGGTCGAGCACAATCGGCGGGCGGCTGGTCGTTTTTGACAGGCACTCCCGAAGCCATCTCCATCGCAGCCGCAGCCGCAGGCTTCCGCTACAAATACTTGCCAAAGCAACGAGAATTCTCACACACCGCCGCCGCGATTGTGTGCATGCCCGACGGCGTGATTTCACGGTACTTGTACGGCGTGCAGTTCGATCCCGAAACGATTCGTCTGACATTAACAGAAGCCGCCGATGGACAGATCGGTTCGCCGATGGACAAGCTGCTGCTGTTTTGTTTTCGCTACGACAGCGCAACAGGTAAATACGCTCCGGCTGCATGGAACCTGATGCGGCTGGCAGCCATCAGCACAATTCTGGCCATCGCCGTCGTGGTCATCGGCTTTCGAACTCCATGGGAAAGAAAGGTGGCTTCGCCATGAACACTGCAAATACACGAACATGTGGATATTCGGCGCACGCGCCTGACTAACGCACGACTCAGCAGGTCATTTAACACTTCAAACACTGTGCCCCGCATCGCTTCCATCGAAGACAACACACCAGACAACCCTCACAATGCTACGCAATGTACCAAATCTTTTTCTGGCTGATGCGGCCAGCAACCTCTGGCTTCCCAGTCAGAGTTCTTCGGTGGCTGCAGAAGTCGATGGCGTCTTCAGTTTCATCTTCTGGATCTCCATGATGTTTTTCGTGGGCATCGTTGGAGCACTGTTGTACTTTGTCGTTCGCTACCGTCGCCGACCGGGCGTCGAGGCACAACGCACAGTGCATCACAGTCTGTGGCTGGAAATCACGTGGAGCGTCGTGCCATTCTTGTTACTGATCGTGATCTTTTTCGTGGGCTTCACAACGTTTGTGACCATGGCTGCCGAACCCGAAGGAGCTTACGAAATCCGCGTGGTTGCCAAAAGTTGGGTGTGGAGTTTTCAGTACCCCAACGGTTACATCGATGATGTGCTGCATGTTCCGATCGATCAACCCGTGAAGCTGGTGATGTCGTCGGATGATGTGATGCACAGCTTGTTCATCCCGGCCTTTCGAGTCAAACGGGACATCATTCCGGGGCGGTACACGTCGCTGTGGTTTGAAGCCACTGAAGCGGGAACCTACGACCTATTTTGCACCGAATACTGCGGAACCAAACACTCTGACATGATCACGACCGTTGTTGTGCATCCGTCCGGAGAGTTCCAAACGTGGCTCGACAAAGCGTCCAACTTCTTGGAAACCATGTCCCCCGCCGAAGGGGGAAAAGTGTTGGTCAAACGGCGCGGGTGCGCTCAATGCCATTCCGTCGATGGCAGCAAAATGGTCGGCCCCAGCTTTCTGAAACTGTATGGGCAATCGGCGTCACTGGATACCGGCGACACCATCACAGTTGATGACAACTACATCCGCGAATCCATCCTTGAGCCCCAAGCGAAGGCTCGAGCTGGCTATCGCAAGGTGATGCCCACCTATCAGGGCCAACTGAAGGATGAAGAAATTAACGCCATCATCGAATACATCAAAACTCTGAAGTAGAGAACCATTGGGGTCTCAGACGAAATTCGCTGAACGTATTCAGCGCGACGGAAATAATATATGTCAACCAAGATAAAGCCTACCAACCGGCTGGCCGAAACCAACGTTCCTGAAACAACGCCGGAACACCATAGAAGCTACCTGACCGCAGAAAAAGGCTGGCGGTCTTGGGCGTTTACGCTCGACCACAAACGCATCGGCGTGATGTACATGATCGGCATTCTGACCTCCTTCCTGCTGGGCGGCATCATGGCGATGCTGGTGCGGACGGAGCTACTGACTCCCGGTCGCACCATCATGAGCGCCGACAGTTACAACCACATGTTCACACTTCACGGTGCGATCATGACGTTTTTGTTTCTGATTCCCAGCATCCCGGCAGTGCTCGGCAACTTCATCCTGCCCTTAATGGTCGGCGCGAAGGACGTCGCTTTCCCACGGATGAATCTGGCCAGCTTTTACCTGTGGGTCTTCGGCGCGGTATTCCTAGTCGCTGCGATGGCTCTGAACGGACTCGACACCGGCTGGACGTTCTATACACCGTACAGCACCACCACGAATTCCAGCGTGATCACCGCCACTATGGGCGTGTTTATTCTGGGTTTCAGTTCGATCTTCACGGGGATCAACTTCATCGCCACTGTGCACACCATGCGACCAAAAGGGATGACTTG
The DNA here is from genome assembly GCA_041688835.1 of Fuerstiella sp. Taxonomy (GTDB): domain Bacteria; phylum Planctomycetota; class Planctomycetia; order Planctomycetales; family Planctomycetaceae; genus Fuerstiella. The sequence goes on from JBDNHJ010000168.1 coordinate 33,114, forward strand.
GTTTCGCATGCCTTTGTTCCTGTGGTCGTTGTATGCGACGGCCATTATTCAGGTACTGGCCACGCCGGTTTTGGGGATCACGTTGCTGCTGCTGATTGCCGAACGAGCCCTCGGAATCGGTATCTTTGATCCGAAACTCGGAGGCGACCCGGTTCTGTACCAGCACTTCTTCTGGTTCTATTCGCATCCCGCTGTGTACATCATGATTCTGCCTGCGATGGGCATCATTAGCGAACTGATATCAACCTTCAGCCGCACACCCATCTTCGGATATCGTTTTCTGGCGTACAGTAGTGTGGCCATTGCACTGCTCGGTTTTCTGGTGTGGGGCCACCACATGTTTACCAGCGAATCTGCCATGGCCGCCGTGATCTTTAGTGCTCTGACGTTTAGCGTGTCGATCCCGTCGGGCATTAAGATCTTCAACTGGCTGGCGACCATGTACAAAGGATCGATCACACTCACCACACCGATGTGCTTTGCACTATCATTCATCGTGCTGTTTGCCTTCGGCGGTCTAACGGGATTGTTCCTTGGAGCACTCGCCACCGACGTACACCTGCACGACACATACTTCGTCGTCGCTCACTTTCACTACGTGATGATGGGAGGCACGCTGATCTCTTTTCTGGGCGGACTGTTCTTCTGGTGGCCGAAGATGTTCGGCAAAATGTACAGTGAATTTTGGGGACGGATTTCCTGTCTGATGATTTTCATCGGGTTCAATTGGACCTTCTTCCCGCAGTTCATTCTGGGAGCCCGAGGCATGCCTCGGCGGTATTACAACTACGAAGAGAAGTATCAAAGCTTGCACGTGATTTCGACCGGCGGAGCATTTTTCCTCGGCATCGGACTGGTGGTTTGCGGAGGCGTGCTGCTTCACTCTCTGCTGAAAGGCCGTCCGGCTCCATCAAATCCATGGGGCGCGGCGACTTTGGATTGGCAGACCGCATCTCCGCCGTCAGTGCATAATTTCGACAAAGATCCCGTCGTGACCGATCCATACGCATTGCAGGAATACGTGCTGCAGGCGGACACGGGCAACTACGAAAGACCCACCGGGCTCCAGGCAGATAAGAAAGCAACAACGGAGGCTACGGCATGATCTCTCAATCAGCTTTAGAGGCTCCCACAGCCCATGCAGCGCCCACGGCTCCCACAGCGCAAGCGCCGTCGAAGTTTCGAGCTCACCATTTCGAAACCGCCGAACAGCAGTATGCAGCCAGCAAACTGGGGATGTGGTTGTTTCTGGTGACCGAAGTTCTGTTCTTCGGCGGGCTGTTTGTCGCCTACGCCGTCTTTCGGTCGTTGCACCCCGAAGTGTTCGTGAACTCCGCTGAATTACTGAATACCAGTCTGGGTGCGTTCAACACCGTCGTGCTGCTGTTTAGTAGTCTGACAATGGCGTGGGCGGTTCGCTGTTCTCAGCTTGGCCAACAACGCGGTCTGGTCTGGTGCCTCGTGTTGACGCTGGCCATGGCCGGCGTGTTTCTGGTGGTGAAAGGCTTCGAATATTCGCACAAGTGGCACGAAGGACATCTGTGGGCGTCGCAGTTTACCGGCAGCGACGTGGCTGCTTCTGGAGCGTTCGATCGAGCGGGCACATTCTTCAGTATCTATTTCGCGATGACCGGCTTGCACGTGATCCACATTCTGGCCGGCATCGTGGCGATTAGTTGGATTCTGAAGCGGTCATTGCGAGGCGACTTTGGGCCAAACTACTTCACTCCCGTCGATGCGGTGGGACTGTATTGGCACATTGTCGACTTGGTGTGGATTTTCCTGTTTCCGTTGCTGTATCTGATTGGGTGATTAAGTGAACGCCATCGAAAACCATCACGCTGCCGATTCGGAAACGATTCATACGCATATCAGTTCGCCCGCGCAGTTGATCGGCATCTTTGTCGCTTTGCTGGTCTTGACAGCCTTAACCGTCTGGGCAGCCACGTGGCCCGTCGGCAAGTTCGACGTCTGGATTGCACTGTCCATCGCCGGCGTCAAAGCCACACTGGTCGCCGCGTACTTTATGCACCTGCGCTACGACCACCCCACAAATTCGCTGCTGCTAATTTTCTCCATCGTAACAGTGGTGCTGTTCCTAGCAGTCACGTTGCTCGACGTGCAAGAACTGCAACTCGACATCGAAGCCGCCGAAAACGCTCAGCCCACCACGGCACTTGCGCAATAGACTCGCCGTCCGCTGACGATGCCTCAAGCGGCAGCAACGAAGTCGCGGAATTCGGTTTGCGCGAGTTTTGCTCCACCCGATGTGGGGTGGCACCGCTTGCCGTTCAGGCTAGCGGTGTCGCTTTAGCGATCGGAAACCGCTCTCACGGGTTCTAAACACAAACAACGCTCGCCGTGGCTTGGACGTTCCAGACCGGTTTCCGATGGCTACGCGACACAGGAAGGCTGCGCCATCCTGATGCCACCCGCTGGCACGGCGTATCCATCGAGCCGGGAGCAACGGCTGTGACTGAAATCCCCTGAGGCCCCAGTTCTTTGACGAGCCGTTTCACACGGAGGGATGGCCATGCGCCCAGCTACTTCCGCAGCCACATGTCTTGTCGAAAGACTTGAAATGTGGTGCGGCAAACCTTCGATCTTAGGTCAGTCGCCAGCGAGCCATTCGCAACTGCGCCAGTGGACTGGATTTCAACTTTTCGTACCAGACCGTGACGAATTCATCGGGCGACGTTTCCACCGTTGACGGATAACCGAGATCGCCGGACGTCGCATTGCCGTGAATGATCAGCGGTTCTGACCATGTCTGGCCATTGTCAGAACTCAGGCGAACCTGATTGCCCAGTGGTGCTCGGCGGTGTCCGTAGCTCATCAGCAAACGGTCGTCAGACAATCGCAGCAGATGAGATGGCAGCCCCCAAACTCCAATCGCGTACGGTTCCACCCAAGTCTTCCCGCCATCGGTGGAATGTGTTTGCAGCGTCTCACCGTGATTTGTTTTGTTGTGATTTCGAATCTGCACAATCAGGCGTCCGTCGGCGGCTTCGATCGCGTGCAATTCGTGATACTGACTGCCATCGTCACCAGCGCGAATGGGAAATTCTGCCAGCGGTGTCCACGTTTTGCCATCATCGGAAGACATCGACCAACCCACTTTGCGTCCCGGCCCCCACAGATCGACTCCGGCGTAAAACAGGCGGCCGTCGCTGAGATTCACCGGCCCGTGAGGACTGTTCACGGGAACTCGATACGCCGACGACCAATTCCGTCCGCCATCTTCGGAACGCAGCAACCAACAACCTAGATGATCTTTGTGCTGGCCTTCCGCCACACGTCCGTGAACACCCTGCCACCTCGCCAATTTTTCTGCGGAGAACGTGGGACTGCCGAGCTCAGCCGCAGCCACCGCTTTCTGCAAGCCGGGTTCGTAAGCCAGTGACGTGAATGTGCTAACCAGCAAAGTCCCCTGCGCCGTTTCCAAAATCCCCGCGTCGCGATCATCAATAGGGCCGTCCAGCAACGTGCGCGCGTACGTCCATGTCTGCCCGTCGTCGAAGCTGCGAATCAGTTCCACTCGCCCAAACGGGCCCACATGAGTTTCTCGTCCGCCCGAACACACCACCAACAGTTCTCCGTTCTTGCGTCGGGCGAGTGTGGGCCAGCCGTGATAGCGATCCGACTGCAGGCTGATGGTTTTGATTTCATCAACGGTAAACGCAGGTGCGGCGTCTGCAGCTTGAATCGAACCAGCGTGTGCCGCCAGCAGTGCGGTGGCAGAAGCAGACAACATGGTACGGCGAGACATATGAGCCATGACGAGATCTCCGGGGGAATGAGCGGGAAGGAGTGATCTTGGACCGACAGTCTATTATCGCCAGCCTGCCTTCGCCACCGAGTCTGCGCGGCTGTCGATTTCAGGGGGCCCTCAAGGATTCCAGCATTTCACATTGGGTGGCCGTGGCTGGACTGAACGAAGTGAAGGAAGCCACGGGGTGTTCGCTCGCACCTCGCTCCAACCCCACTCTTTCCGGTTCTACAATCACCCGTGAACGCACCCCATCCAGAACATGCGCCAAGCCTCCTTGCGACACAATCGGCATTGCGGTAACGTTCAATGAACGAACCACACCCCCGCGAAATAATGGTGTATTCAGGCTATGACCTCCATTCGTTAGCAAACAGACGAACCATGGCAGAAGTTATTACAGGATATGATCCTGAGACCGGGCGATCGCTGGTGCTGCACAGCGTCCAGTCGGTTGCGACACTGCCGCCAACCTTGGAGTCGTCAAGCCGATACTTCGTGGCGATGCTACTTTGGGACGCCACAGACATCAGCGCCGCCACAATCACCGACTTGGCCCGCAAGTTGATTGATTCAGGATGTGTGTACCTCTGCTGTTGGGGCGATGACTGCCAGCGCGTACACGATTGATTGCAAAGCTATCATTGCGTTCGTGTTTGACAACGAAGCACGAACTGCCAGACTTGCAGAGATCTTCAGTAACACAGCTCGTTTCTACGCCGCGTACGATGGCTGACTGTTAAGGTCGGCCAAGCGGCTCGGAACGCATGGGCCATGCTGATTTCGAGACCTATCATCGGTATGCAGCGGTGACGAGATTCACGGGAAGTGCTCGAACATCAAACCAGGATCAGCCGCTCTATAGCAACGCGTTAATCGGGGTGCCGGGACTGGCTGGGATTGTGAATCCGTCCGGGCTGAGTCGTGCGGCGGGGTTGATCTTCATCGCGGACAGCAGAGTCGCCGTGAAATCTTCCAGCGACACCGGGTTCGACTTCACGTAAGCGGCACGACTGTCGGATTCACCATACACAACGCCGCCGCGAATTCCTCCGCCAGCCACCATCGCCGAATAGCATTGCGGCCAGTGATCGCGCCCGATGCGTTTGGCCCCCTGGCTGATGACGGGCGTACGACCGAATTCACCCACCAACACCACCAGCGTGGTCTCAAGCAACCCGCGCTCGCGCAGATCTCGCAACAAAGCGGCCACGGCTTGGTCGGTTCGGGGCAGGGCGAAGGGCAGGCCATTCCAACCGTTTTCGAAGATGCCCACATCGGCGTTGCCGTGCATGTCCCAAGTTTCGAGGCTCACGAATTGCTCACCAACCGCCAGCCCGGTCCAAGCAACCACATTCACCAAACGAACTCCGGATTCCACCAGCCGTCGCGCCAGAATCAGATTCTGTCCCAATGGATTTCTGCCGTAGCGATCTCTCAGCGATGCGGCTTCCTGATTGATGTCGAACGCGGTTTTGGCGTGCGGACTGTGCAGTAGATCGAATGACTGCTGCTGGTACAGATCCAGCGATTCGAATTCCGCCGTGCGACCGGTCTTCGACTCAGCCTGCAGACGCTGCGTCAGTTGCCAGCGGCGGTTGAGTCTTTCGAGCGTGATGTCTGCATTGGTATCAAAAGCGCGGACACGAAAGTCTTTCGCTGCTGGATTGTCGTCATGTTTTTCGCCGATCAGCAGAGGTGCGTAGGCCATGCCCAAACGACCGCCGGTCAAGTACGTGTGATCCGGTGGAGCAGATCCACCACCGAATTTTTGCAGCCACACATGCGGTGGGATGTTGCCGGCGGACGGGCTGAGCTTAGTCACGATGGCCCCGAAGGCGGGATCGTCCGACGCAGGCCGCGAACGTCCGGCCAACAGCATGGAGTTGGCGATGTCGTGCTGTGACACGTTGTGAGTCATCGAACGAATGACGGCAAACTCTTCCGACAGTTGCGCCAACTGCGGCATCAGTTCGCCAACCTGAAATCCGGGCGTGGCCGTGTTGATTGATCGATAGGGTCCGCGAATTTCTCGTGGAGCATCGGGCTTCATGTCCCACGAATCCAACTGACTCAAGCCACCATACTGATGAATAAAAATGCACGACGTTGGAGCAGCCGCACTCCGCTGTTCCGTTGCACGATCATCCGCCTGCAGCAGCTGCGGTAGAGTCAGCCCCAGCCCCGCGATACTGCCTGCGTGTAACAGATCACGGCGAGTAACCGGGCCTCGGGAACGGTGGGTGGAATTGTGACTGTTCATTCGCTTCTGCTTTCGTTGCCAAATGCTTTCGCCCTTCCATTGCGGTTCGATTCTATCCGCCAGAAGCTTGTGAAGCCAGCTTTCAAGTTCCGCAGGCAAGGGCGTAGTGCAGAAGCCACTTCGCCACCGAGTTTACCTCGGTCGGTTTCAGGCCTCTGCACTACCCCGACGACGGCAATGCGTAGTGCATAGTGCGTCGTTGTAGCTGTAACTGTAGTGCAGAAGCCTATTTCCACTGGGGTAAATCCAGTGGCGAAGTGGCAGCAAGTTCCTTCGCCTTATCGCTCATCCGCATCATCGATCAGCAGCGCCGACAGCACCTGCGCATAGACGCGATGTCCGAAATCGTTGGGATGGTTGACTCCATTGCCGGTCAGATCGTGATCCTGTTTCCTGACCAGAAACTCATGCCAGACCGACGTCAGGTCCGCCAGTGCGATGCCGGGTTTGCAGAGTGATGCCAGTTGATCGCGGTACTTCGGAAACACGTCATGCTTCAGCACAGTCCAATCACGATTGCCGAGCATCGGGGCGATGAGAATGAATTCGGCGTCTGGTAGAGTTTCACGAGCGGTCGTCATCATTTGAGAAATGTTCTGTCCGTATTCCTCCGGAGTTCGGCCGGCAGAATCGTTCATGCCGAAGGCCAGCAGGATGAGGTCCGGTTTCGCTTTCACGACTTCTGGAATTTGCGCCAGTCCCCACGGCGTCGACGTCCCACCCACGGACAGGTTCGTCAGCTTAACGGTCGTCCCGTAATGCGTTTCCAGATGCAGTTTCAGCAGATCCTGATAGGCCGGCTGAAAAGGCGCTCCGTTCGCCCAACCTGACGCATTGCATCCGGTGGAAATGCTGTCGCCTAACAACACGATCGACACCTCTTCCCCGGTTCTCAGACGCTCAATCGTGCGTGGCAGCGCCGTCGCATCGAACGAAGGCATGGCCACGGGCCAGTCGTCTTTGAGTTTGGAATACGTAATCCATGTTTGCATGTTGTGGTATTCTAGCTTCGCGCCGAACAGGATTTCGCCGTTGCCGTCGCGATGAGTCAGTCGGTACTGCTGCGAGCCCGCCGGCCGCCGCAGTTCGGCTGCCGTCTTGGTAACAATGCGCGATGTAGCGGGGACGGAGATTTCTCGGGAGCCCGTCGCATGGTTGAAGTCTTCGCCGGCTGTGTAGGACATCGTTCCGACCGCATCTTCAACAGAGATAACCTGACCGATCGGAAACAGGACAGACGCTGTTGCCACTCCCGTCGCTTCGTCTCGAACGAACAACACCGATTCGCGAGACACGACATCCGATTTCCAGAAGGGCTGCAGCTGTTCCGGCGTGTACTTCCAGCGAACGGGTTCGTCAGCGGTCGTGGCAGACGTGGCAGTCAACAAGCTAACAACAACGCTCAAGACGACAGATCGGGCAGTGGTGGTTGGCATGCGTGGGGAAACCTGATGGTGCGGGGTGGAATGCCATTTTTATTCCCGCGACCGTCCCCCACCGATTTCAAATCGGTGGAGACACGTTTTTGCACTACGCGTTAAAACTGGGGTGCGGTTTTTGTAGCTCGGCGGTCCCCGCCGAGAAATCACGGTGGAGACCACCGAGCTACATTTTGCCAACCCTCAAACTGAGCTGTAACAAACCGCTAGTGCAAAACCTTTTTCCCACCGAAATGAATTCGGTGGAGAAATAGCAACTGGCTGCGACGAAACAAAAATTGCGAAATCGTTGTCCTCCAATACGTTATTTAGCACCCTAGGACAAGCCTGACGGAAGCGGGCCGATTGTGGCTGCGAAACAGACACTCCAATTCTGCCACACCGCCCCGAGGTTGAAAGACTTGCAACGCAGCCGCCGTGCGTCACAATCTCTGCTGCAAACTCGCCCACGATTTCCGCATGCTTTTCCATGCCTCACCTGATCGCATTCCTGATGACCAACTGCCTGACGTTTGTGACCGCTTGTTTGTGTCTGGTCTGCACTGCCAGCTTGAGTGCCGACGAGTTTCCGAAACCGTTTAATACGGAACAGGCCGATGCAAAGCTGACGTCTCCAGAAGACGCCCTAAAAGGCATGACGCTGCCGGATGGTTTTACGGCCACGGTGTTCGCCGCTGAACCTGATGTGCATCAGCCGATCGCGTTGGCCACCGATGATCGCGGGCGGTTGTGGGTTGCAGAAAACTATACGTATGCGGAATCGGCCACCAACTATGACGATCGCATGCGTGATCGCGTGGTGATTCTGGAAGATGCGGACGGTGACGGCACCTTCGACAAACGCACCGTGTTCTGGGATCAGGGACGGCGGCTGACGAGTGTCGAAGTCGGGCACGGTGGTGTGTGGGTTCTGGACGCACCGAACCTGCTGTTCATTCCCGATGCCAACACCGACGACGTGCCCGACAGTGAACCGATCGTCATGCTGAACGGATGGGACGACAACGCCGCGCGACACACCATCGTTAACGGATTGCGCTGGGGACCGGACGGCTGGCTGTACGGTCGCAACGGCATCATGGCGATTTCCAGCGTCGGCGTGCCGGGCTCCACACCCGATCAACGTCAACCGCTGGACTGCGGGATCTGGAGATTCCACCCGACGCGACATACGTTCGAAGTCGTCTGTGTCGGCACCACCAATCCGTGGGGCATGGACTGGGACGAAAACGGACAGATGTTCTTCATCAACACCGTCATCGGTCATCTGTGGCACGTTGTTCCGGGAGCCAGATTTCGTCGCATGTACGGTGAACACTTCAACCCGCACACGTACGGCATCATCGAACAGACGGCCGATCACTTTCATTGGGACACCAAGGAACTGTGGCACGACATCCGCAAAGACGGCCAAACAATCATGACCAAAACCACCGACGAAGCAGGCGGCGGTCACGCTCATTGCGGCATGACAATCCTACAGGGCCGACCGTTCCCGGAATCGCTGCACGGTTCGGTGTTGGCTCTGAATCTGCACGGTCGGCGAATCAATCGCGACACGCTGCATCGGCATGGAGCGACCTATACGGCGCGGCATGCGGCCGACTTTCTGAAGGTCGCCGACCCGTGGTTTCGCGGCGTCGAAATCATCACCGGCCGCGCGGGCGAATTGTTCATCGCCGACTGGTCGGACGTGGGCGAATGCCACGACAACGACGGCATTCATCGCACTTCCGGACGCATTTACCGGCTGACAATGGAAGACAATTCATCCGCCGAACACCCCGCCGTCGGTCCGATTGATCAACTCAGCGACCAGCAACTGGCGGAGCACGTCGCGTCCGAATGGGAGTGGCTGTCGCGAAAGTGCCTGCTGGAACTGGCCGACCGAGCGGCCCACACGGCAACCGCTGCGGAGATCCATGACAACCTGCTGACAAAATTCCGTTCGAACGAATCAGAACAACGACGATTGCGCCGGCTCTGGGCCTTGCAGGTCACCGGCGGAGCCACCGACGAATTCCTAACAAGTTGCCTCGACGACCGCAGCGAACACATTCGCTGCTGGGCGATTCAGTTTCTCACCGAAGACAATAACCCGTCGTCATCGGTGCTCACGAAGTTTCAATCGATGGCTCAAACGGATGAATCCGGCCTAGTCCTGACATGGCTCGCATCTGCGCTGCAGCGCCTGAAACACGAAGACCGCTGGCCGATCGCGTTGGCTCTGGGAGCTCACCCAGAATACGCTGATGACCGAGTGCTGCCGTTGATGGTGTGGTACGGCGTTGAACCAGCCGTGCTGACAAACCCAGATCAGGCGGTTGAAATGGCCGTGTCCAGCAAGTTGCCCATTGTCCGCGAATATATCGCTCGCCGAGTGACCTTGGAAATTGAACGGCAGCCAAACATCATTGCCGCCGTTCTGAAACGTCTGTCCGCAACCGGCACCGATTCACCGGTTATCGCGGATGTTCTGCGTGGCATGGCGGAAGCACTTCGAGGCTGGCGAAAGGCAACTCCCGTCACCGGCTGGGAAACGTTTGCGGCCACAAATGCCGACAGCGACAGTGCAGCAGTGCGACAGATGACTCGCGAGTTGTCACTGGTCTTTGGAGACGGACGTGCGTTGGACGAGCTACGCAAAATCGCGGCCAGCGGATCGGATCTATCAGAACGCCGCGCTGCGATCCGTGCGCTGGTCTTGGCCCGAGACACAGACGTTGTGCAGTTGTTGCAAAATTTGCTGGGAGACCGCGATATGTCGCCGGCTGCCATCGACGGACTGGCCGCGTTCGGGCACGAAGAAACCCCCAAGTTACTGGTTGCGAAGTTCGGTCGATTTAACCTAACCGCCAAGCAGGCGGCAATCACCACGCTGGTCTCACGCCCGCAGTTTGCGAATGTTCTGTTAAACGCGGTCTCCGAGGGAAAGATCGATCGTGCCTTGGTTTCCGCATTTCAACTGCGGCAGATGCAGAATTCGGGCGACGCCAGCCTCAGCGAACGTGTCTCCGGCATGTGGCCCGAACTTGCCGAACAGTCTCAGGAAAAAACGGCTCACATTGCACAGCTCCGAACCATGCTAACACCGGAAACGCTCGAAAAAGCCGATCCGTCCGCCGGACGCATGCTGTTCAACAAGTCCTGCGCCACCTGCCACACGTTATTCGGCGAAGGAAAAAAGATCGCCCCCGATCTGACCGGAGCTCAACGAAACAACCTGAACTATCTGTTGGAAAACATCGTCGACCCCAGCGCCACGGTGTCGAAGAATTTCAAGTTATCAATCGTACTACTCGAAGACGGCCGCGTTCTTAACGGAGTCGTCGTCGGTCGCACAGAGAAAACGCTAACGCTGCAAACAGCCACAGACCAAGTCGTCATTCAACGCGATGAAATCGACGAAATGACGGAATCACCAGTATCCATGATGCCCGACCAACTACTGAACGTACTCAACGATCAGGAAATCCAGAATCTAATCGCCTATCTAATGTCAGCCGCCCAAGTGCCACTGCCGCAACCGTAAGCGTTCAGTGCATATTGGGACTGACCGCGTTCTTCCGATGGCGACAAGATCGCAACGCATCCGAGCATTCAAACCCGACTCAACGTGCCGGTGTGATTGGCAAACGTATCGGTTTCGACGCCTAGTCGCTGCAGGATGGTGACAAACAGCCGTGCCAGTGGAAGCTCTTCCGCTTCGACTTCGCCTCTCCATCCCGCATCACTGACAATGCCAGCGCCGGCCTGATTGTCTTCGTTGCCTTGGCCAAACTTCAGATAGCGGCCGTTGGTGAAACCGAGGTTTTGACCGCCCGCAGAAATGATCGGATAGTTGCGTGATAGATGGAAGCTGCTGGAAGCAGAACCGTGCATGGCGAACGTGTTGTCCAGCATGTTGCCGTGGCCGGTCGGTTCGGGAGTCTCCTTCAGCTTCTGCACAAAACGACCGAATTCCTCGGCCTGATACCGATTGTACGTGCCGAGATTTTCCCAGCCGCTGGGTTCCTTGACGGCATGTGTCAGACCATGAGCACCGCCCAAGCCAACGGCCAGCGACAACAGGTCGTGTGAGCCTTCGCCGTTTTCTCGCCCCAGCTGAAACGTCGCTGCCCGAGTTGAATCGCTCAGGAATGCTAGATAGATCAATTCGTACATGGTTTGAAAATACAGCCGAGCTTCTTTGGGCTCGGCTTCCAAATGCAGGTGACGCGTATCGACGTCAGGAATGGGCGTATCGATCCAACCCTGAGCCTTCGTCAGCTTCACCTCGGTGTCGCGCACGGCGTCCAGATATTGACTGAGTGTCTGTCGATCATGTTTGGAAAGTTGTCGTCCCAGCGATTGCGTATTGTCAATCAGCAGATCCAAAGCGCTGTTGCTTCTGGCCAATGTTCCAGCGGCGTCTTGGCTGCTGGCCACAAACAGCATGTCGAAGATTTGTTTGGGCCGATTCATCGCGGGAATCGGACGTCCTTCACGGTTGAAGGATTGCGTCTGCGCACCGCGAGGACCGCCAACGCCGCCGTTCGTCGACATCACCAAAGACGAATGGCGAGTGAATTCTCCAGAGTGTTCCGCATACACCTGATCAAGAGAGATGGAATTCTTGTACGTGCCGTGACCGCCCGTGGCCGCCCCCGTCAAATACTGATCGGCGTTCGAATGGCCGTGAACTTTCCTGGCCGCAGGATGTGACAGCCCGGAATAGATCGTGATATCGTTACGCAACGGTTCGAGTACATCGAGCACTTTGGTCAATTCGAAATCGTTTTCGCCGCCTTGAGGAAACCAGCTCCAATCCTTCCATGCCGGATCTGTTTTCAGCGGCAAACCGACACCGTCAGGATGGTAGATGCTGGCAAAACGTTTCGGCGTTTCATCTGAGCCGGGGCTGTTTGCCGCGAACGTTTCGAACCAAGGCAGGGCCAAAGCCAGACCGGTGCCGCGTAGAAATGTTCTGCGACCTAACGAGTTTGATTTGTTATGCATCGTCAATTCCTGACTCTTACTTTGCGCTGAAGATATTACTGTGAATGATCAGCTGGACCAAATCACCCAATCGATCGTCCTGTTTTCTGAACTGCGCCGTTAAGCTGTCGATGTCCGCATGATCGCCAAATGACAAGGGCCGCCCCAGAGCATAAGCAGTCAGCTTGTGTACCATGGCTCGGGCAAATTGGTCCTGCCGATCCGTCAGCAGATATCGCTTTAACCCATCCACGCCGGCCAGTGTGTGCTTGTTGAACAGTTCCGAAGTCGCATCCACAGGTTTGTCTTTGATCGCAGTCCGGTAGGCACCGACAGCGTCGTAGTTTTCAAACGCGATTCCCCACGGATCGATTCTGGAGTGACACGACAGACAGGCTGGCTTGTTGCGGTGATCGACGATCCGTTCTTTGAGACTCATTTTCAGAATCTCCGGGTCCGTCAGGTCAACTTCCGGAACATTGGGCGGTGGCGGTGGTGGCGGATCATGGAGAATGCGTTCCAACATCCAAACACCACGTTTCAGTGGATGAGAATCCGTGCCATCAGAATTCATCGTCAGCATCCCAGCACCTGTCAACAGGCCACCGCGGTGTGCTTGCGGTTCGATTGACACCTTGCGGAAATGGGGTCCGTAAACTTCGCGAATTCCATAGTGCGCCGACAGCCGCTGGTTGACCATGGCGTAGTCGGAATGTACGAAGTCCATGATGCTGCGGTTGTGCCGGAGCACTTCATCAAAAAAGGCGACGGGTTCTTCCCGCATCGCTTGCGTCAATGAACTGTCCGTGACATGAGTCACACTGTCCAGGCCATCCAGCCCCAGCCATTGCTGAACGAAATTCTGCGAAAAACGTGTTGCACGCGGGTCTGCCAGCAGGCGTTCGACTTGAGCCGTCAGGACGGCTGGTTCCGTAAGCTTCCGCTGCTCCGCGAGTTTCAGCAATTCGTCATCAGGAACACTGGCCCACAGAAAAAACGACAGACGGCTGGCCAGTTCCAGATCACTGACTGTGCTGGATGTGTCAGCAGAATTTTCGGTCGCGCGCTGAGTCAGATACAGAAACTCCGGGGTGGCCAGCGCGGTGGCCAAGACTTCCCGCATGGCATCTTCGAACGTCGAAAAACTCGGGCGGTATTCGGCAAACAGGCCCATGAACTGATCCACTTCCGCCGCGGTGACCGGACGACGCCACACTCGTCGCAGAAATCGCGTCAGCACTTCGCGGCCATACGCATCCTCGTTGTTCTTTTTGTCGCTTCTATGGTCGCTGTCGAAGAAAATATCGGCATGCGTCTGCGGCGGCCATCGCTCATAGAACGGAGCGCTGATTTCGATGAAGTCGATCAGAACCTGTAGAGGTTCCTCACCCTTGGCGTTTGCATTCGAAACATTGCGAATGTGCAAGAACTCATCCCGTCTGGGAAAGGTCGTGGTTAGATTTCGGAACGGATTGCGTTGAATATCACTCAACGGAATATCGAAGTGAATGAATTCCGGATTATCCGCAGATGCCGTGACCGGAATATCACGCTGACTGATCACCTGCGAAAAATTGGCGTTGTTGCTGGTGTGGGCGCTGAACACCAGCTGCAGGCTCGCATATTCGTCAGGGTTCATCGTCGAACGTGCAGCGCGCATGCGAACCCGCATGATGCCTTCGTCGGGAAGAAAGCGGTCCAGATCCAGCTTTAACTCTTGAGATCGAGGCAGAGTTAGCGCGACAGAAGAAACGGCGGGCGTTTGCCCCACGACTGCGTCGGGGTCGGGCATCGGTTTTCCGCTGGAAAACGGAACCCCAATGCCGGTCTCCAATTCAAACAGATGTGGCCGACTTCGATCCTTGCGGTAGCTCTCATCATTCTGATGAAAAACATTGGGATCGGTTCCGGAGGTGGCCTTCGCCATTTCTTCCTGCATCGACACGATGTAAGTAACGGCCGGCGGACGCTCGCCGCTGACGGTGGCGCGCTGCAAAGCACTCAACCCGATCTCACGATAGGTCTCAAACTGTATCGTCGACATCTGCAGCAGTTCGGCGCTATTCTTGAAACCGTCCTCGGATGCGGTTTCCGGCGGCAGCTTATCGGCCAGAGCGTAAGGCAGGCCCAGCAAGTCCTGAAGGGCGTAGTTGTATTCGTATTTTGACAACCGGCGGAAAGATGAGTACTCCTGAATGTTACGACGTATCACAGACGCCTTATTCAGTTCATCGCTCAGCCAGTCAACGATGTTGGTCCGATCCGCGTCGGCCAGTGCGTAATCAGGTTCGTCGTCCGGTGGCATCTCCGAATTACTTAAAACGTTGTAGATCTCACGCCATCGTTCGACGTCGGCTCCCGACAACAGGTCAGGATTCAATTCGTCGATCCGCAGTCTGCCCTCCGACCTTTCCGGACCATGACAGGCTAAGCAACTTTTTGCCAGAGTCGCTCCCACCGACTTCTGGAAGTGCGCGAGATTCGCTTCCGGAACGGCTGCGGCAGCGGTGGTCTCCGCTGTACTTTCCTGCAGAAACCGAGACTTCTCGCGCCCCAATTCTTTGGCCTGTTCCAAAGTGATTGGAGTCTCCGGATGATCGGCTGCCAGCAGTGCGCTGGCGCTGCTGAGAACGAGCAGGATAATAATCTGCGGGGTCTGCATGGGCGGATTTTCGTTCTTCACCATCGACGCTGGGCGAATTGATCGGCACGACGAACGGGTGATTAAACGGGCGAGATAAAACTGGGGGGGGATTGAAGGAGGGATTGAATTTCGGCGGGGTGGGGCACAGCGCAGCACAAACGCACGGTACTGCAAAAGTATATCAGCGCCAAACGATTCAGCACCATGAGATTTTCGCAACATTCGGTACTCGGCGGTCCCGAACTCGTCGACAACGCCCGAACACCGCAACAAGGCTTGCGCGTTGACTGCTTGCAGCCTGCACCATCGGACAATATGCTTGCGTGAACCGCAGAACATCTGCCTTTGCTGAGATCGCTGGATGACGCATTTCACCACTGCAGCCAGCACCTTGCGAAGGCGGCTAAGGTGAGTATTTCAATGGTCTCACGCTAATCTGTCATCTGCCTTAAGGACTCCACAACCATGAATCACGCTCAACATTCGCTGCTCCCGATTCTGCTGGTCTTGGCATTCGCCAAGACTGCGACAGCTGAGGACACCGGGCAAAAAACAGGCAAACCGGTTCCATTGATTTTTGACACGGACCTCGGAAACGATTGCGACGACGTGTTAGCGATGGGCGTGATTCATGCTCTGCAGTCGCGCGGAGAATGTGAACTGCTGGCGGTGACCATTACGAAAGATCACGAGTTGGCCGCGCCTTTTGCCGACGCGGTGAATACGTTTTACGGACGCGGAGACGTTCCCATCGGAATCTGCCACAGTGGCGTCACCAATGATGCCGGAAAATTCAATGTGTTGGCCAAGGATGCTGAGAAATATCCGCATGACTTAACCGTGGGGTCGAAAGTTGCCGACGCGGTTACGGTTCTGCGAAAGGCGCTGGCTGCGCAAGATGATGGCAGCGTTGTGATCGCGCAGGTTGGCTTTTCGACCAATCTGGCCAACTTGTTGAAATCGGCAGCAGATAAATACAGTCCGTTGTCCGGCAGCGAACTGGTGAAGAAAAAGGTTCGCTTGCTGTCGGTCATGGCCGGAGCCTTCACGAAAATCTCTGGAGGCGACCACAAGGAGTACAACATCGTGAAGGACATTCCGTCGGCCAAAACACTTTGCGAAGACTGGCCGACACCGATTGTGTGGAGCGGATTCGAAATCGGCATTGCGTTGCCGTATCCGCACGAAAGCATCCTCAAAGATTACAGCTACGCCACTCATCACCCGCTGTCCGATGCGTACACGGTCTACAATCCTCCGCCACACAACCGCCCAACATGGGATTTGACTTCGGTGCTGCACGCCATCCGACCGGACCGTGGCTACTTCGACTTATCGCCAGCCGGACGTGTCAGCGTCGCCGATGACGGGCTGACGACGTTCGAAGAATCGGCGGATGGGCGAGACCGCTATCTGGTTCTCCGTGACGAACAAAAAGGGCGCACGACGGAAGCACTCGTTCAACTTTCTAGCCAACCGCCAAGCGATAGGTAGTGGGACAGTCCAACTAAGATTTGGAAAGCAAAGAATATGAAACGCTTCATCGATCTCTTCAGCCTTCTCGGCCTGTTGTGCGTCATCGGTTGTGGAGGCCCGAAAGATCCTCCAGCGGACGCAACGAACGCGACGGACGGCATCAAGAAGCCTCGCATCGCGCTCATCATGAAGTCGCTGGCCAACGAATTCTTTTCCACAATGGCCAAGGGCGCTGCAGGGCATCAGGCCGAGCATTCAGACCAATACGATCTGATCGTCAACGGCATCAAGGACGAACGCGACCTAAGTCGTCAGGTGGCATTGGTTGAAGAGATGGTCGCCAGTGGTGTGGATGCGATTGTGATCGCTCCGGCGGATTCCAAAGCATTGGTGCCCGTGCTGCGGCGCGCCAAACAGGTCGGAATTGTCGTCATCAACATCGACAACCAACTGGACCAAGACGTCCTGCAGCAGGAGGGCGTCGAAATTCCGTTTGTGGGGCCCGACAACCTTGCTGGAGCCAAACAGGTTGGCAATTTTCTGGCCAAGTCGCTCAGTGGCACGTCACAGAAAGTCGGCGTTCTGGAAGGCATACGCACGTCATTCAACGCTCAACAACGCCTGAAAGGCTTTCAGGCGGCCATGCAGGACGCCGGTATTGAAATCGTCGACAGCCAGTCGGCTGAGTGGGAAATGAGCAAGGCGAACACGATCGCGGCATCGATGCTAAGCGAACATCCGGAGATTACGGCGATTCTGGCGGCGAACGATTCGATGGCGTTGGGCGCGATCGCCGCAGTCAAAAGCGCCGGACGTGGGGGCGAAGTTCAGATCGTTGGCTTCGACAATATTTCCGCCATCCAAGCGGCAATTCGCGAAGGAAAAGTCTTGGCCACCGCCGACCAACACGGCGATCAATTGGCCGTGTTCGGAATCGAAGCGGCGCTCAAGGAGCTCAACGGCCAAGGTTCTGGCCAGAACATCGAAACGCCCGTCGATCTGGTCACGGCGGAAACATTGTCGGAACCTTAAGTGTCACCGTAAGTGTCATCATGAGCCAGACCACGCTGCTACAAACGCACGGACTCAGCAAACGCTACGGAAAAGTGACCGTGTTAAGCGACGTGTCGCTGGATGTGCGAGCCGGAGAGATTCACGCCCTGTTGGGAGCCAACGGAGCCGGCAAGAGTACGCTGTGCAGAATCATCAGCGGCTTGATCGCGACGTCCGATGGCTCGATGGAATTGGCCGGCGCGAACTACGCCCCCGAAACCAAACAACAAGCAGAATCGTCCGGCGTCGAAATTGTGCAGCAGGAACTGAACCTGATCGGAACGCTGTCAGTCGCCGAAAACTTGTTGCTGACGAGACTGCCGAATCGTGGCGGAATCCTGCGCAGCGGGCAGTTGCATGCTGAAGCACGCCGCACTTTGGACCGCTTTGGTTTGCCCGACGTCGCAACGTTCGCGCCGGTTGAATCGCTGGGAGTAGGGCATCAACAAATGGTCGAAATCGCAACGGCGCTGGCCCGACAGTGCCGCGTGCTGATTTTGGATGAACCCACCGCAGCTTTGTCTGGCACGGAAGCGGAACAACTATTCAAACACCTGCAAGCGCTACGTCAACAAGGAGTGGCGATCATTTATATCAGCCACCGCCTAGACGAAGTCGCCGCGATCGCAGATCGAGTCACAGTGCTGCGCGATGGTCGGTATGTGGCAACGCGACAGACCGCATCTCTGTCCGCGGACGACATGGTCGATTTGATGAGTGGCGATGATCAGTCCCGCGAAGCGGCGCAGCATCAGTCTCATCGCACAGCTAAAACGGCGATGCACGTGCGATCGATAACCTGTGGCATGGTGCGCGATGTCACGCTGGAGCTTCGCCAAGGCGAAAGGCTCGGAATCACGGGACTGGTTGGGTCTGGCCGCACCGAACTCTTGCGGGCGATCTTTGGAGCGGACGTAGCGACGTCGGGTGAAATTCTCCTGCCGAATCAACCGCAGGGACGGCGTTTTTCGCACCCTTCCGAAGCCGTGGCAGCAGGACTGGCAATGGTGACGGAAGATCGCAGGCACAACGGTTTGTTACTTTCGCAGTCCATTTCCGTCAACACAACGCTCAGCAGCTTGTGGAACCGTTTTTCGCGCTTCGGGCTGCTGCGTGGAACTGAAGAACGCCGCGTTTCGATGGACATGGTTGATGAATTGGAAACGCGCTGCGAAAGCATTGACCAAAGTGTTGCGACGCTGAGTGGCGGCAACCAGCAAAAGGTCGCAGTGGCGAAATGGCTGGTGCGAGACGCCGATGTATTCCTGTTCGACGAACCAACTCGCGGAATTGACGTTGCCGCGCGGCGACGGATTTATCGGCTGTTGGAATCGCTGGCCGTCGAAGGCAAGGCGTGTGTGATTGTCAGCAGTGATTTGGAAGAGCTGTTTGAAACCTGTGATGCAGTTGCGGTGATGTGCGACGGGCGACTTGTGGAAACATTCGATCGTGAAAATTGGAGTCGAGAGAAAATCATGCGCGCCTCGTTTTCGGGATATGTTCGATCAGGAGACGTCGCGTGAATCAATCGAGGTGGTTTCAAACGATCGTTCAATACGGCGGACTGTTGCTGGTGCTGCTGTTGCTGGTCGGCGTGTTCAGTGTTAGCAGTAACAATTTCTTTCAAACGTCGACGCTGGTGACGATTGCCAACCAGATCCCCGACTTGACGTTTTTGGCCGTCGGCATGACGCTGGTGCTCATCGTGCGCGGAATCGATTTGTCCGTCGGATCATTGCTGGCGCTGTCGTCCGCTGTGTTGGGAGTGCTGATGGCCAAACACGGTTGGTCGATCTGGTCGGCTCTGGCCATTGCAATGTTAGTCGCCGGTTTGTGTGGCACGATCAACGGATTGATCTCAGTCAGCTTCGGTATTCCTTCCTTCATTGTGACGCTGGGCATGTTGGAGATTGCACGCGGGGCGACCAAAGTTGTGACGAATTCGCAATCCGTCTACATCGGCAGCAAGGTCGAATGGTTTGGTCAGCCGATCGGAAGTCTGCAAGTGTCACCGGCGTTTGTGGTGGCGGTGCTGGCGGTTATCTTCGGACAGTTTGTCCTGACCAAAACGGTGTTCGGACGTTACTGCGTAGCCATCGGAACCAACGACGAAGCCGTCCGCATGTCGGGCATCCGCGCCGCGCCGTATGCTATCGCTGTCTTTGGGATCAGCGGGTTGCTGTGCGGCTTGGCCGGACTCGCGCAAACATCTCGTCTATCGACGGCCGATCCAAATGGCGCGATCGGGATTGAACTGGCCGCGATCGCAGCGTGTGTGATCGGCGGAACCAGCTTAATGGGCGGTCGCGGCAGCGTCGTCAGTTCGTTCATTGGTGTCTTGATTATCCAAGTCCTGCAAACGGGACTGGCTCAGATTGGCTTGTCCGACGCCAACAAGCAAATCATCACGGGTTCGGTGATCATCGTGGCCGTGCTGCTGGATGCCATCCGAATCCGTTGGGGAAAACACTGGGGGAAACGTCCGTGAATTGGTATACTGAAAGAACGAGAGTGTCCGCCACGCGAAAGGTAACTGACTGAAATGAAGATTCCTGCCAAGATCATTTCCATTCTGTGCCTACTTCTGTGGTCCGCATCCGTGTTTGGCCAGGACGACGGGGTCGACTTGTATCTCAAACAGATTCGGCCCGTCATCAAAGAACGCTGCATGGCCTGCCATGGCGCGTTGAAACAGGAAGCCGGATTGCGACTGGATACCGTGCAGGCCATGCAGGACCACGGCATCATTGAACGCGGCGATCTGCTGGCTCGACTGACTTCCGAAGATGCCGATCAGCGGATGCCTCCTGAAGGAGAACCGTTAACGGACGCCGAAATCCAGACCATCAAAAAGTGGCTATCGGCCGGCGCACCGGCTCCCGAAAACGAGCAGCCTGAAGCTGACCCCATGCAGCACTGGGCGTTTCAAAAGATCAACCGCCCCGCAGTTCCGGATGTTAATGAACCCAACCCCGTTGATGCCTTCCTGACTGAAAAGTTCCGGAAAGCAGGCTTCAAGCCTCAGGCAACAGCACACAAAACACTGCTGCTCAGGCGACTGTATCTGGATGTCACTGGACTGCCGCCAACAGTCACGGAGTTGCAATCTGAACAACCGCTGCACGCGATCATTGATTCACTGCTGAACAGCCCGCAGTACGGCGAACGCTGGGGACGCCACTGGATGGATGTCTGGCGTTACAGCGACTGGTACGGTTTGGGGAACGAACTGCGTAACAGCCAGAAGCACCTGTGGCACTGGCGCGACTGGATCGTTGATTCTTTGAACGAAGACAAAGGCTACGACCAGATGATCGTAGAAATGCTGGCGGGTGATGAGATCGCACCGCAGGATCTGAAGGTCATCGCCGCAACCGGATTTCTGGCCAGAAACTACTATCTCTTCAACCGCACAACGTGGCTCGACGATACGGTCGAACACACCAGCAAAGCGTTTCTGGGACTCACGCTGAACTGCGCCAAGTGTCACGATCACAAATATGATCCGATTGCGCATACAGACTACTACCGTTTCCGAGCCGTGTTCGAGCCGCATCATGTTCGCCTAGACGCATTGCCGGGCGAAACCGACTACGATACCAACGGGCTTCCGCGCGTTTACGATGACAAGCTGGATGCGCCGACTTATCTGCACCGGCGAGGTGACCCGGCGTCGCCCGACGAGGACAATCCGATTCCCGCTGGCCCGCCGGAATTTCTGGCCGGTTTCGCACAGCCGCCAACTCCGATTGACCTGCCTGTCGAAGCGTGGGCTCCTGGTGTTCGAGACTATGTGCAAACCGATCGCTTGGCCGCAGCAACGGCGAAAGTCACCGCCGCTCGCGAACACCTTGAACAAATCAAACACACACAGGAGTCAGCCACTGCGGCCGAAACTGCCATCGCTGCTGATCCGACCAGCCTAACGGAAGACTTCGCAAAATCTCGCCCGGATATCTGGCAGACAATCGGCAGTGGATGGCGTTACCAAGGCGGACTGTTGGCTCAAACCGAACCCACGATCGACCGCAGCTGCCTGCGAACCAAGGCACATCATCCATCAGACTTCGACCTGAGCCTGAAGTTTCGAACCATTGGTGGCACGCAATGGAAATCGACGGGCGTTCGTTTCGATGCCGACGAGTCTGGCGAAAACGCTCACGTTGTTTATGTCAGCGCGTTCGCGGGCGGCCCGAAAGTCCAGCTCTCGCATATGGTGGCGGGGCAGAGCGTTTATCCCGGTGATGCTAAGGTCGATCGTCCGATTGCGTTGAACCAAGAATATCGGCTGAACGTCAAAGTGAGAGCTGACCTGATCAACGTCTCGCTAGACGATCAGTTTCTGTTCGCCTCTCGACTACCACAACGCAGCAGCGGATCGATCGAACTGTTTGCTTTCGATGCCACAGCCGATTTCTATTCCATCGACGTCCAAGCTCTGCCGACCGATGTTGTCCTGCAGAATACCAACAAGCCATCCACGATGGTTGATGCCGTCAAACTTGCGGAATTGGCGGCAGCCGAATTGCAGTTAGCCCAGGCAGAACTTGCGGCATTGCAAGCACGCATCGCCGCCGACAATGCCACGCTCAAAGACGACATTGGTGATGGCAGCGGCGACGGTAGCGAAGCAATGGAAATCGCCGGACGCATGCAGCTGCAAGTTCAGTTAGCGCAGGCCGAGCTTGAGCTGCTGAAAGCGGATTCGGCCAAACAACCCGCCGCTGTCAAACGTCGCGATCAGGCACAGGCCGCATTGACATCGGGAGAACTTCCAGCGCACGCACCGTTGCGAGGCAGTCGGCGGGCGTTGGATCTCGGCAAACATACAGCGTCGCAGTACGCTCCCGTATATTCCAAAACCAGTACCGGACGCAGGACCGCTCTGGCGCGCTGGATCACCGATCGCGATAACCCATTGGCGGCGCGTGTGGCCGTTAATCACATCTGGTCGCGGCACTTCGGCACACCACTGGTGGAAACCGTCTTTGATTTTGGCCGCCAAGCATCCGCGCCGTTGCATCAGGATCTGCTCGATTACCTTGCGGTTGAGCTGATCGAATCGGGCTGGAGCATGAAACACATCCATCGGTTGATTTTGAACTCCAACGCTTGGCAACGCAGTTCGTCGAATTTGGATGCCGACCAGCAGACTTTGGCCAGTGATCCGGAAAACCAATACTACTGGCGCATGAACGGTCGACGGATGGAATCGCAGGTTTTGCGAGACAGTCTGTTGCACCTCGCTGGTCAGTTGGATCTGACTCGCGGTGGACCGTCCGTGACGCCGGGACCGAATGTTCATCGGCGCAGCCTGTATCTGTTTCATTCCCGAGACGGCCGGGACAAATTCGTATCGACGTTTGACGACGCCGATATTTTCGGCTGCTACCGTCGTGGGGAGAGTATTGTTCCGCAACAGGCGTTGGCGATGATGAACAGCCGCGAAGCCATTGATGCAGCCAGCCAGATCAATTCCCAATTGAACGCAGAGCTAACCGATGCGCAGTTTGCTGCAGCTATCTTCTTACAACTCCTCGGCAGAACGCCGTCTGAAACCGAAACACGTGCCTGTCTGGCGTTTCTGAAAGTGACTCCTGATCGAGTCCAGTTTGTCCACGCTTTGCTTAACCACAACGATTTTCAGGTGATCCGATGACGAACCGTTTTTCGAACTCGCGGCGACAGTGCCTGCTGCAATCCGCTTTAGGCTTTGGCGCACTGGCGTTCAATGGAATTGCTGCGGCAGAAGAGCACGGGCAGCCGGATGGCAAGCCGCATTTTCAACCGCAGGCAAAACGCGTCATCTGGCTCTTCATGCGCGGCGGCGTCAGTCACATGGAGAGCTTCGATCCCAAACCCGCGCTGAATAAATTCGCCGGAATGTCCATCAGCGACACGCCGTATGCCGACGTGTTCGATCCGAAACACTTTAAGGATCTGCGAGTTGTCGTCGCCGATGACGCCAACGGACAGGAACGCAAAAAGATCTTCGCCCTGCAGTCGGGTTATAAAAAATACGGCCAAGCGGGTATTGAAATCAGTGACTGGTTTCCACACATCGGATCGTGTGCCGATGATATTGCCTTTGTGCGGTCGATGTGGACCACCGACAACAATCATGGCGCTCAGGTGCAGTTCCATTCCGGTCGTCACATGCTGGATCCCCGCGTGCCCACAATCGGGGCTTGGATCAACTATGGGCTGGGTTCGTTGAGTGATAACTTACCGCAATTCATCAACATCGGTCCGCGATTCTTCGACACGCGAGACGGCCATTATCTGGGGCCGGCCTACGACGCGGTCAACTTGAAGATTGATCCTAAGAATCCGCTCGACTACGCCGTCCCACATGGCGGGTTAGACTCGGACCAGCAACACCGCAATCTGAACTTCACCAACCAGCTCAATCGCCTTTCCGCACAGCAGTTTCCATCCGATCCGGTGTTAGAAGCCCGCATCAA
>JBDNHJ010000019.1:0-2819 GCA_041688835.1 Fuerstiella sp.
CGCTTTGAGACGAGGCTCGGTTTCGAGTCGCTCCTGAATTTCGCCCCACACGTCTTCGAAAGGATCGGTCCGAGTCCGATACTTTCGAGACGCGTTCTTCTGCGACGGCAGTCCATCGTCGTCGCGGTATTTTCGTGCCGAGTTCTCGCTCATTTCCGCCATCCTTGCCGAATCGACCAGAGTCCTGCCCATCCCGAGCAACCGCCGAAGTTCCTTGACGCATCCATCCTTGACCATCGTAACCTCCATGAAAATAAGGAGTTACAATGATCTACAATTCAATCTCACCCGGGAATTCTAATTGTCGCTGAGTCAGAACCGCGCCTCTGATGCTCAAGCAGCACACTCAGCAACCGGCACTTCTAATTGTCGCCAACCGGAAAAACCAATTGTCGCGGAACAGCAACTTCGGAACACTAAACATTGGGCGCACATCAAACGGCATTCGGGCGCTCGCGGATCAGATTCTGCACGGCGTCACCGAAACACAACTTGACTACTTCGGAGGTGCTCCGGCGTTGGATCCGCAAACGGGAACGCTTGAGATCGATGGCGACCCAGGCATGGGCGGCCCCGTCTACGACGCCGCGTTTGACATCATCGGCGAAACGCGACTGGTGCCACTGTGTTCGCATGTCGAAGGCAATGGAGCAAACACTAAATACACAATTGTGGGTTTTGCCGGGGTCAGAATTGTTGACACCAATAAACGCGGCAGTGACAAGTACGTCAATGTACAACCGGCAAACGTAATGCACGATACCTTTGTCACAGGGGATTCCGGGTTTGAGAAATGGGGAGCGATTTCTGCCCCGCAGCTAACGAAATAGGTGGATGATTTGAATATCGTAAACTCGACACCGGAATAAGGCACAACCGCAACCGAACACTGTGCCAACGATCTTGATTTTCATCGCAATATTCTCCTGTACATCCGGAGTGCATTTTTCCCCTGGGCCGGTAGACGCACCTTCGCGTTTTCCAACATAGTCAGACCGTCCGATTCTTCTTCTGAAAGGTCGCAATGGCGGATTCCACGGAAACGGTACATCCGCGCCATGGCGCGATTGCAGGAGGTGATGGAACGCAGCGCATCGAATTACAGGGGAACGGCTCCCTGTATTAACTGACTCTGCTGAGGAAGCAGTCGCAGGGACAGACCCGGAATTCGAACTGGCAAACGTCGACGTTACGATATCGCAACCACGGACTGAGCACGTTGCCGAATGTTAAGCTCAACGCAGCAGTGTGCTTGATCTAGTCCGCAGGCTTACACAGGCGACGCATGAGACGCGTCAGACCGGGACGTGGATCCGCGAAGTCAAAACCGGGAAAGCAGTGCCGCCGCATTACGCTGCTCAGCCAGCCAGCCAGCGTCAGATCGCCGCTTCGCCGCAGCTCAAGGAACGCTTTGAAATCTCGCATTGGATCCCACAACGTCAATCCGTCGCGAAAGTCGTCCAGCGGTGGCAACGGAAGTCCGGTCAGGCGATTGTAGACCAATGCACCGAGGTCCATTCCGGCACGAGCAACGAGACCGTTGGCAGCCGTAAACCGAGCATTGCATTCGATCAGTTTCAACACGCCATCACGAGCGTCGTATTTGAATTCGGCATTTGCCAGACCCTTCAGCCCGACATGGCGAAACAGTCTCACAGCGTGCTCTTTGACATCCTCAACATGATCCGTGATGTGGTACGTCGCGAGTCCCATATTTACCGGATACCGGCGAATGATTCGTTTCGTGAAATCGAATGCGGTCTGGCCGTCTTCATCCAACCAAGTGTAGTAGCTGCAAAGTTGCGTGTCCGGTCCGGGAATCTTTTCCACTAACAGCACATCAATGTTCGCATCGGCCGCGACCGTGAATGCCGCACCCAGCTGCTCAAAGTTATCGGCAACGATGAACTTCGTGTGGAACTTCTGCTGAAACACGTGGGATAGGATGGGTTTTACAATGATTGGATAGACAAGTTCATGATGAAGTTTTCCCAGATCATCTTGTGTGCTGACTTGCCAGAATTTGGGCGTCGGCACTCCTGCCTCGCGAGCCAGAAGATACGTATCCAGCTTGTCCAGCATTTGTAACTGTGCAACCGGATTGCAAAGATCAAGGAGAAATCGCTGAGAGAGCAATTCATGGTTTTTCGCGAGGATTGTCAGTCCCTCATCACTGGCTGCCAGCAGCACACTTTGTTGAAGTCGATCTGACTTCGCTCCGCAAAGCCAATCTGTCGCAGCGTCTTCGAACGAAGTGTGATCGGGAAGCCGTATCACCTTTGCGAATCGACTCTTTGCGACGTCGGCACCCGGCTGATTGATAACGTAGACGTCGATTCCCCGCCGACCGAAGGCACGCACAAGTGACAAGGCATTGTCGTTTCCCCCGATGATGATGACAGGTGGCAGGGATGGCCGTACGGCATTCGTAGCAGCCTCCTGTGATTGTGGTGGTTCGGATAGGTTCGTTGCTGAAGGCACTGGTTATGTTCCGCCGTTTTTGCAGGGCTGATTAAAGCGTTGACGCGACTTCACAGGGGTCACTCGGTACGGATGCGACTTGAGTTGTCTTCCATGCGTCTGAATGGATTGAGTGATTCAGGCATGCGGCAAGCACGGGAATGGCGACCGGAGTGCGACCATTGCTCGCAGCGTAGTGAAAATAGAACCCCGGTGCCGAGTTCACTTCCAGCACGACACCGCCAGCGTCAGTGAGACACCGCGAGGCGTCGGGGGTGACGATGTCCACACCAGCCAGCCGCAGACCGACGGCTTCTGCGGCTGAACGAGCTTGGTCAATCACCGCAGGGTCCAGCGAA
>JBDNHJ010000020.1:0-45476 GCA_041688835.1 Fuerstiella sp.
ATCGCCGGCCCGGCTGCGGCCGTGCTGGACAAGAACGTTGACAGAGCAGCTGCGTCATTGGCGGCGGCCGTATCGGCGGCAGTGGATGTATCCGTGTGAAACGACTGCCATGCATCCGCCACCGCGTTGTGGTCTGAGTCGGTCGACGCTTGAGCTCGAAACGCGGACACCTGAGCCGTCACAACAGTGCTGCTGTATGTCGCGATGGCTCCACCAATACTGGAGACCAAGCCGGTTTGGTGCGACGCCAGTCCACTGGCCACAGCAGACTGGGCTGTCGAGGCTGTGATGGTGAATGCCGTGTCCGCAGCCGACAATGCATCCCACAAATTTGCGTTAGCGGCGGCTGAAGCATTGGTCTGCGTTTCGGCGGCAGCCGCCAGTGTCTGTCCTTGAGCAATCGCCAATCCCGCTGCACCATCGGCGAACACCTGAGTTGCTGCGGACAGAGCCTTCGTCTGCAACTGCTGCGCATCCGCCGTGGCTTTGGCCAAAGTCGCACCGGCTGCATTCTTGGCGATGTCCAGTCTTTTCTTCGCGTTGGCCGTGGCGATGTCGAGTGTCGCTTGGTGCCCCTGCACGGCGATGGCATGCGCCGCATTTTTCATGGCCTTCAAGGTCAACATCATTGCTTTGAAGTCGATGTCTCGCAACGATTGATCCCGTGACGCGCCCGCTTCTGCGGTGCTCAACGCATGCCGAGCCGCGTTGAGCGCTCGAACCTTCAGCGTATCGGCCGCTCGTTCGTCCGTGGTGTATTTCACCGCCGCGCCACCTTGAACGCGGACAGCATCGACGTCAGCACGGGCCACATCGACGGCATACTGTTTCGCCGCCCCGTACACCGCCGACATGTCGAATTCGCCCATCATCATGGCCATGGCTGACCAGAAGGCACCCGCGATGGCGTCGTAGTCTTCGGCAGCAATATTTTTGGCTGCAAAGAATGCGTCGGAGGCGAGCTTGATGGTGTCCGTCTGATGTTGAGAGTACGTGGCAACGCTGGCGTAGTACGTGTTCGTCGCGGTGGCGCTGGCGATCGCCTGAGTATCCTGCGGCCCCTGCATGGCGGCTGCGTATTGCGCCGCGGAGGCCAGCAGGTTGGTTTGATAGTCGCTGTCGATGCCGGCAATCGCGGCAGCGTGCGCGGTGTTCAGTGGACCGACGGCAGCCCAATAGATACCCGTCGCAGCGGTGACCGCGTCGTCGTGAGTGGTCTGGGCGGCCAGCAGTGCGGCGTCCGAAACAAGGGTCGCTGCGTTAACCGCAGAATCATAACTTCCCTGCGCCGTGGAGGCCGCGGTATCGTACGTAGATTGCAGGCCGTCGATCCCGTTTTGATAGACATCGGCGGCATCCTGAGCGACCGTGTTATAGGCCCCATTCGCCAGCTCAAGCGCATCGTCGAAATCAGAATTGGCGGCGGTCGTCGCCATGTCGTGGGCATCGCCAGCGGTTGACATCGCGGCGTCGTAAATGGCAATCAGGCCGTCCAATGCGGCTTCAAACGACGCGATAAACCCATCAATCGTGCTTTCCAAGAACGCGGTCGCGCCGGAAATCGCGGTCACCACCGCCGGGGAATTCAGCAACGCCTCACTGTCGAATTCGGCGACATTCGGATGGCTGGACACCACGGAATTCCGCGTCGTGGTGGCACTGGTCACCGTGGAATTGTAAACGCCCAGCGTACCGGTCGGGCCGCTGCCCGTTGCCAGCGCAAAAGAATCTTCAGCGGCGGTCAGCAAGTTGTCAAATGTGCTCGTGGCCAGATCGACGGCCGTATCATAGCTCGCGGATATCGGAGCCAGTGCCGCATCGAACGTGCTGATCGCGGTCTCGATGGCAGCATCCAGAGTTGCCGTCTCTGTATCGATGACGGAATTCAATGCGCCGGTGATGACATCCATGGCGTCGTCGTAGTCTGATTCGGCGGTGGACAGCAAGCCGTCCAAAATTTGCTGAGTGGCTTCCAAGGCGACGTTCAGAGTGTTATCGCTGTCGGTGGCGTCGGTCGTGATTGTCCCCGTCAGCACGTCAATCGCAGCTTGGGCCGCAGTACGAGCGGCATCAACCGCCGTATCGAATGTGGAATCGGCCCCTTCGCCTGCAGAAGTCAGTGTTGAGGTGATCGAATCGACGGCGGAACCTAATGCGTCATCCGCGGTGCTGGTGGCCGATGCGTAGTCCGTCTGGGCGGCACCGATTGCGGCTTGGGCAGCACTCAAGGCTTCATCGAACGCAGCTTCAGCGTCCGCAGCCGCCTGCTGATCCTCCGCTTCTTGTTCGCTGTCGTCTGCGGTGCCATCGTCATCGTCGGCGGTACCATCCGTCACCGCACCGCTAGGTGGCTCAGCAGGATCCGCTCCGGTCGGCATCCCCCCATTGCCATCCACTTCTGGTGCTGGGCTGTTCGGGCCAGCACCAGCAGATCCGGTGGAGTCAGCTTCCGAAGACATCGGATCGGACGTGCCATCGTCAAACATTCCCGTGTCGTTGGGGCTGTCGGATTCTGCTGCCGTCGAAGTCCCCGTGCCAGTCGGCATGCCGTCGACTGTTTCGTAGCCTTCGTAATACGTGTCGAAATCTGTTGTGAACATATCGTCCGCGAACGAATCGAAGTTTGCCGTGGGATCTGGAGTCGAGGTGCCATCGTTCGCACCGGGGTTCGTATCGTATGACGCCGTATACTGAGTAACGTAATCGGTGAGATACGTGTTGTCGTACGATGTTGACGCCGTGCTGGTCGCATCGCTGGCGTCATAGGCGAAGTCATATCCAACGTCGTCCATCATCGGATCGGAGTTGGTTGATGAATCCGCACTCATGCCCGTGGTCGCCGACAGTAGGATTTTTTCTTCCAATGGTTCAGTTTGGAAGCACGCCTGCGTGTGCCTTGAACGCCGGGAACGTTCACGCCGTTGGCCCCCCCCCACCTAAACTCACACGCCCTTGTCGGACGGAGTTTTGCAGGGTCATTCGTAACGTCGGAAGCCAGTTCTGCACAACCATGAAGTTTATCCTCAACGATAAGACGAGTGGCACTCGCAACAATCACACTGCAGCGACCACAACCCTAACTTAGGCAAAAACCAAAACGCGACCCACAAGCTACCCCTATTTTGAAAAACCGGCAATCCGGCGTAATCCACTACGACAGGTGAATGCCCGCGTGACAGTGAAAAATCGCCGTACCGGATTCCGGCAGGAATTGCCGGAGTGTGACTTTGCTCGGCAAATTGCGGCTTGTTGAGCCGAATCCGGGGCCGAATCGATGTTCTGCCGATTTGGCCGTTGCAGTACGATTCCGACAACCATTGTCTGCAGTCTGACACAGACTGCTGTTGTCTCACGGATTCGTCGGAAGCGAACATGTCCCCTGCAAAACCATCAGCTGCCTGGGCACCTGCCTTTGTCGGAATCGGTGCCGAAAAAAGCGCGACGACGTGGGTGTGGAGCAAACTGGATCAGCATCCAGCGATTGAAATGAGCCAACCGAAAGAGCTGAACTACTTCAACGAAAACTTCGCACGCGGGCCCGTTTGGTACCAAAAGCACTTTGCGAATTCCGCCGCTTGTCTGCAGGGCGAAATCAGCCCGTGGTATATGGACCACGCCGACACGGCCGCGCGAATGGCGAGCGTCTATCCGGACGTTCGACTGCTGGTGATGTTGCGAAATCCGTTTGATCGAGCCATGTCGCATCTGATGCATGATGCTCAAAACGAATACGGTGGCATCGCTGATCTGACGGCAGACCAATTGCAACGGCTGGCGGTTCGAGACGAAAAGTATGTTCGACGCAGT
Source organism: Fuerstiella sp. (assembly GCA_041688835.1). Classification (GTDB taxonomy): domain Bacteria; phylum Planctomycetota; class Planctomycetia; order Planctomycetales; family Planctomycetaceae; genus Fuerstiella. The sequence goes on from JBDNHJ010000020.1 coordinate 3,808, forward strand.
TCGTACGCCACCAGCTTAGCACGCTTTTTTAAGCACTTCGATCGCGATCAAATCGGAATCTATTTCTACGACGACGTCAAACAACGGCCGCTGCAGCTGATTCAGGAGATCTACGAATTCCTGAACGTCGACGCGAGTTTCGTACCCGCAGACTTAGCCACACCACTGAACAAGTCGCAAGATTATCGTTCGGCCACGTTACATCGAATTGCGTCGCGCGTGTCGCAAACAGCCAAGGCGTTGCCGGTCACGTGCGACCTTGTCGAATGGATCTATCGCAACACCACACTGCGGGAACGAACGATTGATTTGCTGATGGTCGACAGCGGGCGGCCGTCGTTAACAGCAGCCGATGTGCTGACGGAGCCACAGATGCAAACCATCGCGGACGAGCTGTCGCGACTGAAGGACGAACTCAAAGTGGCCGTTCCAGACACGTGGCGTGTCCCGGAATGTCAGCTGGTGTAATCACGGCGTCTGTTGAACCACTGTTGAACCGAGCGAGTCGGAACCCGCATGCAAACTGCAACATTAAACCCTTATCCCGCCAGCCACGCTCTGCCTGCGCTGGGGCATCAAACGGCAGAACGTTCGGAAGTCATTCGTGCGGTGTTGATCAGTGTGGTGTATTTCGCAATCGCGAGTATCGGGTATTTCACACCGTACGATTCTGTCGCCTTCATTTTGGGCTTGGCCATCATCGCGCCTAGCTGGCGGCCTTACTTGTTGCTGCTGGTCGCTTCGGTGCATGATTCGCCGGGACAGGCGGACCCTTCGGTCTATGCCGGTGTGTGTGGCATCACCTGCATGATGTCTTTTTCGGCCATCATGAATCCGAAACTTCGCCGAGCGGCGCGGACGGCGGACGATCGTATTTTCACACGCCTTGTTTTCGGTGGACTGTTGCTGGTGATGTATGGACTGGCGAGTTCTTGGGTGCAGCAGGAACTTCAGCTGCATGAACAATACGAAGAGAAGCCCTATTACCTGCTGGGCGGATTGATGGCGATGATGATTGTGTCCGGATTTCTGGCCAATCGAATTCTGTCCGAAGATCGGTTCTCGTCAGTGCGACTACGCACCATTTGCACGATGATTTTGGCTCACATCCTGATCGTCACGCTGCTGCAAACCGTGTACGGACCCGGCTTCGGGGCTTCTCGCAAAGGCATGGCGATCATCAGCCAAATGTTTGAACTCATGGATGGCGGCAGTCGAGGAATGGCGCGTCTGACGGGCCCGTTCTTGTCGCCCAACACGCTGGCGATGTTGCCGTGTTTGTATCTGTTGATCTTTTTGCGAGCGTCGCGCGGCACAGAAATTTCTGACAAATTCATCTTCGCATTCGGATCTGTCGGACTGGTGCTGGCCATCTTGGGCGGAGCACGATCGATGTTCGGCTTCTACCTGTTGGCGTGTGGCGTGTTGATGTGGACGAAGTCGCCGCGACGGGCGATCGGATTGGGTTTAATGGGACTGCCGGCGTTGTTTGTGATCGGTGTGCCGTGGGAAGAAATCTTGGTGTTGATGAGATTTCAGGACGTGGACAGCCTGCAAAGTTTGGGCATGCGTGGAGCCTATTGGAACGCCTGCATTCACAACCTCACGCGCGAGCAATGGTTGTACGGATCGGGACTTTCTCACTGGCCCGTCTTCTTAAAATACTACGTCGGTTACCCTGGAGCAGATCCGCACAATTGGATCTTTTCGATGGCCGGCAGTTTCGGCCTGCCCGGCTTGCTGTTTTACGCTTGCTTGGGGTTTGTGTTGCTCAGACGCGGTTTTACGGGCCCGCGGCGCTACCGTGCGATTGCCTTGTGTCTGTTTGTGTTGTTGCTGGGTCGAGACCTCGCCAACGTGCAGTATGTTGTGAACAACCATGCAATGGGAAGCCTGTACTGGCTGTGCATTGCGTCAGCTTTCACCACGCGGGAGGAATCTGATGACGATCAGGAGGTGAACTCGTGAAAGACTGCACAGCAGCACCAATGGTGACAGAATCAACCAGCATCTCAACAGCCGCCAAACACCAACCGGCCAGCGAAAATGAGTTGCCGCTGGTGAAAGTCTATGGCGAACGAAATTCGGGAACCATTTATCTGAGCGAATTGATTCGCCTGAACTTCGTCGCCAAAGAACTTCGCGGTTTCGTGCCGTGGCCCGTCACAGGTCTACAGCTCATCCTGCCGGGGCGCGAAGCGGTTCGGGACACATTCTTTTCCAGCACGTTCGGCAGCAATCTGGGCTGGAAGCACATGCGCGTAAAGCCGGTGGAAGAACTGCAACGCTACAGCATTTCTGCGCGGCGTCTGCACTTCGTCACGATCACCAAGAATCCATATTCGTGGCTGCTGTCGATGCACCGCCGACCGTACCACCAATACTACGAATCCGAACGAAGCTTTGAGGAATTCCTAACAACACCGTGGCAGACCACTGGCCGTGATGGCACGGATCAAACTGTCGCAAATCCGATTGAACTGTGGAACATCAAGAACAAATCCTACCTGCCGCTGAACAGTGCTTTTCCGGCCCTGAACCTCAGATACGAAGACGTGCTGTGTGATCCGGAACAGACGATGAACGACGTGGCCCAGGAATTCAGTCTGCAGCGGACATCAGACGTGTTTCGTAATTTCGAACAGTCGACAAAAGACAGCAGCAAAGATTCGAACTATTACCGAGACTATTATCTGAACGAACGCTGGCGAGACAAACTGTCGGTCGCAGCGATCGAAATTATCAACCAACACTTGGACCGAGAACTGGTCCGCACGTACGGCTACGACATCCTGACTGGTGACTAAGAAACTTTTCTGAGCCCCATGACTCCCACCGCATCGAACTCAACTGTCCCTTGTGTGGCGAACACGAATTCCGTGACCGCGACCGGTTCGGACACGCGCAGCGGTTGGTGGTCGGCCGTGCGGGGTCGCAGCCAGTTTGTGGTGAATGTGGTCAGTAACGCGGGCGGGAGTTCGCTGAATTCGATTCTGCAGTTGCTGCTGCTGCTGGCACTCGGGCGACTCCTAGAGAACAGCGTTTACGCCACCTACTTCACGGCGTGTTCTATCATCGCCATTGGTGAAGTGGCGTCGGATTTTGGAACGCGACTGTGGGCCGTGCGACGTTTCGCAGGCTCCGAAAATGCGCGGCAAACATTTCACGACTGCGTCAGCAACAAGCTGCTATTTTCGCTGCTGGCCGTTGCGGTGCTTGGACTGCTGCCGATCAACACTCTGCCATTTTCTGCGCTGGTGCTCAGTGTGATGGTCGCCACGACACAACCCAGCAGCGACCCATTTTTGTGGTATCTGCGGGGGAAGGAGCGGCTCGATATCGAAGCCGGTTTGGTGCTTGGCTGTCGCATCGCGATTGTGGCCACATTGATCGGTGCAGCGCTGTTTGACATTCAGCTGACGACATTATTGCTGGTCTGGCTGGCGTGTAACGTGGTCAGAATGGTGGCTGAATCAAGGCTCGACATCTGCCGACCACTTTTTGCCGCGTCCGACACGAAACCGGTTGATTTCGGAAACGTGTGGAAGAACGTCCGCGACGTCGCGCCGATTGGCGTGTCGTTGGTGCTGGCACCGATGTTTACTCAGTCGGCTTTGCTATTCGTCACCATCTACGGCACGGACACCAGCGTCACGCAGTTCGGTGCCGCCTTCCGATTGGTACTGGCGGCTGGCTTCGTCGGCACCAGTATCGTCGTCAGTTCGTTTGCGCGACTTTCTAAAGCGATCGACGGTGACGATCAGCAAGCGTGTCACAAAATCATCCGCACTAAATTTCTGTTACTGACCGTCGCATTGATTCCCATTTGCATCGGCGGGATGTTGTTATCCGTGCCGGTCGCCACATTGGTGGCTGAACTGACACAAAAACCGGATCTAGCGACAGCCGGTGGAGTGATGATGTTACTGATGCCGGGTTTGTATCTGTCGTGCATGAACATGGGCGCCAAATTCACGTTAAACGCATTTGGCCTGAATCGACAGGACGTGCTGGCCATGCTGATCGGCTTTGTGACATTGGTTGTCGCGTTTCAGTTGACGCCGCTGCTGTCGCTTCCGATTCGAGCAGCGTTGTGCTGGACAGCGGGAGAACTGGCGGTTCTGATCAGTCGCCTGACGTTCCTGAAAGTCCAAAACCGACTACAAGGTGTGCCGATCGCGTTGATCGGTGGTGCTCTGGTGACGCTTGTGCTGCTGGCTGGTTCATTGCATTCCAATTTTTAATGTGCCCCATGGTAAGCCATGGCAAGTTAAGGATATCTCATGACATCTGCTCTACAGCGCGAGCCCACGACTGATACTCCGACTGCAGCCCATCCGTTTGTTTCGGTGGTTGTGCCCATCCGCAACGAAAGCGACTACATCAGCGGGTGTTTGAACAGCATTCTGCAAAATGATTGGCCGCCTGAATTCATGGAAGTGCTGGTCGTTGACGGCAGCAGTACGGATCACACGGTGGCTCAAGTCATGACCATCGCTGTACAAGATCCGCGCGTGCGACTGCTGCAGAACCCAAAACAAGTGCAGACCAGCGCTATGAACATTGGGATTCGCGAAGCGCAGGGCAGCATTATTTTGCGAGTGGACGGACATGCGGAAATTGAGCCCGACTATATTCGGCGTTCTGCCACAGAATTGATGGAACGACCTGAGTGTTGGTGCGTGGGCGGGGTTGTGGAAACGGTCAACGACACAAAAATCGGTCGCATTATCGCTGCCTCCACCAGTTGCCCCGTCGGTGTTGGCAACTCGCAGTTTCGCATCGGCGGCGCGGCCGGTTATGCAGACACTGTTCCTTTCGGCGGTTACTGGAAGTGGGTGTTCGAAAAAATTGGGGCTTACGATGAAGAACTGGCACGCAATGAAGATGACGAATTGAACGCGCGCGTAATCGAGAACGGAGGCAAGATTTTTCTGAATCCGGAGATCCGCAGTCGCTATTTTTCACGATCGACACTGCAGAAACTCTGGAAACAGTATTACCAATACGGTGTATGGAGAATCCGGACGATTCAAAAACGTGGGTCGGCCAGCTTTCGATACTTGATTCCGATGGTGTTTGTGCTGGCCGTCATTATGGCCACTGGTGCGGCCGTTGTGTCTCCCATGTTACGACCTCTGTCAGCCGGCTTTGGGCTGTTGTATTTAGCCGGTTTGTTGGTTGGAGCGGTGATGGTGTCTCGCAAAACGGGGTTGGCCGGTTTTTTGCTGTCGCCATTGATTTTCGCCATTCTGCATTTTTCGTACGGCATTGGCAGCCTGTTTGGTATTCTGTGGTTCACCGTTTTGGGCCACCGCACTTTGACACACGGATTGTCTCGATAGATGGCAAGACAGGGCAAGTATGTCGTCTGGGCGCAGAAAGATATGCTGATTCTGTGGGGTCTGGGCATGGCCCGCTGTTTGACATCCATGGAACACGAAAAACCTGTGGTTTGAAGTCCGCTGCTGGCGTAAACTGTTTCTGGGCCTGCCGTGCATCGCGCATTCTTTCGGTAACCAAAAACGGTGGCCCTGTTTGATTGTTTCGTTCCTGTTGTCACCAGCAGATTTTCTCCGATCGCCAATGTCAGACACGACTCGTTTGATGCTTCGAAACTGCATGCGTTTGATTCTGGTTGTCCAGATCACAACCTGCGGTGCCCGTGCGCTTGGACAGCTTTTCATTCCTCCTCAAACGCTGTCGATTCCTGAAGATTCGCAGGCCGCTGGTTCCCATCAGTCGAGGACGACGTCGACGTCGGACCTGATCTTCACGATTCGCACGGATCTGCTGGGGGAATTCGTCGAACGAGACGACGTGAAAAGTAACAACGTCGCGACGCAGGTCTTGGAAGCCAGTGTCAGTGGCATGCAGACCACAACGACATCGATCAGGCTTGGTTCTGTCGACCAATCAGATATGGCGAGACTGAATATTCTCGCGCGAGGGACCGTGGCCAGCAACACTGTGGGACTGACCACGCAGGCCGCCGTCACCACTTTGGGCAGCCATACGTTCGACGTGGTCAAACCCATCTACTTTGATGGCGTGCAGTTTCTGACCAAGTCTGCGTATGGCAATCTTCAGGTCCGCCAATTTCCGCAGAGTGTTAATACAGTCGCTTCACAAATGCCGTTGCTGGGGCGGATTGGAGATCGCATCGCATGGAACGAACTCCGCCGCCGTATGCCGGCATCAGACGCCATCGTCGTGCGCCGCATCGCCGATGACGTGCTTCCGCAGGTCAATCGCAGCGTTGACAAAGAACTCGCGAAACTGAATCAAGGATGGCAAACCCTGCGCGAGACGCTGGACTCGTTTTCGGGATCTGATCGGATTCAATGGAGTGCTTCCAGTACAGAAAACAGTTTTTCCACCAGTGCTCACAACCTGTCCCTGGTTGGTCGATCAACAAGATTGAGCGACTTAACCTCCAGCCTGACCGATCCAGAATCGCTGGTGATGTTGTTATCTGAAGAAGCGGTCAATCGCTGGCTGGGCTGGCGTCCAATCGGCGGTGTGACTGTGACAGACAGCACACTTCGAAAACTTGTTGAGTCGTTGAAGTCGGCGCGGACCGACCCTGCCGTCATCAAAGATTTGTTGCAACAACCCGGTGCATTGTCTGCAGAACCATTGCTGTTTTCGATCCGGTTCGCGGACGTCGAACCACTGGCTGTGCAATTTACCGACAACATGGTCACGGTGCGCGTGAAGTTTCAGATCATCCCCAAGGCGGGTGAGCCGGGGATCATGCAACTGGTGAGGATTCAGCTGCGTGGCAAGGCCGCCGAAGATGGCATGTGGTCCATCGGTTTGGACAGCCTGTCTGCAGAACCGGCGAGCCAGAACGCTGAGCCGGATCTGTACACCAACATGATCAACAATCCGCTCATCGCCAGCCAAATTCCTCCGACCATACTGCCGCGGACGATTGACCTACAGAATCTGCATCCCAAAATGCCCCTGTTTCGGCTCCACCGAATTCAGTGCGAAGACGGTCGTTTGCGTGTGTCGTTGCGAGTCTTTGATCAAGATACGGTTTCCGTTGACCGTAGATAATGTGAGTGTCAGTCATCGACTGTGTGTCGGGAATGAATCTCGCTGCGCGCGATTCAGTCGCGGTCGAGACGACAGAAGGTCATTCACTGACAACGTCTGTCGTCCTGCCGGGACTCACAAATCAGGAAAAACATCAACCGGTGACTCTCGTCACAATAACACGGCCAAACGCGGTGGCGGAGCCCTGACGCTGTCTCTGGAAGAAGGCCTGCTGACGCGCGAAGACGATTCTCACGTGCTAGCTGTTGAAGATGCGTTGCTGAGGCTGGAAGAAATCAGCCCCCCGCAAGCTCAAATTGTTGAGATGCGTTTCTTTGGCAGGATGACCGTGTCTGAAGTCGCTGACGAAATGGGAAAATCCAAACGCTGGGTGGAAGCCGAATGGACCATGATTCGGGCTTGGTTGCGTGCTGAGCTGAGCTGAGCGAAGAATAAATGGCAACTCCCGATCATGATCGCGTTCGCGAAGTGTTTCATCAGGTTGTCCATCTGTCGCCAGAAAACAGGGTCGCCTTTCTGCAGCGCGTGCCGGGACGATCTGGATCTGCAGGTGGCCGTGGAGCGACTACTGAAACATCATCGCCCGGAAAGGTTGCTGCTGGAGTCTGAGAAAGACGCTGCGAAGCAAGAAGAACGTCATGCGGCGACGGCGGAACTGGAAGGGAATGTCGTTGATCGCAATCGCACAAGACGATTTGGCAAGACGGTTGCCGAAGAGCCCGCAGCTTCGGCCGTCGGTCTGCGGCGTCGTCAATCGCTCACAATCCCCAGACTCAGCAGACAACGTCGCTGGCTGCTGGGTGGTAGTGGCTTAGCTTTAGAAATTCTGATTCTGCTGGGCTGGTGGTTGCACACTGCCATCCAGAACTCGCTGGCGTATTCGCTCGAAGTTGTGATGCGCGAAATGCTGGACCATCAAGTGCGGGCCCTCGAAAACTGGCTGGCGACCGAAGAAGAACTGATCGCATCTTGGGCCAGAGTTCCCGATGTTGTCGATGCCGTTGCCGATCTGAATCAAATCGCAAGAACAGACTCGGCCGCTGCAGAAGCGTTCGACCTCGCAACGCACGCTCTGTTGAAGCGCCCTACGGCGATCAAGATTCTGAAACCTGAACAGATCAACGCCAAGAACTTGTCGCGGTTTGAACGCGAAGTGCAGCTGGCCAGCGGTTTGAATCATCCGAACACGATCAACATCTACGATTATGGGGCCACTGATCAAGTTGTTGATCGGAACACCCCTGTACATCGCGTCAGAACGAATCGTCGATCCGACCTGCATGGGTCCCCGTTCAGACATCTATTCGCTGGGAATCCCGGGTTTCTTTCTGCTCACAGGGCGTGAACCGTTTGAAGCGCAGGGGTCGATGGATGCGTTAGCGCAAACGATTAACCGTGCGGCGCGGCGGCCTTCCGAACTCGCCCGTTTACCGATTCCTTCGAAGCTGGATCGACTGATTCACGATTGTCACTCGCGCGTGGTGACAGAACGCCCGCAGACAATCCACGACGTGCTCAGCCGACTGCAAAAATTGAACTCGACGACGAATGGGATGCTCACAAAGCCGCCACTTGGTGGGCCAAACATCAACAGAAAGTCTTGGGCGAAGTTGACCAAGTGCTGACAACCGCTCAAGCTGGCAGCACATAAACATTCAGTTCTCCGGAGCAGCAGTCAAGTTTTCCCCACGTAGCAGCGTCTGTCGAGGTGGAGGTGTGTGATTTCTAGTGATCAAGTGTTCACTATGGACGATGCGATTGGGCTGAGTCGTGCAGTTGTTGCCAGCAAACGAACAGGACTGCGTAGAATGAGTGTTTTCACGCAAGGCCCCAAGCCGATCCAAAGAACTACATCGTGACGGACTCCTTCCAGAATTGAGAGAGAAGTTATCGCAATGAGGGCTGGGTGAGATGTTGAAGTCAAAGATGTTGCGAGCCTTCTCGCTCATTTTGGTAATCTTAGTGGCAGGTTGCGGTCGGGTACGGAACGTGAATTTTGTGGGGAATTCAGACGTTCGGGATCATGATCCGAATCAGCTCGCCATCAAGCAGGTCGCCAGGACCAAAGCATCCATGCGTGGTTCCTCTGAGGAACGCCCCGATCAACAATCACTGCCGCGAAACGCATCAAATCTGTTGACGAAAGAATTCTCTCTGTTGCGGACAAGTGATCCGGTAGTTGCAGAGAAGAACCATGGCCCTGAGAAGGTCCGTTTTCAGCGCTGCTCCCAAACGGTATCAGCGGGCTCCGTTGTGGCAGCTGACCAACGACAACAGCTTGAATTCCTGATGGGTTCTGCCAGCCAGAACGACAGCCAGTTATCCTACAGTGCGCCCGTTGCTGCCGTTGACCACAGGAATCCGACAGTGCATCAACCCGATCACAACACGGGCCTTGCGAAATTCCAATCGAAAGAGTTGTTGGCGGAAGACACAGATTCAGACCGCTCCAGCAAACGATTGGAAGCGAGCGGCAATTCAGATCCGACGGCTCATACACTCAGTGATGTGGACCTCGAAATTCCAGACCTGCTGTGGAAAACAGAGATGACTCAGTCCCGCGACGAGCTCATAGCGGACCACAACCTGCGTCTCGAAGACACTTACAAAACAATGAAACCAGCTGGGCCCCAACAAGAACAGGCGGTTCCAACCGATCACGTAGCGAAGAATCCGTGGGAATTATTTCGAAACGCGCTACACTAGCCGACGCTCTCGGCGCACGAATCATTGGATAATTTGATCAACGCGGACCAAAAGCAGTCATCAAATCGGTTTCTTACAGAAAAACCGCCGGGGCCATCCCGAGTTGACATTTGATCCTTCGTGGCGACTCTGATGTTACCGCTTTGATCGGCTGCATTTAGAAAACGCAATAAGGGAAACCGTACCAAGGGACATTCCACTTTCATTTGACTGAGTGATTTGCGACGTTATTTTGCTGACACGAACAGCACGAGCTTCGCAAGGCGGTTTCGTTGATTCACGTACTCTATCGGGGTAATGGTGGCAGCGATGTCTTTTACGAGTCGGACGACTTCCTCGCCGACGTGAGGCCTAGAAAGTCTCTTCTGCCGCTCGCCTAACAGACTTTGGGCTGTAGAATTCAGAGATGTCCGACAAGAATCAGTTTCGCCACCAAGCCTATCCTCCGGTACCGCTGTCCGCGCCCTCGTTTCGTAAGCTGGCGGTGGCGAACGGTGATCAAACGGACTTTACTCGTCTGCATGACGAATTTGGTGTCAATCATGTTGTGCTTGTTCACGGGACATTCATGGGCAATGATCCGTTTGCAATTTCAGAAACGCTGAATGCAATTGGCGCGAGTTCTTCTCTACTGCTGAAGCCGCTGGAGTCGCTAGCGGCCACGCTGAAAGAGAAATTCAAACCGCTGACCGATGAAGTCACGGGCGATGTCGGAAACTACGGCGCTGACTTTCGCAATCTGTTTCAGCAGCTGGTCGGCGACGACCCGGTCGTGGAGCTGATGCAGCCCACATGGACAGGGCAAAATCATCATTTTGCGCGAGCGGATTTGGCGGTGCGGTTGCTGTGCTATTTGGATCAATTGCAGCCGACAGTGGATGAAAACGTGTTGCTGTGGGGGCACTCACACGCCGGTAATGGTTTCGCCATTCTGACAAACCTGCTGGCCAACGACCCAACGTCGGTGGCGGCTTTCTTCGGTGCTGCCGATCAGGATCAGCCACATTGGCAACAGGCGGAAAAGATTTTGAAACATGCTCCAGCACCGCATCCCTTGGCACGCTGTGTTCGAATGACTGCGTTTGGCACACCAGTGCGCTATGGTTGGGATGCCAGCGGTTGTCGAGACCTCGTGCATGTGCTGCATCATCGTGGCCAACAGCCGGAAGACGCAATCACCACCCGACCGATGTTTCCTCCCTGTAGCCTCAGCGCCATGGCAACAGCGGAATTTGGCGATTGGGTGCAGGCCTTTGGAATCGCGGGCACAGACGTTGCGTTTCCGACATCTTCTGCCGTTAATCAGCGAATTGGGGAGGTATTGGAAGGGGGGCTCGAAACACCCGAGCACGGGCTGGATACCAAGTTCTTGGCACCCGCTCGCGTTCGCGATTTATGTGCCCGCTGGAAAACAGGCACGCGCTGTCATGCAACGGGCCGGAATCTGTTGCTGGACTACGAACCGTCCGGCCGCAAGACACCATTGGGCTTTCCCATCGAACAAGCGTTGTTTGGTCACGGTGTGGCCACAACAACCAATTGGCTGCCAGCTCATTTGGCATTGGTGATGCAGAATTTGACCATCGACTAAAGCTACCGTTCGTCATTGCGTCACAGGCGGCGACGTTGGGTAGTACAGATGTTGTTGCTGGCGCGCCGCTTTCAGTGCATCCATGCTGTCCTGCGGAATGCCGGGGTCACCCTGCTGTGTCATCCAGTTGGTCAGCTCGGCTTTTAGCAGTTGCTTGCGATCTGCAACCGTGGAGTCCGCAGCCAGGTTGTTCAATTCGTAACCATCTTCTGCCGTGTGGTACAGCTGTTCTGGCGGTCGCAGCATGTAGCGTTTGACGAGGTTGTATGTCGCAGTTTGCTGTTCCGTGTCCCAAATCCACGTGTCCCAGTACGGATTATTCAAATCGCCAGTACCGCGTGTTCCCATCACATGTTTTTCGATGTACAGCTCGTCGGGAGTCAGGTTCTGAATGTATCGGTAGCTGCCATCTGTAATCGAACGAACGGGATACGGCGGACCTTCCGGCAGGTTGTTGTGCATGAAGTACGCGAACTTGCGCTGTCCTGTTGTTGCGCCTTCCAAGACAGGCCGAAAGCTGACGCCGTCGAAGTTGTGGTCGGCTGTTTCCGCACCCGCCAGATCCATGATTGTGGGCAGAACGTCACAGTATTGAACTAGGGCGTCCGTCCGTTTTCCTGCCGCAACTTTTTCGGGCCAGCGCGCGATCAAAGCCGTGTGGACACCGGTATCCCAGTTCGTCCACTTGCAACCCGGAAACTGTGAACCTTGTTCGGACGTGAACAGCACCAGAGTGTCTTGTGCTTTGCCGGTTTCTTCCAGCGTTGCCAACAGTTCGCCGACCTGTCCGTCCATGTAAGTGATTTCAGCTAAGTAGCGACCGAAGTCTTCACGCGTCCGCGGTGTGTCGGCGATATTCGGTGGCAGTTTGATCTTTATGGGAGGATAGGCAGCAGCGTCACCCATCACCCACGGCACATGTGGTTCAACCAAAGCCACCACCAAGCAGAATGGTTTTTGGTCTGACATAAATTCGCGAACGCCAGTTGTGTCATTCGTCTTCGTTGGGTTTCTGACGCAGCTGGCGTCATACCCCGCCACCTTCTGAAACGGAAACACGGCGTCCGGCTTGACATGCACCTTGCCGGCAATGCCGACTCGGTATCCCACCTGCTGCAAATGCTGTGGCATGCTTTTTACGTTGGGACGACTGGCGGAATGATTCCACGCACAGCCGTTATTCATCGGATACTGTCCGGTAAACAATTCCGCGCGGCAGGGCTGGCACATCGCGGAACACAGGTATGCTTTGTTGAACGTCAGGCCCTGAGCCGCCAGCGCATCGATGTTCGGTGTCTTGGCATTCTGTCCGCCATACAGCGGCAGGTCGTTGTGAGTGCAGTCGTCCGCCATAATAATGAGCACGTTCGGCTGTTCGGCGGCGAACGTGGTGACGGTGGAAACGGCAACGACAATGGACAGTAGTGTTCGCAGCATCAGGCTTGATCCAGTACACAAGAATGGAGAAACACGGTTCAGTGTAGCGGATCGGCCAGAGTATGCATCACGGCTGTGACCTGCGGACGACCGCGAATCCAGCGCCCGCCACTGTTTCGCCGATTTGTTCCAGAGTCGCCGTTCCATAAACAACCGCCGTTCCTTGATCGAACGAAACGTCTGCGGAATCAACTTCACTGCGGCTTTCGAGTGCTCGTTCCAGACTAGCCGCACATCCATTGCACGTCATGCCACTGACGTTGACTGTTACCGACGGTGTGTCTGTATTGTCGGTCGTCAGTCGTTTACGCAACCAACGCCGCGCGTCTTCGATCGCGAACCAAGCCACCAATCCGGCCAACGCGATTGCGCTGGCGGTTCGCCACCAGTCGGACGTGTGATCGTGGGTATGCAGATCCGTGACGTTGACGGTGATCAGATGGTTGAAGGCCAACCCCGCCACCAAGCTTCCGGCAACAATCGTTGTCAGGTAGATCAGCATCGAGCGGCGGCCGAGCGTTCGATAGACGGCTCCCAGCGTGGCGATGTTCGTTGCGGGACCGGCCATCAGAAACACCAACGCGGCTCCGGCGGGCAAACCGCTGGCCACCAGTGCAGCAGCGATCGGAACGGAAGCGGTCGCACAAACGTACAACGGCAACGAAATCACCAGCGTGATTAACAGAGCCCAAATTCCGGTCAAGGCTGGGATGTTGGACAGCGATTGTTCGGGAACCATCCAGGTGATGCCCGCAGAAATTAAAACGCCGATCACCAGCCAGCCCCAGATGGATCGGATCAGCTCAATACTCTGCGCGGTGAACTCGCGGAATTTTCCGCGAGCGGGATGAGCGTGAGTTTCTTCGTCGCTGATGACTTCCAGAGCAATCGTGTCTGTTGAATCCGCCAGCGTGCCGCCAATCAATCCGGTGATCAATGCGGTGACGACTTTGAGGATGGCGAACGGCCAGCCCAAAAATGATGCGCTCACGAGTACGGAATCCACCCCGGTTTGCGGCGTGCTGATCAGAAATCCAACGGCCGCCCCGTTGCCGGCTCCGCTTCTTCGTAGCCCAAGACCGACAGGAATCACGCCGCACGAACACAACGGCAATGGCACACCGATTAACACGGCTTTCAGCACACCCATGCGTCCGGAGAGATGCCGTTTCATCCATGAAGCTGGCACTAGCACATGCATTAGTCCGGCTGAAGCTGCCCCGACGATTAACCAAGGAGCCAGTTCCAGCCAGATATTCCAGATGGCGGTCAACATGATATAGGTCGGCAAAATTCACGTGAGAAATAGAAACGGACAGCGGCAGCATCGTGTTGCAGCCTATCTATCACCAGACGAACCGTGACGCGGGCCGCTGACCACGCCGCCAGACATCAGCAAAAAGTACGTTGGTGCATAGACTTTTTCCCACCGAAATCAATTCGGTGGAGAAGAGTCACCCGCCTTGGGTGATGTCATTGCACAGGAACAAATCTGATCAACCGGCGCTGTGCAATCAGTCTTCCGCCAGTAATTCGTGCAGCTGTTTCATGGTGCGTGTCAGCATGACTCGCACAGCGGCGTCGGACTTGCCGATGGCTTCCGCGATTTCCTTCGACGGCTTGTTTTCGATGTACTTCAGTCGAATCGCAGTTTGCTGATCTTGGCTGAGGCTTGAGATCGCTTCCATCATTCGCCCTTCTTTGGCATTTCGTGAAAACGCGGCACTGGGCGTCGTCATGCTTTTGACCAGCATGTTGACCAGTCCGACTTCGCCACCACCAGATGACCGAGCATCCAGCGCACGCTCTTTGCCGGCGTCCCGTTTCTGGGCGTCGAAGTGGTGTCGATGAGCGTCCACAATTTTGCGTTCTGCGACGTGGCACAACCACGAAAAAGGTTCCCGCTCACCCGGAAATTCAGGTGTAATCGAACGAATGGCCTCAGCACTGACATCCTGAAAGATGTCCTCCACCTCCACCTTCCGCCGCAGGCCTTCGCCCAATCTGCGGCTGATAAAAGCCATCAGTTGTCTGCGATTCATATCCAAAAAACTGGCCAGCGAATCAACACTGCCTTCGCTGATTCCCTTGAGTAGTTCTGGGTCGTCTTCGTAATCGCTCATAAATTGGCCCTTTGAATTCGTGTACCGGCGTGTCGCTATGGTACCATGCAGCAGCTATTCGCACAGCCTCCTAAATCAACGTCTGTCGTATGAATCCGGCCAAAGATACGTCGAAATCTCTGGAAGACACTCAGTCTTCGCGGCACGTCGAAACCGCCGACGTGGACTGGGAAATTCTGGCCGAACATATCGAACGGTTTCTGAAGGACTGGGAAACCAACGGATTCGGACCCCGAATCATCGACCATCTTCCCGTCGAGCCCACTGGTCTGCGACGCATGGTGTTGATCGAATTGATCAAAGTCGACATGGAACAGCGCTACAGCTCAGATGGGCCGCTGCTGCGATTGGAAGACTACCTGGCGGAAATTCCGGAGCTGAACACACCGGCGGGCATGCCAGTGGATTTGATCTACGAAGAATACCATGTTCGTCAGGCCAGCGGTGAAACCTTCATTGTCAAAGACTGGTTACAACGATTTCCCGAACAGGCTCAGGAAGTCCGTCAACTGCTTCAGCTGGAAGATCCCGACACCGCGTCTCGCACGGGAGCAGACCTGAGTGACGCCTACAGTGCCGGCGACCACATCGGTGATTTCTATTTGATGTCGGCGCTGGGCACTGGAGCCTTCGGCAGTGTGTTTTTGGCGCGGCAGGAATCCATGCAGCGCATGGTGGCGTTGAAAGTGTCGAGCGACAAAGGCACCGAAGCGCAGACGTTGGCTCAGCTGGATCATCCCAACATTGTCCGCGTGTATGATCAAGTGCGGCTGCCAGAACAAGACCTGCGACTGCTGTACATGCAGTTCGCAGCCGGCGGAACGTTGCAGGCTGTCGTTCGAGCATCGCGGACGGCTGGCAACAAAGATGGTCGCATCATCGAACAGTGTATTCAGGAAGCCTTGAATCACACGGGCGTGTTGTCAGCGGAAAACATTTCGCTGAAAGGCGGATTGGCCGATAAGTCGTGGCCGGAAGTCACGTGTCAGTTAGGGATGGAACTGGCTCAGGCACTGCATTACGCGCATCAGCAAAATATTCTGCATCGCGATGTCAAGCCGGCCAATGTGTTGCTGGCCGCCAACGGCACCGCCAAGCTGGCCGACTTCAACATCAGCTTTAGTTCTGAAGTCGAAGGCGACAGTCCCGAAGCGTCCTTCGGTGGCAGCTTGGCTTATATGTCGCCCGAACAACTGGAAGCCTGTCATCCAGCACACGCGACTCAGCCCACGGACCTCGACGCCCGCAGCGACGTGTTCGCACTGGGCATTTTATTGTGGGAACTGATGTACGGGAAACGTCCCTACGACGACGAATCGGCGATGGGCGGCTGGAGCGAAACGCTGACTGCGATGGTGGCGTTGCGTCGGGCGGGCGTGGGAACTCCACCGTCGACACCGCACACGCATCACGCGATGGAAGAACAATTGCTGTCGATCTTAAAACGCTGTCTGGCACCGAATCCCGCCGACCGCTTTCAAACGGCGAACGAACTGGCGCGACAACTGGGACTCTGTTTGCAGCCGCGCGTGGCGCGATTGATGCACAACAGCCAACGCGGTTGGCGCAGGCAGGCAGTGTTGTGGCCATTGGCCGCGTTTCTGCTGGCCGCGATCGGTCCGCATGTGTTGGCGGCGGCGTTTAACTTTCAGTACAACGATGTCGAAATTCAGCAGGATCCGATTCTTCAGGCGATCAAAAACGAATTTACGATGACAGCTCTCGTCGTCAACGGGATCGCGTTTCCGATCGGTTTTCTGTTTTGCATTTGGTACAGCAAACCTGTGGTCACTCGATTGCGTCAGGCCGCTGACACGCTGACAACAGACGACATCGCGTCGGCTCGGCTGCGCGGGTTTCAGTTGAGCCGTTTCGTGACAGTGCTGGGAATCACAGAGTGGCTGATCGCTGGCATGGTGTATCCCATCGCGCTAAATATTTTGACCAAGGGACTGCTGCACCCGAAATGGTATTTTCATTTCGTAGGCTCTCTGTTGATCTGCGGACTGGTGGCTGCGGCCTATCCGTTCTTCATGACGGCGACACTGACGATTAAATCTTTTCTGCCAGCACTATTGCACAGCGATCGACTGCGCGCTGCCGACGTGGTTCAGCTACAGAGATTGTCCGAACAATCCACGTGGTCGCTGTACTTGGCGGGCGGCGTTCCGGCCGTGGGAATGATGATTTTGTTGATGACGCAACAGACAACCACGGCGAACAGCTCGTTCGCGCTGACGGTGCTGAGTATCGTTGGAGCCGCCGGGTTTGCGTTGATTCTGAGTCTGTCGAAGTCGCTGCAATCGGACATCGAAGCACTGCTGGAAGCATCACGGATGTTTCCGGATGATGCTGAGTAAGTTCCGGGTGCAAACCGGCATCGATTGCTTCGTCGCTGGATTCTATAACACTGCCCAACTTAACGCCCTTTGTTTGCAGGAGATCTTCTCAATGCGTTTTCGATCAGCAATCTTCTTCGCCACGCTGTGCTGTGTTGGCTCAGCCTTTGCGGACGGTAAGGGCGACAATGATCCCACCAACGTTCGCCGTGTGCCCAAAGACGGTGTCGACGTTCCTGCGGATCGAGAGGCAAAGTTGCGAGAGTCACTGACGATCCTGCAGGAAAAAATCGCGCAGCTGCAATCCAAGGCTGCCACCACGAAATCCCTGCTACCGGATGTGTTGATCTTCGAACGCGCTGTTCGTGTCGCCTTGGACGACAACGAATTCTTTTCACCGAAGGATATCGACAAAGCCGATCAGTTGCTGGTCGCAGGGATCACTCGCGCGGATCAATTGTTGGCTGGTAAACCTGAGTGGCCGATGCAAAGCGGGTTGGTTGTGCGTGGTTACGTGAGTCGCATCGATCACACGGTTCAGCCGTATGGTCTGGTGGTTCCCGAAACGTACGCCTTCAATCACAGCGTGCCAACGCGGTGCGACTTGTGGTTTCATGGTCGCGGCGAAACGTTAAGCGAGGTGAACTTTATCTGGGACCGCCTCAAGAATGTTGGGCAGTACACGCCAGATCACACCCTCGTGCTGCATCCCTATGGTCGGTATTCGAATGCGTTTAAGTTTGCAGGTGAAGTCGATGTTTTAGAAGCTCTGGAAGATGTTCAGCGACGTTACCGCATCGACGAAGACCGCATCAGTGTGCGCGGCTTTTCGATGGGCGGCGCAGCGTGCTGGCAGTTCGCCGTGCATTACCCTGATCGCTGGTTCGCGGCGAATCCGGGAGCCGGATTTTCTGAGACGCCCCAGTTTCTGAAGTCGTTTCAGCAGGAGACGCTGAATCCAACACCATGGGAAAAGTCACTGTGGAACATGTACGACTGCGATAAGTACGCGCTCAATCTGAGTCACTGCCCGACGATCGCGTACAGCGGTGAGAAGGATATTCAAAAGCAGGCGGCGGATGTGATGGAGGCGGCATTAAAACGCCGTGGAATGCGACTCCGGCATATCATCGGTGCCGAAATGGGGCACAAAATTGATGACGCTTCAAAGCAAGTCATCGAGAATGAGATGCGGTCACTCGCTGGAAATGGACGAGGCATACCGATGAAGCAATTGAACTTTGAGACATCGACTCTGAAATACAACCGTTTGCATTGGCTGACCGTCGATGGCCTTGAGCAACATTGGAAACGTGCGTACGTTGAGGCCTCGTTGTCCTTCGATGAGCAGCCGTTCACAAACCCACGAGTGCAAGTAAGACCGCATAACGTTTCAGCGTTGACCCTGAAGTTTCCAGCAGGAACTTTCTCAAACCTTCCGCATAGTCTAGCTGGTGGGGTGCGTGTTGGCGAAATAACATCCAAAGCCCATGGGTCAAATGACTTCCTGTGCGACGTGGCGCCATTTACGGATGGCTCCGCTAAGATTCAGGCTCATCGCGACCAGAACGGTGTGTGGAAGGAAGGCCCGCCCGAATCCGGACTCCGCAAACGCCACGGACTCCAAGGCCCGATCGACGATGCCTTGATGGACTCCTTCGTTTTCGTACGTCCCACTGGCACTGCGGCCAATGCCGCCGCTGGCAAATGGGCGGCCAGCGAATTGGAACGAGCCATCGAACACTGGCGTCGACACTTTCGCGGGGACGCTCGTGTTGTCAACGACACTGATGTGACTGACGAACTGATTCGGTCCGCCAACCTAGTTTTGTGGGGCGATCCTACGTCGAACAGTGTGATGGCAAAGGTGGCCGATCAGCTGCCGGTGAAGTGGACCGACAAGCAGATCGTCGTCGCAGACAAAACGTACGATGCCGCTCACCACGCGCCGATTCTGATCTATCCGAACCCGCTGAACCCCGATCGCTACGTGGTGTTCAACAGCAGCTTCACATACCGCGAATATGCCTATCTGAACAACGCGCGGCAGGTGCCGATGCTGCCCGACTGGGCTGTCATCGATCTAAAAACTGCTCCGGGCTATGTCTGGCCCGGCAAAGTTGTGGCCGCTGATTTCTTCGACGAGCAATGGCAATTGAAGGCCGATGCGTTCTAACGCACGTAACGCACGTCGAGAGACTGCGATTTAGTAAGTGACGCATTTGATCGTAGCGGAAGTCGTCAAGACTTTCGTTGTTGAGTGTGACCGAAACTCTTGACGAGTTCCGCTACCTCAGTCGTGAAATCCACGTCGAAGACGTGCGTTCGACCTGCTATGTTCCGCTGCGAATCAGCTTTTGTCCCCTTCAGCAGAATATGAATCATGGAAAAGCGTCGTCTCGGTAATTCAGACATGGACCTGACAGCTCTGTCGTTTGGAGCGTCATCAATGGGGGCCGAGTTTCGTAAAGTCAACATTGAAGAAGCCCTGCAGAGTTTGCGAGTGGCCATCGATCGTGGCATGAACTTTGTCGACACGTCGCCGTTCTACGGTCGCGGCATGAGTGAAGTATTGCTCGGGCAGGTGTTGCCTGAGATTCCTCGCGAGAGTTACTATCTGGGCACCAAGCTGGGCCGCTACGCCGGTGAACACTTCGACTTCAGCGCCAGGCGGGTGGAAGAGAGTATCGATATTTCACTGGAACGCATGCGGCAGGATCACCTGGATATCGTGCTGTGTCACGACTTGGAATTTGTTGAGATGTCGCAGATCGTCAACGAGACTCTTCCCGCGCTGCGGAAGCAGGTTGACAAAGGCAAAGTGCGTTACATTGGTGTCAGTGGTTACCCGATGAAGATGTTCAAGTACATTCTGGCCAATGCGGACATCGACTGTGTTCTGACGTACAACCACTACACACTGCAGAATGATATGGCCCTAGAACTGGTGCCGATCTGCCAAGAAAAAGGCGTGGGGCTGATGAACGCCGCTCCGTTTTCCGCACGATTGCTAACCAGTGCCACGCTGCCTGACTGGCACAAAGCCACGCCGGAAGTGCGTGAGATCGCGAAGAAAGCGTCCGATCACTGCATCGCGGCCGGAAGCGATATCGCCAAACTGGCCTTGCAGTTTTCCATCGCCAACCCGGACTTCACAACCTGCGTGACGGGTTCAGCGAATCCCGGCCGAGTCAGCGAATGGGTTGACTGGGCCGAAGAGCCAATGGACGAAATATTGGTTGCTGAAGTTCTCGGAATCCTGAAACCGATTCACAACTGGTTCTATATCGAAGGCCGTCCAGAAAACAACGACGCGCCAGCGTAGGTCAGGCTGCTGCATGTCCGATAATTACAAGAAACTGACGGCTTTCCACAAGACACTCGACGCACAGTTCGGCATGATTTAGGGTTCTGACCCGATTCTGCGACGTTGGCCGTGTGCTTATCGCTGGCAGAGCTCTCTTTGTGTCCATCATGCCTGACGTTCCGGCTGACGTGAAGCCGCCCTTGGGCACTCGCAATCACCAACATTGATGTTGAGGCCCCCTAATGAAGCGACTGACCGCCGCGCTGCTGATCTTCGTTTTCTGCATTTTTTCCCGAGCGACCGCAACTGCGAACGCTGCCGAGTTTGAGCTGAAACCCGGTGATCGGATCTGCCTAGTCGGAAACGAACTTGGCGAACGCATGCAGCATCACAATCACTGTGAAGCCCTGCTGCATCAAACGTATCCCGAACTGGATTTGACGGTCCGGAATCTGTGCTTTCCCGGGGACGAACCGGCTGAGCGAATTCGATCGCTGGACTTCGGCGATCCCGACAGTCATCTGACACACAGCCAAGCCGACGTGATTCTGTTCTTTTTTGGCTTTAACGAATCGTTCGATGGCGATGACGGGATTAGTGAATTCGCGCAGCAAATCGAAAAGCTGGTCCGGGACACTCAAGGCAAGAAGTACAACGGCAAGACAACGCCACGCATCGCCTTGATTTCGCCCATCGCGTTCGCAGATATCGGCAATTCCAATGTGACTGATGGCAAACAGCAGAACAAAGATCTGGCAAAGTACACCGCTGCATTGCAGAAAGTCGCCGAAGACACGGACGTCGTGTTCGCCGATATCTATACACCAACCAAAGCACTGTTCGAAAGTTCTGATCAGCAACTCACGCTGAACGGATCGCATCTAAACGACGACGGATACAAAGCTCTGGCACCGATTCTGATGACCGCTTTGGGAGGCACGCCCAGCAGTGAACCCGCCTCTGAAGCATTGATGGCGGAACTGAAAGACAAGAACTTTCATTGGTGGCATCGTTATCGAGCCGTCAACGGCTATTCCATCTACGGCAAGCGTGGTCTGGCTGGAAAAACGGGCGACGGAAAATACGACAACCGCGATGTGATGGAACGCGAACGCGCGATCCTTGATCAAATGACGGCCAATCGCGACGCCCGCGTTTGGGCACTGGCCAAAGGAGAATCTGTTGCGGAAAAATGTGACGACAGTCGCACGCTGCCGTTTTTGGAGGTCGTTACCAACGTTGGTGGCGAAGACGACAAAAATCGGAAAGCCGGTAAGCTCGGTTCGCTGGATTACCTGCCTGCCGCCGAACAGCAAAAACTGTTCGAATTGGCCGACGGCTACGAAATCCAGTTGGTGGCATCAGAAGAGCAGTTTCCGGAACTCGCGAATCCCGTGTCGCTGAATTTCGACAACAAAGGCCGTTTGTGGGTCACGACAATGCAGTCGTATCCTCACTGGCAGCCCAAGGGCGAATTGAATGACAAGGTGATCATCTTGGAAGACAAAGACGGCAACGGCACAGCCGACAAATGCACGGTCTTCGCCGACGGTTTACACCAGCCAACCGGTTTCGAAATCGGCAACGGCGGCGCTTACATTGCTCAGCAGCCCGACATTCTGTTTATGCAGGATACGGATGGCGACGACGTGGCGGACGTGCGTATCCGCAAGCTGGTCGGTTTCGATTCGGCGGACTCCCATCACGGGATTTCAGCGTTCGAATGGAGTCCCGGCGGTTCTCTACAGTTCAATGAAGGCACGTTCAAATATTCACAGGTGGAAAGTCCGTACGGTCTAACGCGAATGCACGAAGCCGGCGTCTGGACCTACAATCCCAGAACGGAACGCTTTGGGATCCATGTGTCTTTGCCGTTCGCCAATCCATGGGGCCACGTGTATGACAAGTGGGGCCAAGACTTCATTTCGGATGCGTCGCCTGGCTATAACTTTTGGGCCACACCCATCAGCGGTCGGGTGGACTACCCTGCCAAGCATGCGGGGGGGTCTTTCAACGACAGCGTGAACAATTTCAAAGACACGGCGCTGCGTGGTCGCGATGCTTATCCGCAGTTTATCGTGAAGCGAACGCGTCCGTCCGCCGGCAACGAATTCGTTGTCAGCCGACATTTCAAGCCAGAAGACCAGGGTGACTTTTTGCTGTGCAACGTCATCGGTGATCGATCGATTCTGCAGCATTCGATGAAGGAAGACGGCACTGGTTTCGTCGGCACGGAAAAACCAGCCTTGGTGTTCTGCAAAGACGGCAACTTCCGTCCGATCGATATTCAGTTTGCTCCCGATGGCAGCCTGTATATCTGTGACTGGCATCAAGCTTTGATCGGTCACCTGCAGCACAACCTGCGCGAACCAAACCGCGACCACCAACATGGTCGTATTTGGCGAGTGACGTGCAAAGGTCGAGATCTCGTCAAAGCACCGAAGATCGCCGGTGAACCCATTTCGGCCGTCCTCGAAGTGCTGAAGGCCTACGAAGATCGTGCTCGCTATCACGCGCGACGCGAACTTGCGGAACGCAAAACAGAAGACGTTGTAGCAGCTATCAAGACATGGACGGCAGGCTTAGATCAGTCAGATGAACTGTATTTGCACAACATTTTGGAAGCCAACTGGGTGCTCCAGTCGCATGATGTTGTCGACATGGATTTGCTGTCGATCATCCTGAACGCAGACGACTATCACGCTCGCGCCGCAGCCACTCGCATCGTCTGCGACATGCGTCACAGGCTGCCCGATGCTCTGGAACTGATCAAAGTCAAAATTGGCGATGATCATTCTCGCGTTCGCCTGGAAGCTGTACGAGCGTGCAGTTTCTTTGGCGAAGATGCGATCGAAGTTGCCCTAGATGTGCTCGAACACGACGTCGACGAGTATCTGCAGTACACGCTGGACGAAACCATGCGTCATCTGGAGAGTCTATGACCGATCAAGCGATGTTTCGCATTACCATCTTCGGCCTACTCTGCATCACAGGCGTTTCGTTCGCGCAGGAAGCTGCACACCATGATCACGGCGATGGTTTGCCTGTGGAGCGTCCGAAAATCTATCTGGACAAGAGTCCGAAGATCGTCGCCTATCAACTGAAACGTCTCGATAACGCCAAGCTGTTATTGGTCGAAACGGCCACGGATGACGCCAAGTATCTGCCCGTGTTTCAGGCGATTCTGCTGCGGTCCGGATTGGCTCGGCAAAATCGTGATGCAGCGTTGATCGGATTAGTGGCCATCAACAACACCAACAACGCCACTGAGTTGCTGTCTGCGTTGCGGTCACTGGACGATACGGACAAGGACCAGCAACGCGTTGGCCGGCAGCTGTCCGAAATCCTGCTGGACGAACCACAGGCTGTGCTGACCGCTCATGCTGACGATCTGAAACAGGCGATGACAGCCAGTGGGATCTTCCAGTCGACCGGCTTTGCGGGGTTGATTGTCGCTGGCCAAGGTGACATCGCATGGCAACAGGCGAAGTCTGATGTGGCGGCGCGTGCAGCGTATCTTTCCGCAGTGTCGCTGGTTCCCGCCGGGCCACTTCGAAATGGTCTGCGTGCCAACGTTGTGGCCAGTCTTGAGCCCGCTCAGCCAGAGTCGGTGCGGACGGCCGCGATTCGTTCTTTGGCGACGATCACGGCCGATCCGGCGGATACGTTTGCGAGGCTGGCTGGCTTTGTGTCCGATGGCCAATTCCGGACGCCTGCGGTTCGCAGTCTGTTGAAAATTCCGGGTGAGCATCGTACGCCAGCGATTTCGAAACAGATTGTGGATGTGCTGGTCAGGCACGCCGAAGACACGCCGGCCGCCAAACGCACGACGGGCGAATTCCTGGATGCCATGCAGCTCGCCGACGAATTGCTACGCCAAGTGCCGCAAGCGGTCGCTAAGGATTATCGTCAGCGGTTGCGAGAAGTCACGGTGCGCGTTGTGCGGCTGCATACGGTGGAAGAAGAAATGCGCTACGACAAGACGTACTTTGCCGTGGAGGCTGGTCGCCCGGTGCAGGTTGTGCTGGAGAACGAAGATCTGATGCCGCACAACTTAGTCATCACAAAACCCGGTCAGTTGCAACAGGTGGCCATGGCCGGCGCGGAACTGGGGACCACTCCCGGACTGGATGGAAAGCTGTATGTGCCGAACAGTTCGGACGTGTTGTTCGCGACCACCATGGTCAATTCCGGCCAGCGTGAGTTGCTGACCTTCACGGCGCCAACGGAACCGGGCGAGTATCCTTATGTGTGTACATTTCCGCGGCACTGGATGAGAATGTACGGTGTGATGGTCGTTGTTTCGGACCTCGATGCATGGCAGCGCAACCCGATTGAGCCCCAAGATCCGTTGGGAAATACGCGCTCACTGGTTCAGAGCTGGAAGCTTGCCGACTTCGACCGCGACACGTTGGCCGATTCACTGCAAGGTCGCGGATCGTTCGGGGAAAAACTGTTCAAGGAAGCCACTTGCTTGGGCTGCCATCAGATAAAAGGGATCAAGGGGATGAAAGGGCAGGGCGGCGCTGTTGGTCCCGACTTGGCCGATGTGATGCAGCGTTGGAAAGGTGATCGCTTCGGAATTCTGCGGGAGATTCTGGAACCCAGCTACAAGATCGATCCGAAATACGCGATGAAGACGGTGCTCGATGTGGACGGCAAGACAACATCCGGAATCGTGACCGCCGAAGACAAAGCTTCGATTTCAATTCTGGTGAATCCCGAAGTCCCGGAGCCGAAAGTCATTCAAAAGGATGACATCGAAGAGATTATTCCTTCAACTGTCTCCATGATGCCCAAGGCACTGCTGGACAAATTTACGCGGGAAGAAATTCTGGAAATCCTGAGCTACATCACCGCTGAACAGCCGTAATGGACCGTCCCACTTCGGTGACATTGTTGTTGATCGGAAGTAGTGGACCGGACCAGTAACGCCGTTCAGGATTTTTCATCAGGAAATCGATCGTATCACCGCGTGGGCATCGCCCTGCGCGCCGCCCCTTGAGACGCGCGGCGATACGACGAAGCGTCGCTCGCCGAGAAAACCATCACATTTTTTAAAACTTTCTCATTGACACACTCCGCCTGATTGTACTATTGTGTTAATACAATAATCACGGGGTGAAAAATGCAGATCCGAATTTCTCAAGCAGACGGCACGCCGATCTACCAGCAACTGGTGAACCAGATCAAGCTGCTGATATCGTCGGGCCGTCTATGTGATGGCGAACAACTACCGGCGGTCAGAAAGCTGGCTGAGCAGTTGATCGTGAACCCCAACACGGTGGCGCGGGCGTACCGCGAACTGGAAACGGCAGGAGTTGTCGTCTCCAAGCGCGGTTCGGGCGTCTTTGTGTCAGGCACAGGCTCTCCGCTGTCCAGACGCGAAAAGAACAGGCTGCTGAACGAACGCATTGATGCTTTGCTGGCCGAAGCTGTGCAGTTGGGCTTTGATCTCGAAAACGTCGCGGAACTTGTCCAGCAACGAAGTCTGCGATTCGAAAAGGCAAAAGACAATGACTGAATCCGTCATTCAGGTTCAATCGCTCAGCCGAGCGTTCGGCACCAAGCAGGCTCTCAACGATGTCTCGCTGTCGATTCCGACAGGAACCGTCTTCGCGCTGGTGGGCGAAAACGGGGCGGGCAAAACGACCCTCCTAAAACATCTGCTAGGTTTGTTGAAAGCTCGCACGGGAAGCGTCCGCGTGTTCGGCCTAGATCCGGCTGTAGAACCAGCCGCCGTTTTGAGTCGCATTGGCTATCTGTCGGAAAATCGGGAAATGCCGGAATGGATGCGCGTCGATCAGCTGATGCACTTTCAGGCTGCTTTTTATCCGGACTGGGATCATGACTACGCGACCGAATTGGTTGAGATGTTCGAACTGAAAACCAGTCAGCGCATTCGGACATTGTCGCGTGGGCAGCTGGCCCGGGTGGGATTGCTGTTGGCGATTGCACATCGACCGGAACTGCTGTTGCTGGACGAACCTTCGTCGGGACTCGACCCGGTTGTGCGGCGCGATATTCTGGCAGCCATCATTCGCACGGTCGCGGACGAAGGCCGAACGGTGTTGTTTTCGTCGCATCTGTTGGATGAGGTGCAACGGGTCAGTGACCACGTAGCAATGCTGCATCAGGGGTCGCTGCTGTTGTGTGATCCATTGGAAACAGTCCTGCAACAACATTCGCGGTGGACCATTCGCCTTGCGGAACCAGCCACAGTGGCCCCGAATATTCCCGGCAGCATTCACTGTGCGGGCTCCAGCCGCGAATGGACGGTGTTGTGCAACGGGCAACCGTCTGATGTCCCCACTTGGTGCAGCACTGCCGGTGCCGAAGTCGTGGAACAGGCGGCTCCATCGTTGGAAGAAATCTTTGTGGCTCAAGTGAGCCATTCCGCAGGACAGGCAAGTCATCGCAACAGCGGGGGAGTCGATTGATGTCTGCTTTTCGCACATTGACCGCGACGTATCTGCGACGTTGCGTTCCTTGGTCATTGCCGATGTTCGGCATCTTGATTCTGGGGCCAGCGATGGTTGCTTGGGCGGTGTGGACGGAAGCCGGCACACCGGGGCCCAATGAAACTAATAAGTTGCTGGCGAGCCTGCAGCCGCTGAGTTTATACGTCCAGTTCATCTATCTGATCATGATCGCTGGTGGAGCGGTGGCGTGGGGACCGTTGCCGGACCTATTCCATAAGGCCAGAATTTCACTGCTGCCGGTTTCCAACAAAACCTTGGGCACGTTTCTGTGGCTGTTACCGGCGTGCGTGTTGATGCTCTCCAATTTGGGAGTGCAGTCTACCTACGCATGGTTGTTCGGAAACTCATGGCCGATTTTGACCACAACCATCTGCGTCGGCGTGCTGGGCACGCTGTTCACAGCACTGGCCATGTGGCTGCGAAACTTCCGGTTCTACCAACTTCCACTGGCGCTGGCCGCGATCGGTGCGTGGGGCTATTGGTACGCTGTGCATTTGTACCCAAACGGATTTCGAAAACCGCCGGTCAGTTGGGACACGTTTTCCAGCACGGACATTGTGTTGCTGATTGTTGTCGCAGCGGCTGCTTGGCGGTTGACGGTGACAGCCTTCACAACATACCGCTGTGGCGAAGCAGACTTCGGCAAGTTACTAAAACATTTCGATCAGCCACTCTATGCCATCGTGTCTGGCAAACAAGCAGCCACAGTGAGGCTGCCAAAATCAGATTCAGCCTTCGGTGCCCTGTTGGCATTCGAATGGATGAAGGGCCGCAGGATTGCCATCATCACCGCCGGCATCCTGTCCTGTTTCTTTTGCTTGGGCGTGCTGGCAGAAGTTCACCAGAACCGAGGCGAAGCGATCACCGCCGTGTTTCCGATGATGGGCGTGTTCTACGGATTGATGTCCGGCCTGTGTCTTGGAATTGGCGTCGGGAATTTGAAAAGCAGACAGAATGAGATGCAGCAGTACTACGCGACACTTCCGTTTACGGATGCCGAAATTTCCAGAGCGGCAGTCAAGACCTGCCAGCGAAGCTCTCTGTTTGGATCTTTGATCTTGGCGTCGACGGCGCTGCTGACCGTCACGTGCTATTCAATCATGGTCGAGCCCGTTTCATGGGCGCAAGTGCTGAGTCTAAAATCTGGCCGCAACGGATGGGACGTAGCTGGTCCGATGGGCGGAATCCTGTTGATGCTGGGCTTGCCGATGGCGGCGTGGTGCCTGTCTGGCATGATGTCCGCAGTCTTTTCGGTCGGCAGACCATGGGTGCAGCTTATGATTACTTCAGCCACGGTGGCGCTGATGTTCGTCGTCGTCCTGCTGCCGGCGTTTGGGGGGTCAACCGGTCAGGCCGTGGCGAAGATCGTCTTCGGGTGTCTGCCATTTGTGATTATCGTGGGCACGGCCGTTCTGTTTGCCATGGCTCACAAGCATGATCTGATCCGTTCGAAAGATATGATCCTCTGTGGAACACTCGCCGCCATCATATTTCTGAGCATCTGCATCTGCGTGCCCGCTTCGATCCAGTGGAAACTGATCTGGTGCGGTGTCGGCTGTTTAGTCGTGACTCCGATCGCCGCGCTGCCGCTGGCGATCTCATCGAACCGCCATCGATAGCTCACGTCGCGTTTTCGCAACATCTGTTTTGCGAATCACCAGCTCGGCAAATGCCGTCAGCGAATACTCCGCCAACACCTGTCGGCCCAGCGATGATGGCTATGTTGTATGGCGGAACGAAATCTGCCCAACAGCTAGCCACTGTCTCAAAAAATGAGTGAGCCCTTTTTTATCAACACCGGCCAGATCTGCCAAAGTCCACGTCGCAGCGTCTGTGCAAGACGCTGGTATTTTTGAGTCTCGAGGAGACTCGCCTGCCTAGAGTGACGCGAATTGTGAAGCTAGGCGAAGTAAGTTGACGCCGCTGGCTGACTTCTGCTCTAGGCAGCCTGCCGAGGAAATTCACAGCATGCAGCAGCCGTCATTCCGTCGATAGGCAGACTGGAAACTGCACGGAGGCTCCACATCCCATGGCCGGGATCATCGATACATCTTACCAACCCATTGT
This sequence comes from Fuerstiella sp., assembly GCA_041688835.1. Taxonomy (GTDB): domain Bacteria; phylum Planctomycetota; class Planctomycetia; order Planctomycetales; family Planctomycetaceae; genus Fuerstiella. Next base: position 32,925 of record JBDNHJ010000020.1, read on the forward strand.
GCGCCATTGGCGGCAAAGGTTGCTGTGCGCCACCTTTCTATTCGCGTGCGCCTGTCGTGCGGATGGACAGATCGCATCTCCACTGCCACCAAATCGGTCAGAGGTTGCGACGGCGACGGCCGCAGTCATCGCTGGGCTGCCGCACTATCGGCTTGATATCGAGCTGCATCCGCAACAGCGGCGAGTCAACGTTCAGCAAACGGTTCGCTGGACGAATCACGGCACACAAGCCACCAACGAACTTGTGTTTCAGGTGACGGCCAACAACAAGCTGTCAAAGGAAATGATCGATCTTGGCGAGCGAACCGTTGAGTCGTTGCGGCTAGAACCACGGCACAGCATCGACTATCACGGTCGACGATTTCACCTGAACAGTGCGACTGTGGACGGCCAATCCGTCGAATGCACATTCAGCCCCAAGCACGACACGCAAATGCTTGTCGCGTTGGCCGATCCAGTGCGGCCGGGGGATTCTGTGGAGCTGGCTCTGGACTTTTGGATCGACATTCCGCAAGTCATGGGCCGACTTGGACAGCACAAAGGCGTCACGAATCTGCTGAACTGGTATCCCGTTTTGGCGGTCTACAACCAAGACACATGGAAACCTGTGCCGTATATTCCATGGCATCAACCATGGCACAACGAAGCCGGAAACTACGAAGTCCATCTGCAACTGCCCGCCAGCTACAAACTGGTCACCGGCGGACACATCGTCAACCGCACTCAAGCTGCCAATGGCAACCAACATCTGCACATCCGGGGCGAAGGTCTGCGAGACTTTACCATTGTCGCCAGCGAGCGATTTCAGGTACTGACCTCGCAGTCGGAAGGCATACCGATTCGAGTGCTGCATTTTGCTGAGCACAAAGCTCACGCAGAAGTTGTGCTGAAGACCGCAGAAGAATCGATTCGACAGTACACCGCATGGTTCGGCGACTTCCCCTACAAGGAGCTCGAACTGACGGAGTCTTACTTCGGCTGGAACGGCAACGAATCATCCGGCGTGGTCATGATCGACGAACGCATTTTTGACCTGCCTCAATATGCCGCACGCTACATCGAGCACTTGGCCAGCCACGAAATTTGTCATCAATGGTGGTACTCAGCCGTCGGAACCAACGGCTACGACGAACCGTGGATGGACGAAGGTCTGGTCACATGGTTCACCCGCGTCAAGATGGAAGACAAGTATGGCAAAGATGCCGAAGTTCTGAAGGTTCCCGGTTACGGGCCATTCCAATTTCCGAACGTTCAGTACCGCAGTCTGGTACACAGTGGTTACGACGGCCACCGACAACGCGGCGGCACCGGTGCAGCACTGTCATCGCTGGACGAAATCGGGCATCTGCACAATTTGTTTTCTTTGGTTTATGATCGAGGGGCTCGTGTCACAGGCATGATTCAGCATCGCATGGGCCGAGAAGACTTCTTTGTGTTTATGAAGCAGTTGTTCGGCAAGTATCGTTTCAAAATTCTGACGGCTGCCGACTATCAACGGGAGCTCGAAGAATTCACTGGCGAAAGCTGGGAACACTTCTTCGGCGATTGGCTGTACGGCCAAGACAATAGCGACTGGAATCTGGAAAACGTCGAAGTCACGGAAACAGAACGCGGCTATCAGACTCAGGCACGGATTACTCAAGTCGGTCCGATCAGCGAAGCTGTTGAAGTTGGCTTTGAATTCAAAACCGGCTCCAGCCCGTTTCGCATGGCCACCCTGACGGAACATCAGCAGCCGCAGGATGGTGTTAGAGTTGAAAAGATGGCCGACAACGACTGGTTGGTCACGATTGTTTCGGAACAAAAGCCGAGTCAGGTGACTGTCGACCCGGATCATTGTGTGCTCGATGGCAACCCGTACAACAACACTTGGAAATCAGAATGCGGCGTCCGCATTAGCCCGGTGTACACGCCAATCGATGAATCGACGATGATGCAACCTTGGGAACAGCATGGTCTGGTCGCTGGCTTTGGAGTCGACCCGGAAGGCCGACTTGGGCTGCGAGCATCGCTGTTGGCATCCAACAAGTATCGCGTCTCGCCGTTCGTGGCTTACACGGCCGCCACTGCCGGCAGAAACGACGATCACGTTTCCGCCGGCGTCGATGCTGTGATCTTCAACGCACCCGCTGCAAACTGGCAATTATTGGCGCGCTACGAATACGCATTGCTGTCGACTCTGGCCAATGACCCCGGACACCAAGCGCGGTTTGCCGTTCGCAAAGTGTTGAACTACACCACCAGCTTGGTCTACCCGAACCTCAGCTACATCGATCTGTATACGCGGTTTGGAGACAACTTTTTTCCCGATGAAGACAACACCTTCAATCCCAATCCGCTGATTGAACAATACAACAATGTCCGCGCGTTTGGCGTCGACATTCATGCGGATTCGCAAATGCCGTACTGGGATCCTGATCGAGGCGTACGGTTTGATGCGAACTTCGAACACGGTTTCCAAGCGTTTGGCGGCGGTGAAACGTATAACCGAGTGTCGAGCCAAGTCGGTGTGGTCCAGCGCTTGCGAGACGCTCCGGGCTGGTTGTCGGATACGAAATTGGCCGCTCGCATTGCCGGTGGTTACGGCTGGGACGACAATGGCGAGCACTTTCGCTTTGGCGGACCAGGTCGATTCCGGGGCCGCGATGCAACGGCCACGGAAGGCAATGCGTTCTGGCTGTCGTCGCTAGAATGGCGGTTCCCGCTGGGCGGAGAAATCGACTACGAATTGTTCGACAACACGGCGGCCTTAAATTCGATCGATGGCGCGTTGTTCTACGACGTTGGCCGCTCGTTTCTGTTGGGAGACGCTCAAGGCAAGGTCGACCACGCGATCGGCGCGGGGCTGTACTTCCAGATTCCGCTGCTGAGTTTCGTTGAGAACATCACCGTTCGCACGGAATACGGTTACTCTGTCACCAACGAGACCGGAGCGTTTTGGTTCGGCCTGTATCGCGCCTTCTGAAGGCACCGTCTGTGTGCGGATTTGCTAACCACGGAAAACACGGAACACACGGAAGGAATCGCAGAGAGTTTTTTTCCGTGTGTTCCGTGTGTTCCGTGTGTTCCGTGTGTTCCGTGTGTTCCGTGTGTTCCGTGTGTTCCGTGTGTTCCGTGTGTTCCGTGTGTTCCGTGAACACTCGGCAGCGATCAGTTTGAGATGAGGCATCTTACTGGTCACGTTCTCGATATTGCCGCAGGCCCTCCTGATACACGGCTTGACTGAAACCAAATCTCACAGGCACACAAACGACACCCAGTTCGGACACCTCTGTGATGTTGCGTAGTTCGTCATCGAAGAACAACATCCGGTCATAGGCAACGCCACTGGCTGTGTGCAAGGCAGCAAAGTGCTGCAGTTTTGAAGTCGGGTAGATTTCGGCGAACGCGAAACGATCCGCGATCCCCAGCAACTGCACGAGCTGCGTCGCCCACGACGGCTGTTCCGTTCGCGATGCCAGCGCCAAAGAAATCTGGCTCGCAGCACACTCATCCAAAATCGCCAGCACATCATCGTACAACCGCACAGCGCGGTCGTCACCGTCCACAACCTTGCCATCTCGCTGACGAAACGGTGGCCGCAGGCAGTCACACCATGTGCCATCACAATCCCACAGTGTAAAATCGAGATCCAACACGATGAGTTCCGGAAACGGAGGCTGCATGTCGGGCGCGTTCTCGGGCAGGTCACTCATTGAAGAAGATCGTCAGGTTCTTCGTTTGCCGAGCGGCCGCCACGATGTCGACTTTTCCATCACCGTTCATGTCGGCGACCTTGAAATCTTCGACGGCGACTTCTGCTGCCGAAATTCGCGTCTCTCGCCATGTGGACCCATCTTTGTCCATGGGCGTGAAGAGTTTGATTCCGGGGACGCCCGGATCATTCATGGCTCGCCAACCCACCACTATCTGATCGGAACCAACCCCCAAAAAATCGGCACACGCCAAGGCATGACCATCCTTCAGCTCTTCGTCCAGAACCTTGAGCACTGGCCACAGCTGTCCCTGTTTGTCGGGCTCAACATACACGGCGCACACGGAGCCATGTTTAGGTTCCACGGTTGCAATAAAGCGTTTGCCGTTGGGCAACTTTCCGTCACGAATTTCGCCCGCGAATTTGTCCGTCAGTTGCGTGGCCGCCCAATCGCCAAGATTGGCGGAACGTCGATCAAAATGCCAGACACCTTCCTTGCCCGCCACGATCATTTCTTCTTCCGCATCGTCGTCCCAGTTCACGATATGAAAGTTGTGCGACAGATGCAGAAAGTCGCTAACAACGTCGAACTTCCATTCGTCCTGCGGGTTCGCAGGTTTTGTGTATTCCAGTAGTCGCAGCCCCGGTCCGTTTCCGTCTACGCTACCCCGGCCACGCAACGGTTTCACAACCAGTCTGAAGTCGTCCACACCTTTGATCCAGTGCATACGATGGGTACTTGGATCGTTGTGCAGTTGCCTTGCAGTCCACGGCTGAGTCCGATCGTCGGGCGGAATCAGATAAAAGACGGCACCGTCTTTGTTGCTCTCGCTGTAGTTCCATTGTCCGCCCACAGCGATCTCGCACTTGCCATCCCCATCGATATCGCGGGCTGTGACGCACACGTTGTCTCGCACGGTCAAATTTTCGGCGATCACATGCTTCGACCACGACGGGTTTTGATACCACTGAATCGTGTTCTTATCTGCCAGTACGATGTCCGGCTTTCCATCACCATCCACGTCACTCAATTGCACGCCGTAGCCGATGGTGATCTTGTCGATTTCCACCGCACGCCAGCGGAATTCTGGAATCGGATCTGCCAGCACAGCAGAGACACAACACAGGTTTGTGAGAATAATGAACAGGGGTTTCAGCATCAGAATCAGTCTCCAATAAAACGCGTCGCCAGCGACCAGTGACCCAGGCCGCCCGTCTGTAGCAAACATCTTGCGTGGCAGGGTTATAGAATTCCCGGTTGGCGATAGCCAGCATCCCACACAAGAAGCTCCCCACGGGGTGCGCTCATAGACTTCGGTGTTCTGCTGCCGTGAACGATGTGGATGTGGGCCGGAACAAGCCGCCACGGGCGCAGTTCTGGCACGCCCGCTGAATGGTCGTCTTGAGGTCATGGAGACCTGCGCGGCTGCCGGTACTGCACAAACGCAACACTGACGGAAATGCTGTGATGATCCGAAACGATCACACCACGGACCACCTCAACAGGCGTGTGGTTTGCTTGTTCCCGGCCTACACATCAAGATCATCGCCTGCACAGGCTGGGGCAGCGAAGCTGACAGACACCGCGCACGTATCGCCGGATTTGACGACTATGTCGTGAAGCCAGTCGATCCAGATGACTTGATCAAACTGTTATTGGTGTCTGGTGAACTGCCTCCGCCTTCAGCATTCAGTGTTCTAAACCCACCCCGCAAAGCGGTCTCAAATTACGATCGTGTCGTCTTGTAAGTTTGCTATGTGAGTGTCGGCAAGGACTGGCGAACGCCTTGGCTGAGTCGAAATGGGATCGAAATGAGATCGAAATCGACAAATTGTCGCGTCCGGACCAACAGGATCACGATGCGGTCTGCTGGTGGCTGAGGTGCTTCAGTCAATACACAAGATACGTCGACGAGGGTGTGGCAACGATTCTTGGCACTGTTGGCCGCAGGGCGCTAGCCACGATTGTTACCTGACGAAACCGGGGCTAGTGCCCAAACGGCTAACTCTGATGCGGCAAAAAAATCAATGGCCCGCTTCATCACTGGGGTCGGCGAAAAAGAGGTCGGGTGGGTCGAATGGCGATCGCCATGTAGACCCACCATTTTCTTTGTCGATACGGGGCGGATACGTGTGGTGGGTCGGCGTCGCTTTGGCTCCTTGACCCACCCGACACAATCAAATCCCAACAATGAAGCGGGACATTGAAAAGTGCCCGCAATTGTCCGGGAGAGGGCACGAGGAAGTTCACTGACGGCTTGTTGAACGATGCACAGTCGTTCCTTCCTGCCCGGCAGGAATTCGAACCATTAACGTTGTTCGGGACTTTTAATTCAGCCTCACCCGCAAATACTGCTTAATCCCTGTAACGGTCCGCGAAGGGTCCGATTTTCGGAGCCGACACCGCTTCGGTCGCGTATTAGGGGGACAGCGAAAACAGCATTTTTGACATGAAAAGTCGCCTATTAGCGGTCTGTCACGTTCAAGAATTTGCGTTCTTCTTGTAGCACGGCGGTCTCCGCCGAGAAATCACGGTGGAAACCACCGAGCGACATTTTGCCCACCCGCAAACTCAGCTTTGACAGACCACGAGGATAACTGGACACGGCCGTGCGTGAAGGCTTGCCGAAGCTGAGCCGCAAAAAAATTGAGAGCTACCTGAGTGATCACGTGCTGGTGTTGCAGTCTCGCCTGTACCACGACGAAGCCGGGGCCGCCTTTTTTGGCGACAGGCTGGAGGCCGCGTTCTGTGCTGTGGATACGCCGACGCGGACACTGAAACCGGAAGCCATGATTGGTACGGCCATTACTGAATTTCGAACTCTGGGCCTGTATTCGCCGGCTGCTTCAGATAAGCCTGAAGCAGATCGTCGTACTTTGGTACTAGCGTTTCGATACACGGCCGAAGACGGCGCACTGGCCACATCAGTCGCAACTGTTGTCAAAGAATACGAATTGATCTTCGTACACATGCTGAAGTCCGCAGGTTCTGCGTCACCTCAGCTGGTCGTATTTTCGACATCTCACGGACGCACCAAATTTCACCAGCTCGAACCAGCGGCCCCGGATTCGTTAATTCAACGCCCCTCAATTTCGGCATCCGTGCGGTTTGACGATTTCAAGTATTTTGGGCTCTATCCCAAAAGCCCCGTCGTGACGGGCCTGACGCTGCAGGCCAGCCTGTCGATGCCCGTGGAAAGCGTTCGGTCTCGGCTGCTGGGTCTCGGCGATTCGGAAGCGATTGGATTGAGCGACCTACTGGACGAACTGCATGCCGAGGCGGAAAGCGGTAACGTAGCACCGTAATTCACGGCGGTGACCATCGTGCTACCATTGCGATCGCACGGACGCGATAACGGATTCCAGTCCCTGTTCCAATGTTGTGTGCTCACGGCCAAGCAGTGCCTTCATCCGCGAGGCATCGGGAAGTCGACGTTTCATATCGCCTTCAGGCAACTCCGGCAGGTGTACGATGTTGGATTTCGAGTCACACTGTTGAATCACAATCTGCGCGAGCTCAAGGATCGTCGTTTCTTTCTCTGATCCAATGTTTACAACATCGTTGACAAACTGGTTTTCGATCAGAGCGTTACAGCAGGCGTCGACATTGTCTTGGATGTAGCAGAAGGTCCGCGTCTGATCACCAACGCCATACACCGTGATGTCTTCGTCTTTCAAAGCTGCGCGCACAAATCGGGCGACGACGAAATCGTCGCTTTGTCGCGGACCATAGGTGTTGAAGAAACGAAAGATCGTGAAGTCCAGGTCGAACTCGGTTTGGTAAGACTGAAAATACGCTTCTCCCACGTTTTTCACGATGGCGTACGGCAGTCGAGAATTCAGTGGCGTCGTGATTTCGTTCTGAGGATATTCGACCGACTCACCATAAACTTCCGAAGACGAAGAAAAGAACACGCGCTTCACACCCGTGTTTTTGGACAAGTCCAAAACGTTCCGGAAACCATCAATGTCCTGCAACACCAAAGCTGGATTGGCCAGCGTTCGCTGCACGCCGACGACCGCTGCATAGTGGAAGACATAGTCAAACTGAAACCGGCCAAAGATCGCCGCCATGTCGACCGTTTTATTGGCATCTGCCGCGATGAACGTACAGCGTGGCGATGGATTCGCATAGCATTTATGGCCCGTCGACAAATTGTCGACCAGAACCACGTGCATGCTTTCGTCCTGCAACAAACGGTCTGCCAGACAACTGCCAATAAAACCCGCTCCGCCTGTGATCAGCACTGTCGCCATATGTTTTGCTTTGAACTGTGAATTACCCTGAACCAGCCGCTGCGGTACGATAACGTGTTGAACGGATCAATAGAACTGCGATCAGCAGATCACGTTTCGCCTGCCTTGACGTTTGTCCTGACTTACGGCAGCGTCTCTGATTCCGCTGGAATTATCCCGGCGGATCGGGACAGCCGACAAACAACTTTCGCACGCGGAGAACCGCATGACTATTCCCTCACAGATTCACAGATGGCTGCAAACAGCCGTGCGTACGGGAGCTTCCGACCTACATCTGGTGGCCGGACATCCGCCCATGTTGCGACTGCATGGTCAGCTGAAACCGCTGGACGAACCTGTGTTTGATGAGCAGATTGCTGTGGCTGAACTGCTGCCGCTGTGCCCGGAGGATTCACGAGAAACGTTTTCGAAGACTCGCAACTTAGATTTCGCCTTGAAGCTGCCAGCAGTTGACGGTGCAGTCGGTGAACAGCGTTTTCGAGCCAACTATTTCTACAGTGGAAACGCGATTGGAGCCTGTTTTCGAGTCATCCCGTCACAGATTCCGGAATTTGCTTGGGCCGGGTTTTCGTATGAACTGGCCGAGCGACTGATCAGCTTCCGCAATGGACTGGTGCTGATCACGGGCGTCACAGGCGCGGGAAAAACAACGTCGCTGGCGATGTTGATCGATCTGCTGAATCAACAGGGCGGAAACCGCATCATTACAATCGAAGAACCGATCGAATTTATCCATCCCCGCTACGACAGCAGCGTGGTCACTCAGCGGGAAGTGGGACACGATGTGCAATCATTCGCCGACGGATTGAAGTACGGTCTGCGACAGGATCCGGACGTGTTGCTGGTGGGTGAAATCCGCGACCGCGAAACAGCTCAGTTGGCGTTGAGCGCCGCGGAAACCGGGCATCTGGTATTTTCCACGCTGCATGCGCGCGACGCCAAGGGTAGCGTTTCGCGCCTGACGGACCTGTTTCCGGAAACCGTGCAGTCCGACGTGCGGTCGCAGTTATCGATGAGTCTGCGAGCGGTTGTGAGTCAGCATCTTGTGGCCGGGGCAGAACCGGGCAGTAAGCGTGAATTGGCGGTTGAGATCATGTTCAACAACTCGCCGATCGCCAACGGCATCCGCGTGGGCAAGTTCGAAACCATCGACAACAACATCCAAACCGGTCGCGCAGACGGGATGATCACGCTCGACGATTCCATCAAGGATCTGTTCGCCCGTCGCAAAATCACACGGACCACTGCCGAACGCTTCGTCACAAACGTCGACGTGCTGAATTGGTAATGCGACGGCGTTTGGACAATCACACAGATAGCAGCTGTGGGTGACCGCACCGATTCCGTAGGAGCGGTTACCCAGTTGCCGCGTCATCATTCGGAAAGAAAATCAACTGCTCCAGTGTCCATGTCGTAGAGCGCACCCACGATCTTGATTTTTCCGCTGGATTCCATTTCGTTCAGGGTTGGGCTTTTCTCCCGAATTTGAGCGATGGCCAGACGGACATTTCGTTCGGCAACCATGTGTACGAACTCTTGGTTCTTGCTGGATTGATCGCCCTCGTAGTCACTGAAGTGGTCGATGGCCGGGCGAATGTTTTTCAACATCGACGTGATGTTGCCAAGTTCGACGTTGTCGATTGCTCCCTTCACTGCGCCACAGTGCTCGTGACCGAGTACGAGGACCAGCTTGGAACCGGCGACCTTGCAGCCGAACTCCATGCTGCCAAGGATATCGGTATTTACAAAGTTGCCAGCGACACGTGCGACAAATACGTCGCCAATTCCGCGATCGAACACGTCTTCGACCGGAACTCGCGAATCAACGCAAGACAACACCATGGCCTTCGGGTACTGCCCCAGTGCCGCCTGACGCACCTGCTGAGAGTGGTCTCGCTCTGTCAATGTGCCCGACACGAATCGTTGATTGCCTTCCTTCAGAATTTGCACAACGCCGTCCGGTGTCATCTTGTCGCGAGCTTCTTGCGACAAGACGGTGTCGGTCACTGGCGGAGCATCGGCACTCGCTTCGGTACTCGCAATGGCACCTTCGTCATCGGCTTTGGCGGCTTGAGGCTGATTCTGTGAACAGCCAGAAAGCAGCAGGGCGGTCAGACACCCAGCCGCCAGCAGGTTCGAAGAAACTTGAGATGCCTGAGTCATTTGTTGTCTCATCATGGTGTGTCGTGGTTCAGTCGGCTTGTCGCCGTGGAGTCGAATAGTGAGCCGCGCGTTCGCGGATCAGAAGACATCTAATTTGCACCCGCGATGTGTGAATTGCCATTTGCATCGTGGAGTCAATTCGGAACACGAAATGGCCCTGTGGGTGAAGTGTAGACCTGCCGCACGGCCCCGCCAGTGCCTAGTCGTCACTCGTGGTTGAATTTGGCGGCGGTCAGGCAGCGGGCCAATTTGTGACCAACCCGTCCCGGTTTGAATACACGTTCGCGAGGCATGAATTTCAGGCTGACCGCTTCACGTTGGCGACGGAGCGTAATGCCATCAAACCGTATCCGAGGTTAGCCAGCGTCCGCGAATTGCAGCTAGGTTCGGCATCTGAATCGGGACATCAAACGAGTCGGTGGGAAAGTGGCCATGAGTTCGGCTATTCTGATGATTCCCCACGTCGAATTCCCACCAAAATCGTTGGAGAACACCGCAATGACAATCGTCGCTAAATCGAGTCGCCGAGTCCGCACCCATTTATCCCCCGCTTTGCTGTTTCTAACGCTGAGTCTTCTGTGCAGTTCCTCCGCTGATGCCGAGTTACTGGCGGGAGTCGCCAAAGTCGACGTCACGGACATGTCGGCCGGGCCGGTGAATGATCGCATGTATGTTCGAGCCTTGGTGTTAAAGCAGGGCGAAACAATGGCCGCGATTGTCACGGTGGACGCGGTCGCCATCGGAGAAATCGGCCCCATTGACAACAACTATCTGCCCAGCGTGCGGGCCAGCGTCGAACAGAAACTGGGCATTGCTGCCGCGAATGTGATGGTCAACGCCAGTCACTGTCACGGCCGAGTTGTCGCCGCTGTCGACAAACTCACGATCGAAGCCATCACCACGGCCGCGAACAACTTGGTGCCGGTGGACGTCGGTGTTGGTCGCGGACATGAAGATCGCATTCAGGAAAACCGGCGACTCAAGCTGAATAGTGGTCGCGAAATCGACGTCCGGCAAGCTTACTCAATGCCGCCCGATGATGAAGTCAAATCGGTTGGCCCCATCGATCCTGAGATCGGCGTTCTGCGACTCGATCGCCCGGACGGAACAACTCTGGCAGTGCTGTACAACTTCGCGTGCCATCCGATTCAGGGAGCTCCCGGTGGCGGCAACACGGCCGACATCACCGGATTTTCTTCGGCCGTCATCGAAAACAATCTGGACGAAGGCACCGTGGCCCTATTTATCCAAGGCTGCGGCGGCGACATCAATCCGGCGTTTTATAAAGAGGTCCACATGCCGCGCAGTGCCGAACCTCTGGGCAACATGCTGGGCCTCAGCACGTTGAAAGCCGTACGCCAGGTGCAGTGCAAAGCGGACGATCGATTGACAATGCTGAATGAAACGATCGAACTGCCTCGAGCCGACCTTGCCGAACGTATCAACCTGCTGGACGACGAAAAAGAACGGCTGCTGAGATCACTGGGCGGCACCACTCTGAACCTGAAAACATTTCTGCCGTTGATCGTAAAATACAACCTGTCCGCAGATTTTCCGTCGTACTATTCGCACAGCTACCTGAATGAAGAAACGCTCGGCCGCAATCATCTAACAAAACTGGACGCGGACAATCGCCAAGCGATGGATCAATACATCCGCAACATTCACACGATGGAACAGTTGACTCGCCTGCAAACAAACCTGCGTCTGCTGCAGAAACATCAGGCGCATTATGTCGCGGCAGGGAAACGCACGGTCGACGTGGAGCTCGTCGGATTGCGGATTGGTGACTTTGTGATGGTCACATCGCCAGGGGAATTGGTCGTACAAATCGGCCTGAATCTCAAAAATGTGTCGCCGCACGAACACACATTTGTGGCAGGCTACACCAACGGCTACATCTATTACGCTCCCACGGCCGAACAGTTAAACAACCGGGGCGGTGCTCAAGAAGACAGCGACTGCATTCTGGCCCCAGAATGGCAGCAAATCTTTGAAGACAAAGCACTGGCCATGCTGCAGCGACTGTGATGCTGCCCGAAGAATTTAACGGGACCGGCCACGGTGACAGCAGGTTGGGCTCGGTTTCGCGCTTCTGCAACCAACGCCACAGCGAACCCCACCGCCAGTTTTCGGCGCGTTTTAAGCACCCGTGCATAAGTTTTCATGCAAAACTCGTATAACCGCTTGCCCATCGGGCCGCGTTTTCTGCGGCACGCGCAGGGCGATGCCCACGCGGTTATACGAAGGAAGCAAAAAGGGGAAGCAAAAAGGGGACATTGGGAAGCAAAAAGGGGACATTGTCAATAGCGTTCGGCACGGTGGTTGCTCTGAGAGTTGGCGGCTGTTCTTGGTGAGGATTGCGACGGTGCCGGTGGGCGCGTCGACGGTGAGCAGCCAGAGGCTGGTAAGAACGGCGCAGCGTGAAGCTCGGCAGA
>JBDNHJ010000169.1:0-15188 GCA_041688835.1 Fuerstiella sp.
GATCGATCAGTTCGTTGAACGCACTGTCCAGAGGGATCGCAACCAAGGCCTGTTTGAGCTCGAAAGCCCGTACATGATGGAGATCAACCTGGACGGGATGGTCTGGACCAAAATGGGAGCGATGATCGCCTACGTCGGCAATATGAAATTTACGCGCGAAGGGATTTTAGAAAAAGGGGTCGGCGCGTTTCTGAAAAAGTCGCTGACTGGAGAAAGCACAAAGCTGACCTATTAATAAGTTAGCTGGAGGCCGAAATTGGCACCGTGGACGATGACATTTCCGTCGGTGTTAACTTCATACGTGCCATTGGACACGCCAGCCGCTTGTTCCGGAGCCAAGGCAACGCCGGACACAAAGGTGCCTTCGTAGCCGCCGATGAATTCAATGCGTTCCGTGAGTCGCCAGCCAGCCTTGACAGCCACACCGCCAACAAACGCGACTGTGTCTTTTGTATCGCTTAACGCTGTGCCATAGACCGACGGGGATGGTCCAGTTCCCGTATAGGTGTCTCGCACGCGGCCGACAGCGCGGTTGTGATAGGCTCCAGCTCGCCCGTCCGGATACCTTCCGAAGCTTGGTTTTTATTTGCGGAAAATCATGGAACGCTGTGCCACCGACGCGGCTTTTCGGATGATCGTAGGCGAAGACATTCCGGACTTTCGCGCCGCATCTCCGACTTTCGCCTTCGGCATCTGAAGCACCTGCAGCCGTTGTTTCTGGACGCGTTGATTCTGTGTCGTGAAGCCGGGTTGCTGAAGGTCGGGCGACTGTCGCTGGATGGCACAAAAGTGAACTTCGGACAAAGGTTTCGACCAGTGCGGGAATGCTCAGGCGGTGGCCAACGAACAGCAGATTGTCGTTGCCGCAGACGTCACGGATCAGGCGAATGACGTTCGTCAAACGGTGCCAATGGTGAACCAGACGATCGACAACCTTGATGCGGCCGGTGTGGCAGAAAAGGTGAGGGCGAGACGAATACTCACGGCGGAAGGTGATCATCGAACCGGTGTTCGGCCAGATCAAGGCCGGCCTTGGGTTTCGCAATTTCCTTCTGCGAAGCCTTGAGAAGATGAAGGGGCAGGGAATCTGGTTTGTCTCGTCCACAACTTATTGAAGTTATTCCGAAGTGGTGCGCTGACAACAAGTTGAAACAAAGGCCCGCTTCATTGTTGGGATTTGATTGTGTCGGGTGGGTCAAGGAGCCAAAGCGACGCCGACCCACCACACGTAGACGCCCGTATCGACCAAGGAAATGGTGGGTCGACATGGCGATCGCCATTCGACCCACCCGACCTTTTTTTCGCCGCCCCCAGTAATGAAGCGGGCCATTGAGTTGAAACGGCACGGCGCGGCAGTTTGGGCGGAAATCCGTGCTATAGCAGACCACCAAAGCTTTGTTGGCCTATTTTCCGCCCCCACAGACACGCCTCATGTGTCTGTTTCCGGACAGGCTGCTAGGCTTATTCCGGTGTTTTCAAGTCGGGATTCGTCACCGGCGAGGTTTCCGGCAACTGCATGAACAGTTCCGCATGTTGAAACATCGGTCAGCTGCGGGCGTTTGTACAGCAGGGCAACGTTGGCGTATGGTAAACGTCCTGACCATTGCAGAACTTCGCATTGACATCGGCCCCGTGAGTGATCAGCAATTCCGTCAGCGGCAACGTGGCTTCATCGTCCTGCAGCGAAGCCGACCGCAACCCCTCGGCGGCTTTACTTCGATTTCATCACAACTCGACAATTTGCTTATCCGTCAGAACGTAGCGGAATTTGCTGAAGATGTTCCGTCGACAGCTGAAATCGGAGTGGAACGCGAAAGGCAACGTTCTCCGTTTTGCCTTGCTCGTGGTGGACATAAATCGCGACTGCCTTTGCAGCGTCTGACTGTTTTGTTGGTGGAGGACAGACGGCACTTTACGCCACCGTTCAGGCTGGTGACCAAACCACAGCTGCCGGGTTCACGTGTGCGTGATGCGAACGAGGCGGATGCCGTCTTCGCGGCGTTCCAGCGTGTCGATCCAGTTGGCGGCTTGCCAGTGATAGCGAATTTGCACTCGTGGAACACTTCCCGACAACAGGGATTTCTGGGCGGTCGTCAGTTGTTCGGCGGTGGACAGCGTTGCTGCGGCCGCCGCAGTGGCTCGCTGTGAGCGGGCAGAACGTTGCATCAGTAGGACATCGGTCGCTTGAGTTGCGATGTCACTGAACAATTGCTGCACCTGCTGCTCAGACAACAGCGCTTCGCGCATCGGAGGCAGCTCAGACAGGTTCATGCCATCATGGTTTTCCGGATGAGCAATCGGTTGGAGGCCGTTGGGTGCTTCGCCCATCGAATGATCGGCATCATTGGGCAAATCCGGCTCAGCCTGCGCAACGCTGGTCGGGGTTTCTGATTGGTCGCGACAAGGTTGAGGGCGGAGGCGGAACCAGTCACGGCGTGACATTTTGCTGCTGTCTGACATGCTGTTGTGCTACTCTTTGACTGTTGGGCCGGGCAGAAATTTCGGTTCTGCCAGTAATAGTGTTTGATCCATGGTTGCAGATGGGGCGTGGCATTGTTGGCAGTTGTTTCGCCACGGGTGAGTCGTGCGAATTCCGTAACGCCCTGCCAATCCATGGCAGCTCATGCAATCCGATCGCATCCATGTCGAATGCGGAATCTGAGGCGGCGCGCCGGCGAACGCTCGCGGACCTGCGGTCGGAGCTGCCAGTCCCACAAAATCGTTCTCACGGAAGATCTTGGCCGCCATGTGTTGCGGATTGCTCTCAACATGGCACTGCGTGCAGTTGGCCAGAAAATGGTGCGACATTCGTGGAATTCGCAATGACTCCGCCGCAATTCCCGTGCTGTGACAGGCCACGCACGACGCATCTGAACGTTGGTCGATGGGATGCGGGATGGTGGGCGGTGCTCCATTGAACGCTCGATTCGCATCCCGCAGTTTCAAAGCCGTGAACTTGTCCTGAGCGCTGATTTCAATTTCCGCCAACAGATCAACATTCGACTTCAAACTGGCCAGTTTTGTGGCTGGCCGCCGCGACGAAGTGACCGCCGGCATGTCACTGTAGTGAGCCGCCGGGACAACGCCCGTTTCCATGACCGTTTCGTCGACGGGCCGCTGCGGAAGTTGTGGGGGCTCAGCCGTTGATGCCTTCATCGGTGCCTGCAATCCCGTAAAGTAGCCGGCCACAGCGACGGACAGCACGACGAAGGCAATGAGTCGAGTTGCGTTTTTTTTATTGTCGCTGTTCATGGCTACACCTTCCGAATCCGCACGGCCGATTTTTTGTAGTCGGGCTGCTTCGAAAACGGATCAACGGCATCTAACGTCAGATCGTTGACCAATAGAGTTTCGTCGAAGAACGGGATGAAGACGGTTCCGCGAGGCGGTTGGCCACGACCATCGATCCAAATGGGAATTTCCAACGAACCTCGACGAGATTCGATCTGCACCTTATCGCCATTCGACAAATTGTAGGCTGCCGCGTCTGCGGCGTGAATTTCCAAATATCCGCCCGGCATGGCTCGGCTAAGCTCCGGCACACGCCGCGTCATCGAACCCGAATGCCAGTGTTCGAGCACTCGACCAGTACACAGCATCAACGGATATTCTTCATCAGGCACTTCGGCCGGTGCGATCCAAGGATTGAACCAGATTTGAGCCCGATCGTCGTTGGTGGACGAATGATAGAACTGAATTCCCTTGCCCGCTTCGACGTACGGATCGAAGCCTTCGGAAAATCGGAAATGAGTTTCTCGCCATTCACCGTCCGTTTCGACAACCGGCCAGCGCAGGCCACGCGCCTTCACGTATTCGCTGTATGGTGCAAGATCTTTGTGTTTGAGTCGCGTGAATTGACGGTACTCTTCAAACAAACTTTCGTCCACGTTAACGTCGTAGTAATGTTCCCATTCCCAGACGGGCACAGGCTTGTCGTGCTTGCCGCGTACTTCAAACAGAAAGCGACCGTCGCGGTCTTTCATGCTGTCTGCGCCGCGTTTGAAGAGCTCATGAGCGACAGCGATGGTTTGCCAGCAATCGTCGCGGGCTTCTCCCGGCGGGTCGACCATTTTGAACCATTGTTGAGTGCGGCGTTCGGAATTGCCGACGAGACCGTTCTTTTCGACCCACATGGCCGACGGCAGAATTAGATCCGCCAGTCGTGTGGTGGCCGTGGGATACACTTCGCTGACAATCAGAAACTTGTCTTCCAGCCCGGCTTTGTTGTCGCCTTTGGGATTGAACAGCTTGTTCAGATTCGGCAACGTGTGGCCCGGATTCGTCACCTGAACCCAGATGGTGCCGATGTCTCCGCCTTTGTCTGTGGGTGTACAAAAACTTTCCCACATCTTGACAGTGTGATAGCCAGGGGTTGGGTTGATGCGGCCCGGCGGCAGGTTCCAGAATTTTTCCGACTGCTGACGATGCTCTTCGTTCGTGACGACTCGCCCACCCGGCAGTGCATGCGACAGCGTGCCGACTTCGCGAACTGTGCCACAGGCCGACGGTTGCCCAGTCAGACTGGTCGGCGCGTCGCCCGGCGTTCCGAAGTGGCCGCTGAGCAAATGCACACCATGCACCATCGAATTGATGGCCGTTCCTCGCGTGTGTTGGTTCATGCCCATGCACCACAGCGACGTGATCTTCAGATCGGGATTGCCAAACACATCGCCCAGCATCCGAATTTGTGCGGCCGGCACGCCGGACAGCTCTTCGACGTGTTCCGGCGTGTAGGGTTCGAGCATCTGTTGATAGTCGTCGAACGAAATCACTTTACCGTGCAGGTTAGGATTGTCGTCGTCGGGGGCCTTGAAGCTGCAGAACGATTCGACAAACTTACGATTGTAGGTTCCGTGCTTGATCAGCAGATGAGCGATCCCGTTGGCAATCGCGAGGTCGCCGTGACCCTTCATTTCCAGATAATGCTGGCAGGCTTCGGTGGTGCGCGTGCGGCGCGTGCTGATATCGATCAGCGTAATTTTTTCGCCACGGCTGCGACGATCGATGACTCGCGAAAACAAAACCGGGTGCATTTCTGCCGGGTTATTGCCCCACATGATCAGCACATCGCAGGCGTCGAGGTCGTCGTAGCAGCCGGCTGGTTCGTCGACACCGTAAGTCGCCAGAAAACCGGTCACCGCCGATGCCATGCACAGCCGTGCGTTGGGGTCGATGTGGTTATTAGACAGGCCGCCCTTCATAAACTTTTGAGCGGCATAGCCTTCCGGAATCGTCCACTGGCCGGAACCGTAGAACGCAAATCGTTCCGGAGCCGCTTCCACTCGATCCGCAATCGTCTTGATCGCTTCGTCCCAAGAAATTTCTCGATAGCTGTCGCCGTCACGCAGCAACGGCTTTGTGAGTCGATCTTTGCCATACAGGGCTGATCCGACGTGATAACCTTTCACGCACAGAAGTCCCTTGTTGACTTCTGCGTTTTTGTCGCCGGCCACAGCCACGACGTTGCCGTCTTTGACGCCGACTTGAACATGGCAGCCTGTGCCGCAAAACCGACACGGAGCCTTGTCCCAACTGATTCCTGTTTCGGGATCATCGGCCAAGATCGGCAATGCGTAGCTTGTGCCGCCAGCCACAGCCGCAGCGGCTGCCATGGCCGACGCTTTGATGAAGTTGCGACGCTGGACAGCGTTTGTGTTCGATGGCAGATCATCGTTCATAAGTGGGGAGCTTTGCGGATTTGAGATTGAAGCTTTGAAGATTTGAGATTTGAGATTGTCGAAGGCAGCACGATGCCTCCCCACAATTCACCATTCACAACGTGCTAGACTCGGCATCGGCGGTTTCGAAATGCACGAAGACGACATCGACGAAGGCCACACCGGGACATTCTTGAATGCGGCGTGTGATTTCTTCAAGGCTGTTGGCAGCTGGTGAATCGATTGTGATCGGGATGCGTCGAACGTTTCCGTTGATGGCCCCCACTTCGACATTTGGTAGGCTGGCGATGGCGGCGATGATGTCGTACGCGACACCATCATCGTTGAGTGTCGCCACAACGCTGGCAATCATAACTGGCCTTCTCGATCCGTTTGCACTGTGTCAGAATTCCGTGCGAAACGTTCGCACGAATCCTATCTTCTAATGTAGACACCGAAGTCTACAATCACTAACATGATTTCGTCAACAGCCACCTATGCACTTCGTGCCGTTGTTTTTCTGGCCGATAAATCTGATCGATACATCAGTCGAACAGAAATTAGCGACGCGACGTATGTTCCGCACGAGTACCTGTTGAAGGTATTGAATCACCTTGATGCTGCGGGGCTTGTCGAATCGCGTCCTGGGCCCGGTGGCGGTTATCGGTTGCGGAAGGCCGCTGACGAATTGACATCGCTGGAAGTTGTGTCGGCCGTCGATTCGATACCGCGAATTAAAAAATGCCCGCTGGGACTGGTGGACCACGAAGAACTATGTCCACTGCATCAACTGCTTGATGACGCTGGCAGAAGTGTCGAAGAAGCGTTTGCGGCGGCCAAAATTTCTGACTTGTTACCACGAAAGCGTTCGCGAAATTGCAAGTTTCCTCAAACCAAACCAGCGAACTAACCAATCACAGCCCCGTGGGCCGTTGGACGCGTGCGATTCTGATTGTGTTGCTGTTAAGCGTGGCCATCGTCAGTGTGCGGGCGGCCATGAGTGTCGATTCGAGTGAGACTGACGATTCTGGTGCAACTTCAGACTCAGCAGCCACGGAATCCGCCCCGAGCGCAGCCCCCGCCAAGTTTGCTGTTCAGATCCGCCAACCGTCCGGGCCGCCGCGTGTGGAAACGGACGTGCAGGACGCTCATGGCAACTTAGACACCGTCGCCTGTGCGACGTGCCATACGACTCGTCCGGCAAACCATCAAAACAAAACGGTCAAAGATCTGGACGAATTCCACGCTGGCATGCCGTTCTCGCACGGTTCGGTCAGTTGTCTGTCGTGTCACAATTCCGATGACTACGACGCACTGAAACTGGCGGACGGAACGCGCGTGGAATTCACAGACGTGATGACGCTGTGTGCTCAATGCCACGGACCGCAGATGAAGGACTACCAGCACGGCACACATGGCGGCATGAATGGCTATTGGGATCGAACACGCGGGCCTCAGACGAAAAACAACTGCGTCGACTGCCACAATCCCCATTCGCCTCAGTTTCCCAAGATGAAGCCTACGTTTAAGCCTAAAGACCGCTTTCTTGAATCAATAGGGACAGAGCATTGAACGCTGACAAAAAATCATCGTCGCCGGACACCGACAACAGTCAGCCACTGCTGCCGATTCTGAATCAGCCATCGACACGCCGCACGGCTCTGAAAGCCGCTGGTGCTGCGCTGGGCTTGGCGGCTTTCGGCGAAGCGTTTTCTCCGTTGATGGTGATTCCGGAAAACGTTTCGATTGATGAGTTTCTGCAGCAGCATTACAAGGAACTGACGGTCGAAGACAAACAGAAAGTCTTTGCGCGGCTGGAGGCCGAAACCAAGGAAGACTACGGCGCGGACGTCACGATTTCTGATCCGCCGCCGATTCCTGGCGTCCGCTTTGGATACGCCATTAGCGTCAGTAAGTGCAACGGCAATGGCAAGTGCATGGAAGCTTGCAACAAGGAAAACAACCACCATCGCGGCGTCGATCAGTCGTATATTCGCGTGTTGGAAATGTCCAAAGGATCAATGGACATGGAGCACGGCAACACGACTTTCGATCATACCGTACCGCAGGATGATAAATTCTACATGCCGGTGCAGTGCCAGCAGTGCGACAATCCTCCCTGCGTATCAGCCTGCCCGATTGAAGCCACGTGGCAGGAAGACGACGGAATTGTGGTTGTGGACTATAACTGGTGCATCGGCTGCCGCTATTGCGAAGCGGCCTGCCCGTATCATGCCAGACGATTCAACTGGGAACCGCCCGAAATTCCCGCCGAAGAAGTCAATCCCGACCAAGGGTATCTGTCCAACCGCATTCGCCCGCAGGGTGCCATGGAAAAATGCCATTTCTGCCTACACAGAACGCGCGAAGGTCGAGCTCCCGCCTGCCAAGAAGCCTGCCCAACCGGCGCGCGAGTCTTCGGCGACTTGAACGATCCCGATTCCGACATCAACTATGTCCTCAAGAATAAACGCGTCTTCGTCCTGAAGGAAGAACTCGGCACAAAACCCAACTTCTTCTACTTCTTCGATTAATCTCAAATCTTCAATCTCAAATCTTCAATTCCATGTCCACCACTGCCAATCCTGCGAACGAAGTCAACGCAGTCCACAGCTATCCTCGCTTCTTATGGTGGGGACTCGGCGAAGCGACCAACGGCGGGCTGGGCTTCTACGTGTGGATGTTTGTACTGACCGCGATTTCTTTGGTCGGTGCCAATGCGTGGGCCAATCAGGTGGCGGATGGAATGATCGTCACCAACATGACAGATCATGTCAGTTGGGGATTGTACATCGCGAATTTCACGTTCTGCGTGGGCCTTGCGGCCGGTGGCGTGATGATGGTGATTCCTGCATATTTGTACGACGACGAAGAAATGCACAAGGTGGTGATCATCGGTGAAGCGGTGGCGATCGCGGCGATTGTGATGTGTACGCTAAGCGTGTTGGTGGATCTTGGGCGCCCCGATCGTTTCTGGCATTTGATTCCGTTGATTGGGCGAGTCAACTTTCCGGTGTCGATGTTGACCTGGGACGTGATCGTGTTGAATGGCTATCTAGTGATCAACCTGCACGTCGTGGGTTACCTGCTGTATATGCGATATCTGGGCCGCAAACCAAATCCAAAGTGGTACGTGCCGTTTGTGTTTCTGTCCATCATCTGGGCGATCAGCATTCATACGGTCACCGCGTTTTTGTACTGCGGACTGGGTGGTCGCCCATTCTGGAACACAGCCTTGTTGGCTCCCCGATTTCTGGCGTCCGCTTTTGTCAGCGGCCCAGCCTTCATCATTCTGGTGATGAGAATTCTAAGAATCACAACCGGCTACGCGGCACCTCCCGGTCCAGCGCGAACGTTGATTCAAATCATTCGCGTCGCCATGACAATCAACCTCGTCATGCTGGCCAGCGAACTGTTCACACTGTTCTACACGGGTGGAGCTCACGGAGCTTCCGCGCAGTATCTGTTCTTCGGCAGCCACGGTCACTATGGGCTGGTTCCGTGGATCTGGACGGCCATCGCCTGCAATCTGATCGGCACCGCTCTATTCTTCATGCCCAAAGCGCTCGAACGCGGCAACGTCCGCATCGCGGCCTGTGTGCTGTGCATTGTTGGCATCTGGATCGAAAAGGGCATGGGGCTGATTATCCCCGGTTTCATTCCGTCAACGCTGCATGAAATCGTGGAATACACGCCCAGCCTTGTCGAATGGAAAGTCACCGCCGGAATCTGGGCCTTCGGCTTCCTAATCCTGACCGTGATGCTGAAGCTGATCACGACCGTGTTTTCTGTCGAGCAAACGATTTTGGCCCCCAAGCCTGCTGATGGATGACACTTCTGGCGTCCACACAATGTCTAACGCGTTCCGGTGGGCGTTGTCCGTCGTTCCCAAGCTCCTGCTTGGGAACGCCTATCCGCAAAGCTCTGCTTTGCACGCGATGGTCGTGGTGTGATTCGTTTGTTGGGAGCGTCTGTCGTGCGGAGTAGCGGGCCGACTCGCAGCGGAAGCTTCTGGGATAGGCGTTACCAAACTGGAGTTTAGGAACGAGGGGCTGCCGCTCAAGTAGGTGCCGACACTTTCGCCGACAGGCGAAGCGAGCGCAGGATTGGCATCAAGTGGCGGTCGCAGCCGCGAGGTTCCGCCGGGCCGTCTGAACCTACCTTGCCGACGTCAGTCGCTGGAGGGCAGGCTCCCGGCTGCCATCAGCTCGGCAACGTTCGCGGCCGTTGTTAAACAACAATCCTGCACGCGGCACAAGCTGATACATTCTTGATGTTTAAGCCGTAGTCGCAGACTACAGTTTCCGGCCCGGTCTGCGACCACGGACTAAACGATTGACGATTCATGCATCCCCGCACGCGGTATGGGATCGGCACCCCGACTGAACGCCGCTGAGTGGTTGGCAGGCGGGAGCCTGCCCTACGACGCTCGATTCCGGGTGAGTCGCTTGCTAGTCGCGAAACTTGCGTGATCCGTCCGGCGACTCGAAACCCACCACAAGCTCCAAGTTCCTTCGTGACCGTCCATAAATAAGTTGCCGATTTAGCGGAACGGCGCAAGCCGTCCGGTGTCGCGACACCGGACGGCTTGCTCCCTTCCGCTACTAGGAAATTACGTAACTTATTCGTGGACCGTTCCTCAAGGCTGCGGGGAGTCGGAAGAAACGGTTCAAGCAACAAAAAAAAGAAACCGTTTGAGCGTCAGCCGGGCTCCTTGAACAGCGAGTTTGAGTTTCGGCTCGAGAAATGTGCCGACATCTTCAACCGACCAACAACCCGTTCTCCACAATTCACCACTGTTCTACCGACAACGCGAAGTCAAACTCTCAGAGGTTATGCCTACCTTGGCCTGCATTTCCGCGCCAGTCTAACCAAGACGCCCTGTTCAAGGTCGGGGACAACTGAACAAATCTGATCAACTGTTAGTCCGGATAAGGACCCAAATTGATCACGGATCGTGCGCGGCGCGCTAGCATTGCAACTGAGCAACGCTTCAAAATCTTCGAGCGCTGCGGCGTATGTGGGCAATAGGATGTTTCGGTGGTTGCTGGATTCACTGGCACCATGTCTAAATGCTACTTGCTGGAGCTCAAAGTGGACCGCTGCCCCTTCTTCGAGTTGGCTTGCATGGTCAGCGACTGGGTTTAGGAGGTGAATGGTCTCGTGAGCCAGATTCGCGAGCAATGTTGGCGCATAACCAACGGCGTTGGGTCCGACAGTGACCGTGACAGCGTAGTTGTCGACGATTATTCGAGGACCGTCGTCATGTTGGTCTATGCCGACAATGTCAAATCCTGCATCCCGCGGCCCGTAAACCGACTCAGCAGCAGTGAGCAGAGCATCAAGCAACGATGACGCTTCTGTCAGAATATCGGGTGGGAGATCAGGCATGTGCTCGGTTGGTTGTAGGCATAACGAATTGCGATCTATGCGGCGGCAGGGATGCCGACTTATAGATCAAGTGTTGAACTTTTCCGCTTCGTGTGCGGGGGACTGCGGTCAGATGTTGACCGTTTTCCCTTGCGGATTCAATAACGTCACGGAGTCTTGCTTGGTGCTGAGTTGAGCTTCGGGACAATTGGTCGTGACGCCCGAGGGTGGCGGATGTTTTTCGTCGACATTTCGGGTTTCTCGATTCATCCGAGTTGTTTAGACGCGACCGTTTTCGGCACGTTTGCTGCGTTTGCGGCTTTGGCTGAGGCTGATGTGGGGTTGCATGACCTGTGAGTTGACGTCGAAGGTTGCGTTCTTGGGTACGGCCACGATTCCGTTTTCTGTGATGGTCAATCCGTGGCGACGATCTTCTTCGACGTCGTAGCCGATTTTCATGCCTTCTGGGATCTTCACGTTCTTGTCGATGATCGCCTTGCGGATGCGAGCGTAGCGACCGACTTCAACCCCTTCATACAAAATGCTATCGCGCACTTCTGCGAAACTGTTGACCCGCACCGACGGTCCCAGAATCGATCGTTCGACCGTGCCCCCAGAAACAATACTGCCGGGACAAACCATACTGTCGACTGCGTGGCCGATTCGAACTTGTCCGCCGCATTGATCGTTGAAGACGAACTTTGGTGGAGCCAACGGCTGCTGAAAAGAACGGTACGGCCATTCTGGATCATATAGGTTGAAACGTGGATCGACGGAAATCAAATCCATGTTGGCTTCGTAATACGAATCCAATGTGCCGACGTCTTTCCAGTATTCGGGCAGATTCGTTTTGGGGTTTGTGAACGGCCACGCGCGAACCAAGTGATTTTCGATGATCGACGGAATAATATCTTTTCCGAAGTCTCGGTTACTGTTGGGTTTGTTAGCGTCGCGGCATAGGTGTTCGAACAGAAAATCGGTGCGAAACACGTAGATGCCCATCGACGCCAAGCACTGGCTGGGATCGCCCGGCATGCAGTCGGGGTGATCCGGCTTTTCTTGGAACCCGATAACGCGGTTGTCTTCATCCGCCTGCATCACGCCGAAGCGTTCGCCTTCGTGCAGTGGCACAGGCAAACAGGCGATCGTGCAGTCTGCTTCTGATTGAATATGATCGGCGATGAACCGGGCATAGTTCATATTGTAAATGTGATCGCCGCTGAGGATCAGCACGTGCTTGGGAGCAATTTGTTCGATCGTGTAGATGTTTTGGTACAGCGCGTCGGCGGTTCCCAGATACCAGTTTTCGTCGACGCGTTGTTCGGGAGGACGAACGGACACGAATTCCCCGAGTTCTGCCGACAGAAAGTGCCAACCGCGTTCGATGTGACGTTCGAGACTCGCGGCTTTGTACTGCGTGACGACGAGGATCTTTCTGAGATCGCTGTTGATGCAATTCGACAGTGCAAAATCGATAATGCGAAACGCGCCGCCGAATGGTACGGCTGGCTTGCTGCGGTCAAGCGTGAGCGGTTCTAGGCGAGAACCTTTGCCGCCCGCTAAAATTACCGTGAGTACATTATTCATTGCGATCTCCGTCCATGTAGAACACTCGAACACCCATGACAAAACTTCCGATTGACGCTGCGAATTCGTCTGTTCGGTTGAATCATCGGCCGCTGATAACTCCGGTCATCAATCGCGGCTTCGAACCCAATCATGTGAGTCCGCGCTGCTTCGATGTAAGCTAGTCTGCGCCAATCTGATCGTCGACACCTGTTGGGCAATGTTTTATTGATTTTGTACTCTTTGGGTCACCACGACTCGCGCTTTGCCGTTGTGCCGAACAAAGAAGAGCACCCGAATTGGGCCATCGCCGCGCGGCAACTTCTTCTGCATCGCGTTCGCATCGACGCTTAGTCGACGGCATTTAATTTCGTAGTCACGCCCAGGGTGTGCTCGCACATATCTTTTAATCTCACGAAAGTTATTCGCCAGCACGGCTTCCACCCGATACGCCGTCAAAAAGCCGCTGTTCGGATCAGCGTCCCCGGTCAGATACTCGTCCTCTTTATCCATTCTCCGCAGGCTGTGCATTTCACCAAGCAGGTCGATCAGGCCGGCACGGACAGCCGCAGGATCCGGGTCCAGCAGGTATTCCCCGACTTGTTCTGCCACGGGGCACCAAGCGGACAGCGGATCGGCTGAAATCGATTCGCCGGTGGGCAAGTGAGTGGCACGGAAGCTGTGTTCGCCTGCGAGGCTGCCGAACCAGACCGTGGCTTCGCGGCATTCGCCGTTAAGGCTGATGAGTTCGATTTCGCAGTTCGGAAACTTCTGCATAAAGTTACTCGCCGGGCCCAGCTTGATGGCTCCACCAGCAGCGGACTGAATGGTTTTCTGCATCCAGCTCAGATTCGGCACATACTGTTCTAACCGTTTCACAGCTCGTTCCCGTCCGGCTCGCCGATCGGGATCGACGTGAATCAGCTTTCCTGTCAGGTCGTGGCACTGGACATCGTGGACCAAAAAATCCAATTGTGCGTCGGGGTTCCAGATTTCGTTATTCCATTGGCAGCGCAACTGCATGGCTGCGGAAATGTCGACGGCCGTTACGGGCCCGCGCGATAGCAAAGCGGCCGTGTCGACGCCGATGCCGCTGCACAGATCGCGAACGTGTTCGCCAGCGGGAAACCGAGCGGCTTTGTGGTGAGCCACGTCCCAGGCGGTGGCTTGTTCGAGCCCCACGCGCGTGAGCCACAGTTGTTCTGCGTGCGGAAGTTTTCCCGCAGCTTTTTGGCGGGCTTCGTGCAGTGAGATGGCGGTGGTGACAATCGCCGGTTCGAATTCGGATCGCAGGCTGTGCTGCAGCGAGAGTTCGCTGCCGCTGTGCTGGTTAAGTCGCTCGAAGAGTTCCGGGAGCTCCTTTAGTTGCCGCAGCACTTCCACTTCGGCAATCAGTTTGTCTTCGTATTCGTCCACAAATTCGCTTGCTATTAAATTCCGCAGGCTCAGGTACCGTGAGCCTGAAAGGCTGGGTGTTTACGATTCGTAGACTGCCAGCTGCTGTTTGATGGCTTCCAGAATCGGCAGATCGCTGTCTGGGCGTGGCTGACCTTTCGGGTGAGTCAAGTTGGATGCAATCATGCCTCGCAAGTGCAACAACTGAGCGCACGTATGTTTGTAGGCTGGCACTGGCGTGCGAAATGCGAAGAACCCCAGATACTGCAGAACATCATTTAGCTGATAGAAGCGTGAGTCGCCGGCCGCCCACATGCGATCTCGAATCCCAAACATGTCCGGGCAAAAACTACTCAATCCCAGCAGGTAATCACTGCCGTACATCACCATGTCGATCGCCAGATCATTGCCCGTCAACACCATAAAATCAGGGCGAACTTCGTTCCGTAACGCCAGCCGCTGCCATTCTAATTCGCGTTCCAGTGACGAATGTTTCGCGCCGATACATTTAGGAATGTGCATTAGCTCGCGGTACACAGCCAGCGAATACACTTTACCGAAGGGCAGAAAGACGGTCCCCAGTTCGAAGCCGATAAACTTGTCGCAGGATTCCGCGAGTGTTCGATAAGCATCCACAATGTCGTCGTCACTGCGTTGCGTCAGACCATACGACTGAAAAATCACCGGCGTCCCGCCCGCCGTTTCGATGTCATTCATCCGCCGAGCATATTCAGCGGCGTTGAAAGCTGCTCCTGGCTGGTCCGCTAAAAATGCACCGGCCACATACTGCCCGCCCGACAAAATGTCTTGTGTGCGTTGCAGCACTTTGGCTTTCGTGGCGTCGTCCAGCAGATTGATGTAGCCCGTGTCCATGTTGACTGCCGGAATCAACCCCGCCTCAACCGTGCGTTCTACGTGAGCGTCAAATGCTGGCCAGTCGACGGTATGATCGCTGCAGAACGGCAGCAACACGGCGGACATCCCCGTGATTTTGCGGTTTCTGACAATGGGCGGAATAGAATCAATCGATAAAAACGACATCGTGCAGTCTAAAAACATAGTTTTCGAACGTCACGCGCTGTGACGCGTGAGTGACAGAATAGCAGGCCGGAAGAATAGCAGGCCGGATTAGTGACTCGAAATCAGCAGTGGGTAGAATTTTCCGGCCAATGGTTGTCCCGCCGCAATCACGTCTGTCCC
>JBDNHJ010000170.1:0-2597 GCA_041688835.1 Fuerstiella sp.
CCCTCTTTAACGTCATCAACAATCGATCGCCATGCGAGTGCAGTTCGCACGCAATCTCTGACGCGTGACAGTGTTCCCCAATCCGGTGCCACAAAAATAAGACGGTTGCCTCGGTAGCGAGGCTTCGTTCCGTTGTTGCGAACAAAGTCTTCGACAGCGTCATAGGCCGCCTTCGGATCTTCACGCGAATAATGACTGGTCGGAGGTAGCAGAACCAATCGTAATGCCGAATTATCCGGGACATCGCTGTGCGGAGTGAAAACATGGGCACCGACGAAGAAACCTGCCCCAACCGCCATTTTGTTCAGCACATTGGCTAGCTCTCCCAGCACTTCGTTCTTGTCATCGAAGCGACCTTTGCGATCTTCCATCTCACGTCGCAGATTCGCTCTGGTGTCGAACCAAAAACGAGTTGAGTCCAGAGTCTTGTCGCCGGAACTGTTCAGATAATGTAATCGGTCGGTCAACCGATTCAGAGCATCCGAAAACGTGGACGCGGTTTGTCCCGGTTGAATGCAGCCCAACAGAATTCTTGCTCGGTCAATCCCTTTGATTCCCTGCTGGCTTGCGCCCGCCGAAGGAGCACTTCCCAGAAACAAGCTTCGGGCAACGCGACGGGCCGCACTGATTGCTCCGAAACGCGGCTCCTTGCTTTCAAGAGCCGTCGTTTCTGCACGTTCACCATCAATATCCTTTTCGAGAACAGCGTCCCAACCAGCACTCAAGTAGTAAACCAATTCGTTGCGGGCATCACTGTCGTACAGCGGAAGGCTGCCGGGCAGAATCATGTGGTCAGCATTCTGGTCCTTCCACAATCGGTAAATGACCTTAGCCATCAGCTTTAAGACGCCACGAGTGCGCTGAAATCCTTCGAGTGTCGTCCAGTCTTCGTAGAGTCGATCAAAGACTTCGGGATGAATCGGGTATGCCTGCACTAGCCGGTCGTAGTATCGCGACTCCTGCGTTTCCGAAGACATCTTGGCACCTTCGGCGATATATGCGTCTGCAAATGCTCGGCAAACGGCATTGCGGGCTTCTTCGTCACGTACTGACTCGAACAGTCGACGACGAACAATCTCAAACGCTTCCTCAGTTGCAACGGGCTTCCAAAGCGCCTGAATGCGGCCGAAGGTCTTCTCCATGGCCTTCAAGGCCGCGACACCACGTTGGCTGCCAGCTTCGATCTCAGACTCAGGCAACGACGCCAGCACAATCGCATTCGGCACCAGTTTGGTCGCCTCAGTTAGTGATTGCACAAAGGAAAGGTTCGTGTCATAGCTGCCGCCACTAACCGCGCCTGATTCTGGAAACTGCCGGATGTAGGCCACGAGTTCGTCGATCAGAATGACGCACGGTGAACAGTCTTCCAGAAGCTGCCGAATAATCTCCTTGCCGGGAGAAGTGCCATTCTTGTCAGCCTGTTCAACAAGCTTGTAGCCGTCTTCGCCACCGAGTTGCCAGCCAAGTTCTCCCCACAGCGTGCGGATTTTCTTTGCACCGTGTTTCCACGGTTGGCCGGGTGACAAGTTCGTTCCGTCCAAAACGGCGACGCGAGACTTGGGCACATTCATCAGGCCCGCTTTGTCGACGAGGTCCGGAATTCCGGCCAACTCGTCGAGCGAGCCGATGCGGGTCGCCAAATGATACACCGCCAGCATGGTGTGCGTTTTACCGCCACCAAATGCCGTTTGCAGTTGAATGACCGGGTCGCCGCCTTTGCCATTCAGGCGGTTTGCCACCGAAGTCAGCAGCAGCCGCATTCCTTCCGTGATGTATGTTCTTTCGAAGAACGCCACCGGGTCCTGATACTCCCTGGGCGCTTTGCCCGTGTGGACGGCAGTGATGTCAGCGGCGAATTCTGATTGCTGAAACGTACCTTCCAGTACGTCCGTATGCGGAGCAATCACTTCTCGCCATGGTTTAAGACTCATTGGATTTCTAACAGTTGGGGGATCAATTGTCGGTGACGTTCCAGGCAACATCGCCTGAGGTGCTCTGGTCGAGTACCATCGCCCGTCCATCAATGGCTTTGATAAGTTGTCGCAGTCGCTGGAGTGCCAGAGCCGCTCGTCGTGATTTGGTGTCCAGTCGAGAACTTGGCTGGGGCTGTTCCAAATGGAGAACGACGTTGATTCGATTGCAGCCGATCGCCCGACTCGCGATCCTCTTTTCTTCTGCATCGTTGGAGTTTGTCCGAGCTACGACTAAGCAGGCCA
Organism: Fuerstiella sp.; assembly: GCA_041688835.1. GTDB lineage: Bacteria > Planctomycetota > Planctomycetia > Planctomycetales > Planctomycetaceae > Fuerstiella. The sequence goes on from JBDNHJ010000170.1 coordinate 2,217, forward strand.
AGGTATCTCGAACCTTCAGCGCTACTTCATCGGCCAAGAACACGAATGATGATTGTCGCGTTAGGCGATAGTCTTTGACTTCGATCACCCAATAGACGCTATCAGATTCGATCGCCAGGAAATCGACGCCTTTCGTTCCCGCTACTCGCTGGCTATTGCACTTTGCACATCGAAGTTCAATTCCGCATGACGAGCAATGCAAATTGGCGGCAGCAAGTTTTGAAAATTGTTGCGTCAGGCAAAGTTCGGGAGAGGGGGATTGTTATGAATTCATGACATGAAACCTTTCGTTGGAACCCAGTGAGTTGATCTCACCCGGCAGAGCCTGACCAGCAGCCGGAAGCGAGTGTTGCGTGGTGTTTGGGTAACCAGCCCTGCGAA
>JBDNHJ010000171.1:0-42235 GCA_041688835.1 Fuerstiella sp.
CATCTTCGAATGTGCCATCGCCGAGATTGCGATACAAACGATCTTGTTCTGCCGTAAAGAGTGTCGGTGCACAAGTCAGGGGTTCCCCGCCTTTCTTGCAGCTGCGATCGAAGACTTCGGCCATGTCCAGATAATTGACCGCGTAAATATCGCTGAGTCCGTCGGCGTCGATGTCGGCAATCATGGCACTCATCGTCCAAACGCTGGAATCCGTTGCGCCGGATTCGACGATCTCGGAAAACGTGCCGTCACCGTTATTGTGGTACAGTCGGTTTCGCCCAACATTGCTGACAAAAATGTCTTGGAAACCATCATTGTCGTAGTCTCCGGCCGTCACGCCCTGACTAAAACGATCGTCGCCAAGCGACGCCGTTTCGGTGACATTGGTGAAGCTCAAGCCGCGACGATTACGATACAGCGCGTCAAGATGAAACGTCTGTGGTTCGTTGATGCCGGTGACAGAATCGGGCAGTATATTTCCATTGCTCAAATAGACGTCTGGCCACAGGTCTCCATCGAAATCAAGCACTCCAATACCGCCGCCCGTCGTCTGAAAGATGTGTTCCAGTCCGACCTTCTCATCCATGGAATTGAAGTAGGTAAACGATAAGCCCGTTTCTGCTGCCACGTCCCTGAAACGAATCGTATCTGGGGCAACGGAACTTGTGGCCGGACCTCCTGACGTCTGCGGTATCTCCCAGACTGGCAGTTGGAAATCATCAATGCGAAACTGCTGCACAGGATTTGCGGCGGAGATTACTTGTCCCACATCGCGATTGGCTTGGCTTCGATTGTTCCTCAGGCGCTGCTGTGCCCAATCTTCCCCGCCCCAATTGTTCGCCAGATGGCACCATGCGACAGCTTCCCAGTGGCGGCCAAGTTGTTCGAGTCCATCAATCGCCTGCTGCATCAGCCGCAGGTTCGGTTCGCCACGAAGATCATTGACGACATAACCAAGCCGCGATAACAGCAGGCTGCGGTTGGAAAAGAACTCAGCGTGTTCCACATCACCAAGTCTCTGAAACAGCTGCGATAGCTGATAGTTTGCTTCAACATGGCTGGGATCCTGCTGCAGTGTTTCTAGCAGGCAGCGGACAGCTGCTTCTGTCTGTCCCGTTTGTTGAGCCCACATGGCACGGACAAACCAGATTTGTGGCGAGTCACCCACTTCTGCCGGAAGTGATTCGTGCCATCGCACACACTCTTCGGCTCGAAATTGTTCGACGAAGATTCTGCCCAGCAGTGCCTGCGCCAAAGCAACGTGCGGGTAACGGTCAACGATTCTGCGCAAGATGGGTTCTGCAGCCGCATGTTTATGATCACCGACCAGAGCTCGTGTCGACCCAAGTTCTGCTAGCGGGTCCCTTGGGAAATTCTCCAGACTCCGCGCTGTGAGTTCTGCATTTTTGACAGAGATTTCGTGGGGAATGCCCAGCAGATACAGCTCGTCAGCCAGAAAGATGCCGTGCCGAATCTGAGTCAGCAGATGCGGAGCCGCTTCATCGCAGCGCCCCTCAAACGTCAGAATCTCTGCCAACCGGCGATTGGATTCGAGGTCGTCGGGATTCAACGTAATCGCGTTGCGGTAGAACTGTTCCGCCGCTTGCAAGTCTCCGCTTCTGTAAGCTCGCCGGGCTAATTCCCGCTGCACGGCCAGATTCGTCGTCCCTGAAGTGCTGGAAACAGAAGTCAGATAAGCAAGTGCCTCCGTGATTTTTTGCTGGCGGGCGCAGGCAATTCCCGCAATGGCAGCCGCTTCTGAGTTGACCGGATCCAGCTTGAGTGCCTGCTGAGCCAGCTCCAGTGAACGCTGCCACTCTTCGCGAGACAGAGCTTTCGCCGCTTGCTGTCGGAAGCTAGCGTCCTTGCTGGCAAAGATTGCAGGCCGCAGAACTGCAGCAGTGCCGATCAGGACGGACAAAATCAGCGCACCACTCACCAAGCCGGATTTGCTCATTGCGACGTCCGCTCCGTTACAAGACCCCAGATTAGAAAGACCAATCCAAGCAATCCCAGCACGCAACTCGCTGGCACCAAGATGTCCTGAGCATATGTGGCATTGGGAAATCCAATGTGATAAGCATTTGCGAACGATTGTTCTGCCGCAAGCAGTAGAATCGCTCCGGTCACAGTTCGCATATTATTTGACGCCCGTGTTTGAGTAAGTCGATAGGCAAAGTCTAAAGACTCACAATGTCAATGAGTCCCACGAAGGTCAAGCAAGTCGTGTCTTGATTCCAGGCGAAGTTGCCCCCACTCGTTCAACCGACGTCCGAAATCATCCGGCTGCCAGCGTCGCCTGCGCTGTGTAGCCCAAGCTGATTCGGTCTGTCAAACCCCAAGATCACGCTCCAGTTTTTGCAGGCGTTCGTCGAGTTCATTCAGGAGCGATTCCAAGCCTTGAATGACACTGGCTTGTTCTTGAATGACGGTTCGCAGTTCTTCAATTGCGGCGGCTGAGACAGGGCTGGCGGCTGCGGGGGCGGCGGCTGCGACGGTTTGAGCTGTGGCTGGTGTTGCAGGGGCGTCATCCGTGTGCTGACCGGGATCTGTGGCTGGTGCGTTTCCGATATCCATGCGTTCTGATGGCGAATAGAACGTGTGGTCGACTTCTACGCCCCGGCGGTCGAGCGGTCCGTTGCTTTGCAGGTAGTCTTTTTCCTGCAGGTTGGTGAGTTCCTGGCGCAGTTGTTCCTGACTGTCGATCCGCACCATGCGGCTGGCGCGGGTTCGCAATTCGCCGGGTTGCTGGCGGCCGCGCAGTAATAATTCGGCCATGATCGCAAACTGAGCTTCCGTGAAGTCGAATTTGTGACGCATGTAGTGTCGATAGCGGGGTGCGCGACCGCCATCTGTGAAGACTTCGGCCACCAGCAGGTCTTCGCGCATTTTGTCCAGAGCGTCTTGGACCTGGCCTTCGCTGAAGTTGGCGACCGGATCGCGGTTGCTTTTCTGGTTGCAGCCGGTCATCGTCGCTTTGAGCGTCAGTGGATATTGTTCCGGAGTGGTGAACGCTTTTTCCATCAACACGCCCACGACTCGCCGTTGGATTTTGCTGAGCTGCTTGATCAGATTCTTGGGTTCGTCGTTCATCGGACCTTCCGTTTGTTGTTTTCGTGCTATCGGGCATCCTCGTTGGTCAGCGGCACTTTCCCCAGCCGTTTGGCCGCTAGCCCCGGACATCCCTATGCGGTAGGTCCGGGGCTAGCGGCCAAACGGCTCAAATGATGTGTGATCATCAAAGTGGCGATGTTCAGTGAGATGACCCATTCCTGCTGCGGAAGTGGACACAAATTCGCGAGCAGACTCAAGTCGATCGACAGAACCTCCTGAATTCTGTGAGATGTAAGTACGAATCCGTTGCCCGATCGAGGTGAATTTCATGCTTTACGCTTTTCTGGCCTCATTGCCGATTCTGGTGGTGGCCGTGTTTTTGGTGGGGCTGAAGTGGCCGGCCAGCAAGGCGATGCCTTTGTCATTGGCGACGGCCGTGCTGTTGGCGTTGGGGGTTTGGCAGGTGCCCGGTGTGCAGGTGCTGGCGTTTGGCATCAAGGGCCTGTTGATTGCCATCGAACTGCTGTTTATTGTGTTTGGTGCCATTTTGCTACTGAACACTTTGCAGCAAAGTGGGGCGATTGGCACGATTCGACGCGGATTTCAGCGTGTTTCTCCGGACCCGCGCATTCAAGTGATTATCGTTGCGTGGCTGTTTGGGTCATTTATCGAAGGTGCAGCGGGGTTTGGAACTCCGGCGGCCGTTGCTGTGCCGCTGTTGGTGGCGCTGCGGTTTCCGCCGTTGGCCGCTGTGATCTGTGGAGTCATCATTCAAAGTACGCCGGTGTCGTTCGGTGCATTGGGGACTCCGATTTTGGTCGGCGTTGGTCGAGGGCTCGGCGTGACCGAAGCGCTGAATCCGGATTCCGCCCTGCACTCGGCGGCGATGTCTTTTCACCTGTTGACGGACCACAATCAATCTGGCTCGGCCCTGTTGCATGCGATTGCCGTGCGTGTCGCCTGTCTGCACATGCTTGTCGGGACGCTGATTCCGTTGATTCTGGTTTCGATGCTGACGCGCTTTTTCGGCGCGTCACACTCGTTCGCTCAAGGGCTGGCGTGCTGGAAGTTCGCACTGCTGTCCGCGTTTGCGATGACCGTTCCTTCGGTGCTGACCGCTTGGTTTTTAGGTCCGGAGTTTCCGTCTTTGTTTGGCGGCCTGACGGGCTTGGCGATCATGGTCACGCTGGCTCGCCGAGGCATCGCATTACCGAAAGGCGAACCTTGGGAGTTCCCGCCCGAATCCGACTGGTCGTCGGACTGGCGCCCCGTTTCTGTTCCGGTGAAGCGTGAAGCGGACGACACTTTTGGCGCGGCCGATGGGCCATCGTTGGTGGCTTCGTGGACGCCGTATCTGTTGTTGGGGCTGCTGTTGGTTTTGTTTCGTCTGCCGATGCTGCCTATCAGCGGGCTGGTCAATCATCCGCATGTTGTGTTGCTGGTTGAACGGTTTCTGGGGACTCCCGCCGTGCTGAAGCACACTCCACTGGCATTGCCGGGAACAATTTTTCTGTTGGTTTCGGGCTTCACATTTTTCTTTCATCGAATGACGGTCCATCAGTACCGCACAGCGTTCATTCAATCTTTGCGAACAACGGCCAAGGCATCCGTGGCGTTGATTTTTACCGTGCCGATGGTGCAGGTGTTTCTGGGCAGCGGAGGCGGCGCGGCTGGATTGCAGGAGATGCCGCGTGTGCTGGCCGAACAGATGTCGGCCGTGGCCGGCGATGCCTGGCCCTTTCTGTCACCGTTTGTGGGCGGCTTGGGAGCTTTCATTGCGGGCAGCAATACGGTGAGCAACATGATGCTGTCGCAGTTTCAGTTTGATGTCGGTGTTCGCATTGGCTGCGACCCATTCTGGATTGTGGCGTTGCAGGCTGTCGGCGGTGCGGCGGGTAACACAATCTGTGTTCACAATGTGGTGGCGGCGTCGGCTGTTGTGGGACTGGTGGGCCGCGAGGGCCAAGTGATCCGACGCACGCTGCCCGTGTTTTTGTATTACGCGGGCTGTGCCGGTCTACTGGGAATCCTGATTGTGCAGTTGTTGTAGGCGGCTCAGTCCCCACGGGTACGCTCAAAGATGATTGTCGAACAGGGGAGGCTGGCCGGGGTTGGAGCGAGGTACGAGCGAAACCCCGGGGCTTCCTTCGCAAGCTCAGTCCAGCCCCGGCCACCCCCAAAACCAAATCCCGAAGTCCATGAGCGCATCCAGTCCACACCATGTCTACTGTCCGGCTTGGCAAAAGCCTGGTCGCAGATAAGATAGCTCCATGGAATGGCGCACTTCTTTTTCTGGATTGGATTCTTCCTTCTGGACGATCAGCGTTGCGGTGGCGATTGTGTTCGCCATTGCGATGTTTTCGATGCTGCGAAAATATGAAGCGCAGCTGGTGTCGCCCGGCGTGAGTCGCACGTTGTTTGTGCTCCGCTGTTTGACGTTGCTGTTGCTGCTGTTGACGCTGCTGCAGCCCGTGTTAACTCGAGCGCTCGATGTCGACAAGCAACCGCGGCTGGTGGTGGGTTTCGATATCTCCGAAAGCATGGAAACCGCCGATCGTCATGCGTCGTCAGAAGAAAAACTGCGGTGGGCTCAAGCGCTGGGAATGCTCGGCAACAGTGACACCGATAAACTGATCGATCAATGGGTGACCGCTTACCAAGACGGCGGTCAGCCCGATTGGGCGGCTGGTGATGACGAATCGATCGGCCAGCTTCGACAGCGGCAGGTGCAGGAAGTCTTCGACGAAATCGCCACGATGCCACGGACGGAATTCGTGCGCCGATTGTTACAAGCAGAACCGAGTCAGTTGTTGTCACGGCTATCCGACGAACGCCGCGTTGATTTACGAGTGTTCGGTACCGAGCAGCAGGAAATTGACGACACGCAACTGGCTGACGTGTTGAACAGTGATCGTTCGGAACTGCGGCCCGGTGGGACGGATTTGATCAATTTGCTGACGGGTTCGATCAGCGAAGAAGATGGTCACAACATTCAGGGCGTCGTGATTCTGACGGATGGTCGGCAAACCGTGGCGGCCGACGCATCCGGCGAAGCCTCGCGACTGGGTGCCTTGGGCGTTCCCGTGTATTGCGTGCCGATCGGTTCACGACTGCAGCCGCGTGACCTCAGCATTGCGTCGGTGCAGGTGCCTCAAACCGTGTTTCTGGATGATACGGCTCAGGTCAACGCCACCATTACGTCGACAGGCTACGCGGGTGAAGAAGTGACCGTCCAGCTGAAGAAAAATGGCGACGTCGTCGACCAAAAAACGGTGACTGTGGCGGCCGATTATTTTGAAGTGGAATTCGGGATCACGACCGACGAAGCTGGCACGCAGGATTACGAAATCGCGACGGATGTGAAACCCGGCGAGCTTCGTGAAGACAACAATGCCCGCGAATTCACGGTGTCTGTCGTCGATAATAAGTCGCACGTGTTGATTGTGGATGGTGATTCTCGCTGGGAGTTCCGCTATTTAAATGGGGCTTTGGAACGTGACAAGCGGGTGGACTTGTCGACGATTCTGTTCAATCAGCCGTACCTGCGTTTGCTGAATCGTACGTTTATGGACAACAGCTTTCCGGAAGCCGCCGCATTCCGCGAACAGTTAGCGACAACTGACATGCTGATTATTGGTGACGTGAAACCATCCGATATTTCTGAAGCGATCTGGAAGGCCATTGAATCAGCAGTGTCCGACGATGGGCTCACGCTGATGATTATTCCCGGTAAGCGATACATGCCGCACGACCACAATTCCCCCACGCTGCAACAGTTGCTGCCAGTTTCTGATTATCGCCAGCAATCGGCTGAGCGATATCGTCGCAGTTTTCCCGGTGCGCCGCCGTCCGCGTTTCGGCTTCGCCCCACGGTTGCGGCTGCGGACCTAACGTTGTTCGACTTGAACGGCCCGGATATCGGGCAGCGAATTGAGTTGCCGAGTTTGCCGGGACACCCTTGGGCTTATACAGGAACCGTCAGGCCTGCGGCGTCTGTGTGGGCGAATCTGTCGCTGGATGGTGAAGAACTGGATCGAGACATGGCTGCGATCGCTCATCAGTACTACGGCTTCGGTCAGGTCGTCTGGATGGGCGTGGACAGTACTTGGCGGTGGCGGCAGCGAGTGGGCGATTTGTGGCATCATCGCTTTTGGGGACAACTTGTGCGCTGGGCGGCGGGCAACAAATCAGCCGCTGGAAATGACCAAGTTCGGATGACTCTGTCCGGAGTTGTCATGGACGAAACGGCTCCCGTTGATGTGTCGGTGCGCTGGAACGCGAACTTGGCGGCACAGTTAGTCGGGGCGACTGTGGAGGTGATTATCAAACCGGTTTTGTCGCCTGCGGCCGATGAAGAGTCGCCGGATTCCGGGACGCCAGTCATGACTGAACAGCGGATTCAGTTGATCCCACTGGAAGGTGCCCCCGAACGCTACGCGGCCCGACTGCCCGAACTCAAACCCGGCAGCTACGAAGTCTGGTTGAACACTCAGGACTCGGGCATCAAACTAGATCAGGACATTATGTCGGAACTGGTGATTCGCCCGGAACTATCCACAGAGCTGGCCACGATCAGTTGCAATCGTGAATTCTTGCAACAACTGGCAACCGTCAGCGGTGGGCAACTTCTGGAGCCTTGGGAAGTGTCGAGCTTGATCGAACTTCTGCGACCGGAAGACAATCAGCAAAGCGTGACTCAGGAAATCACTCTGTGGGATCACTGGGGTCTGCTGGTGTTGTTCTTTGTCTTGCTGACGACAGAGTGGGTGGTTCGGAAGTTGCACGGCTTGCCGTAGCGAACGGTCTTTCGGTTTTCTAGTGGCACAGATTTCCCTGTTTAACCCGTCGCCGCAGGCAAGGACGCTCGCACAGTGGCATCAGCGGAATCCTTGCCTGCGGCGACGGGGTAAACAAAACTGGGAAGCTGTTTCGCTCGATCCTTAATCGTTTAGGATGAACGTCAGCTTGAGGTTCACACGGTACGCTGTGATCTTGCCGTCTTTGACGTCGACCTTCTGGTCCTGAACCCATGCGCCGGTGATGTTTTCCAGAGTCTTGGAGGCTCGCTTAACGCCAGCCGCAACGGCGTGCTCGAAGCTCTTGTCAGACGACGCTGTGATTTCGGTGACGCGGCCAATGGATGATCCCATGATTGCTTCTTTCTGAAGATGGCTAAAAAAATCGATTCCGTACGCAGCATAGCAATCAGCTGGTGGCGATGAGAACCGACGGGGCGATTGGACTGTCCGGCGCGTGGCGTTCATGGATTTCGGTGTAATGTTGTTGCGTGGCCGAGGCTGGACTGAGCTTGCGAAGGAAGCCCCGGGGGTTCACTTGTACCTCGTTCCAACCCCGGCCACCCTTCCCGGTTTGACAATCATCTGTGAGCGCACCGCTGCCTTGGACAGGCCTCAGCCAACGATCGAGGCTACAGGTCTTCCGGAATCGGAGCGACGACTTTGACTGGAGTCTTCAGTGTCGGATGCTCAAACTGCAAGCTCACCGCGTGCAGCGAAATTCGCCCGCCCTTGCGAATCGTGGAACCGTATTTTCCGTCGCCGACGATTGGTAATTCCTGATTCGCCAACTGCACACGAATCTGATGGCTGCGGCCTGTCAGTGGCTGGATGTCTAGGTGTGACACCCCGCCCTGTTGGCTGACGGTGCGGTAACGCAGCACGCACTTTTGTGCTCCGCTGACACTTTGATTGACGACAGAAACGACGTTGGCGTCACGATCCTTCAGCAGCCAATCCGTGAGTTCCGCTTCGGCCGTGGGGGGCGATCCTTCCACAATTGCGCGATACGTTTTCTGAATCGCGTTGCGGCGAAACTGATCGGACAATCGTGAGGCACCTTTGCTGGTGCGCGCGAACAACAGCACGCCGGATACCGGACGGTCCAAGCGGTGAACCACACCCACATACACGTTTCCCGGCTTGTTGTATTTGACGCGTAGATATTCGCGGGCCACCTCCACCATGGTGATGTTGCCGGTGTCGTCACCCATCGTCAGCATGCCTGCGGGTTTCCACAATGCCAGCAGATGATTGTCTTCGAATAGGACGTCTGCGTCGGGGATGTTCATTCGTTTGGGTTACTGAAGGTTCAATATGGTTTGGGGTTAACGCTCTTGATTTGAAATTTGAAATTTGTCATTTGTCATTTGTCATTTGTCATTTGTCATTTGTCATTTGTCATTTGTGCCCGTCGTTGTGTCTCCGCTGATCGCCTTCACCAGCATGGTGGCGTAGCAGCCACGAGGCAAAAAAAACGACAGTGTGATTTTACGTCGACTGGGATAGTCTTCGTCATCGTCGGCCACAGCGGTTAAGTTGTCGGGGCGGATCACGCAGTTGCGTTTCGCGCGAGAAAACCAGCGGTCTCGGGGGAAGGAAATCTTCATCTGATCCAGCGTCATCTGATACGGCTGCAGAGCGGCGTCGCAGAGTGCTCGGGCTTCTGAGCTGAGGCCTTTGCACCGCGCTGATGGGAGTTGCAGTTGTGATTCGACTGAGATTCCGGCGGTGACCGCGAACGGCAGACTGGCATCGCCAATCATGATTCTCGGGATCGTATGAGCTGGTTCCACAGCTGCGGCGTCTAGTGTGATGGCCAGCATTCTGTTCCACACGGCGCTTTGGAAGGCGGACAGATAGATGCCGCGCAGGTTTTCGTTGATCAGGGCGAACGCTTTGCGAAACTTTTCGGGATGATCGCACAGGTACGTCACCACACTGCGGCGATGAGATCGAGCCAGCAGTGCTTTGCAGTCAATCCACTGTCCCCACTGGTCTCGCAGAATCTGCTTCTGTTCTCGCTCTTCGGCGTCGTCGTGACTGTTGTGTTCAGCCAAAGCCAGCCAAGTCGCTCGTTCATAATCGTTCTGGCACCACTTGGCGGCGACGAATTCTAGCGAAGGGCCCAATGATCCGAATCGTTGCTGATCGAAATAGTTGGGGTAGCCTGTTTCGCGGACACTGGCCGTGCGCGATTCCATGTCGGCGATACTTTCCGCGGAAAGTGATCGCAGCACGATTTCGAATTCGTTGCCGACGATATCGGCGGCTTCCATCGGCGTTGGAGTTTGGCCCAGATATTCCAGCAGAAAAATTTCCTGTTCGAAATTGGCTTTCGGGCCGTTACGAATCGTAATCAGCTGCTGCGTATCGGCATGTCGATCTTTCAGGCCTGCATGGTCGACACTTTTGGGGGCGATATTCCATAACCTTTGAACAATCTGCAGGGCTTCCAAGGTGCCGATGGATCGTTTGGAAAGTCGATACAGCGCGAAGGAGCCTTGCGTGGTTTGGCGGCTGTTGATTTCGGTGACAACAAAGTCTTCCGGGTTGCGTTTTAGTTTCATGGGCGCGATCCTATCGACAGAAAGTTCGTAGATCCTGATTGTCGGCTAGGATTTCCTCTGAAAGGCCGAGCTAACCGATTTCACGTCGTAGGTCACGCTCCTGCGTGACGACCGGCGATGGACTGAGCTTTCGGAGGAACAACAAACCGGCGAGCCGGACCCGGCGTTTCGCTCGTACCTCGCTCCAACCCCGGCCACCCTTCCCTGTTTAGCAATCATCCGTGAGCACACCCGGTGATGGACGTCTGAGAGCGACGCCGATCGTGGCCTTGAACGACGTCAACTGCGATTGGGATGCGGGAGCATACCCTACCGGCTGCCGCCGATTGCGACATTGCGGCGTCTGCATGCTGGTTGTTTGTATCCCGCAGCGCAGGTCTGTAGGTTGTCGAAATACTGGGGGCGAGACATTCCGATTGCCCATTGATTAGTTGAAACTGTTTCGAATCGAAAGTTGTTGATCCATGTCTGAACGTATTGTCTTCCGCAGCGGTGAAGCCCTTGTTGCTGGCGGTCCTCCCTTCACTGCCGCCGAACCCGAAGTGATCATCGGTGAACTGGATGGTCCTGTCGGCACGGCGCTGGCGACGCTGACCGGCGATCAGTCGATGGGGCATTCAAAAGTGTTCGCCATCCTAGATACCGACATTCAGGTTCGTCCACTGACGTTGTGCGTCAGTAAAGTGACCGTCAAAAGCACGCGGTACACAAACATTCTGATGGGAACCGTGCAGGCCGCGATTGCGAATGGTGTGTTGGATGCTGTTCGAGCGGGCGATCTGCCCAAGGACAAAGCCAACGATCTAGGCATCATCTGCAGCGTCTGGTTGAACCCCGGCGTGATCACCTGCGACGACCTTGATCACAAAGCGTTGTTCGACATCCATCGCAAAGCCATGGCCACAGCCATTCACAAGGCGATGCACAACAAGCCGTCGATCGACTGGCTGCTGGAGAACCAAGACAAGATCACGCACAAGTATTATCAACGTGGTCTGGACGGCGAAATCTGAGCTGCTGATGCTCCACCGAATTGATCACGCTGTCGATTTAGTGAGCGGCACGGCGCTAGCCGCCGGTAACGCACTGAAAAACGCTGGCAAAACCGGCGGCTAGCGCCGTGCCGCTCACAAATCCCGACTAACGAAGTCGTGCAAAAACGTGTCTCCACCGATGTGAAATCGGCGGGGGACGGGCGCGGGAGCAAAAATTGTTATGCTGTCAGCTTGGTAACTTCCTCCACTGAATCGAATTGAAAACGCAGCGACATGTTCTCGTACGCTCTTAAAGGACTTTGGCACTACCGTCGCATCAATATTGTGGTGCTGCTGGCAGTCGCCATTTCTACGGCGGTGATTGGCGGATCTCTGATTGTGGGAGACTCCGTGCGGTTTAGTCTGCAGCGGATGACTCAGCAGCGGCTCGGGCAGATCACGCATGTGCTGCATTCGCCGCGTTTCTTTCGGCAGCAGTTGGCGGAAGATATTTCGCAGGACAATAGCTGGCAACCGGCAAGCGCGAAGACCGAACAGGCTGGTCTGATCGATGACGCTGTGTGTGCTGCTGCGATTCTGCTGACCGGAAGTGTGGAGCGAACGACCAGTGCCGACAGCATCCGCCGCGCGGGTTCCGTGACACTGTTGGCGATCAACGACGACGGTTGGCAGTTGCTGGCAAACGGCGGGATTCAACCGCCGATCGACCGACAGATTGTGTTGGGTTTTCGTACGGCTCATGAGCTGCAAGTGGCCGCTGGCGATGAAGTCACCGTGTGGATCGAAATTCCCGCATCGATTCCTCGAGACAGTCTGCTGGGGGAACGCAGTGAAACAACGGCTGAGATTGTGGTGACGGTTTCCGCCGTCATTCCGGAGGATGTCGGCGCATCGCGTTTCGATCTGAATCCGGGACAGCAGTTGCCGTACAACGCCTTCGTTTCGCTGGCCACAATTCAGGCACGTTTGGGGCTGGAAGAAGTTGAGGTCAGTCGCCGAAATCCCATCGCCAAAGCGGCGCGGGTGAACACGGTCCTAGTGGGATTTCCGGAATCTGCAGACAAGGGGATCACTGACGGACAGAGTCTGGCGAAACGCGCGAGGTTGCTGCAGGCGGCTGCCGATCAGGCTGCGGGGCAAGTCGGCGATCTGAACGCCGTGCTGCAGAAGTCGCTGACACCCAAGGATCTGGAACTGAATCTGCGCGCGGTCGCGGATCGAGGCTATCTGTCAGCGGAAAGCGACCGCATGATTCTCGACGATGCCACGGCCGGCGCCATCATTGATGCCGCTCATGATCTGGGACTGTCGACGTCGCCCTCGATTGTGTACTTGTCGAACGAAATCTGGGCCACGGATCGCGCCACGTCGGATGAGCGGTTTTCGATGTATTCGATCATTGCGGGCTTGGACATGCAGGCGGCGTCACCCTTTGGCCCATTGAAACTTGCTGATGGCAGTGCTGTCCCGGAACTCGGAAATTCCGACATCGTTTTGTCGGCGTGGCTCGCAGAAGATCTGGATGTGTCCGTGGGTGACACCGTCGGTGCGAAGTGGCACGAAGTTGGCAGTCACGGCGAACTGCCGGAAATCGAAAAGACGTTCACCGTGAAAGGCATCTTCGCCAGCGACAATGCGAACACCGTCGATCGCAATCTGACGCCGTCTGTGGAAGGCGTCACTGATGTTGAGGACTTCGGCGACATTCGGCAGCCCTTCGAAATGGACATGAAACGGCTGACGGAGCGGGACGATGATTATTGGAAAGAACATCGCGCAACGCCCAAAGCGTTTGTGTCGTTGCAGACGGCCGAGGAACTTTGGAACAGCCGCTATGGGCGCGACACGTCGATTCGAATCGCTGGATCGACGGGCGCTGCCAACCTTTCGGGCGAACAACTCAAAAGCATGGCTGATCGTTTGGCCTTCGAAATTCCACGGCGTTTGCGGCCCGCTGAAGTGGGGCTGATGTTTCGTCCGGTCCGTCAAGACGGGCTGAAGGCCGCTGTTGGTGCCAACGATTTTACTCAGTTGTTTCTGGGGTTCAGTTTCTTTCTGATTTTGTCGGCCTTCATTTTGGCGTCGTTGATGTTTCGACTGGGAATTCAGCAACGCATCAACCAGATGGGCGTGCTGTCGGCCATCGGCTGGCCGGACAACCGCGTGCGGCGACTGTTTGTTACGGAAGGCCTGTTGGTCTGCGCGGCGGGAGCAATAGTCGGTGCTGTGGCGGCGGTGTACTTCGCGAAACTGATGATTTATGGGCTCACAACTTGGTGGGTCGGTGCCGTGGGGACTCAGTTTTTGGTGCTGGACATTCAGCCGCTAAAGCTGGTCATGGCCGGGTTGATTTCGCTGGTGCTGGCAGGCATTGTGATCGTGTTGGCCCTCAGATCGTTTCGAAGGATTGGAGTTCGCGATCAACTCGCTGGCAACGCCGATGCGGCAGATCACGGTGCAAGCGGTGAACGTGGCCTGAGGGGCAAGCTGGTGACGGTGTGTGGTTTCGGTTCGATCGTGGCGGCGTTTGCTGTGCCGATGCTGGTGATTCTGAATCTTGTTCCGGATGGCGAAGCCTTTGGTGGCCTAACTTGGCAGATGGTATGTTTTTTCGTCGCCGGATTTTCTTGTTTGATTGCAGGCCTGTTTATCCTGAGCGTCATATTACGACGGCGGGCGACTGCGGATACGGTGGACCGCGTCGAAAGCAGTCTGCGAGGTTTGGCGTTGGCTAATGCGGCGCGCAGTCCGATGCGAAGTTTGCTGACGACGGCTTTGATCGCGTTTGCCGCGTTTGTGATCGTGGCGGTGGGTGCGGGTCGCCGGAATCCACTGTCGGAAACTCCCGATATCAATTCCGGCAACGGTGGTTACAGCTTAGTGGCTGAATCTGCTCAGCCAGTTCTGTTCGATTTGAATTCGACGGAAGGTCGTTCGCAGCTCAGTTTTCGTGACGAACAGATTGCACAACTTTCCGAAGCCACCGTCTATCCATTCGGTCTGAAGCCGGGTGCTAACGCCAGTTGTGTGAATCTGTACCAGACGCGGATTCCGACCATGCTGGGGGCGACTCAGGAATTTATTTCACGCGGCGGCTTTCGCTTTGCTGATACACCGGGCGAAAATCCGTGGGAGCTGCTGAACAAAGAACATCCCGACACTGTTGTTGCCGGAACCGATTCCAGTGTGCCGACGATCCCTGTCATGGGCGACATGAACACATTGATGTACAGCTTAAAGAAGGGGAAAGGCAGCACAATTCTGTACCCCACCGATGACGCTCCCGAATTCGCTTTGCAGGTGGTGGGCATGCTGGACGGCAGCGTGTTTCAGGGAGTGTTGCTGATGACGGACGACAGGCTCAAGCAGCTAGATCCTGACGTTGCCGGGGCGCGATACTTTCTAATTGAAACCGCGAACGTGGATGACATCAGCCAGGTGTCCACGGCGTTGGAAAGCGGGCTGAACGATTACGGCTTCGATGCGGAACCTGTCAGCGAACGATTGGCCGGATTTCTGGCCGTTCAGAATACGTATTTGTCGACATTTCAAATGCTGGGCGGACTGGGGTTGCTGGTGGGCACATTCGGGCTGGCGGCTGTAATGATGCGGAACGTGGCGGAACGGCGCCGCGAAATCGCATTAATGCGGGCGGTAGGATTCACCACGTGGCGCGTGTCGCGGTTGATCCTGTCAGAAAACAACGTGTTGCTGATGTGGGGGATTTTGTTGGGAGCAGGCTCTGCACTTCTGGCCATGCTGCCTCATCTGCGTTCCACCGGAGCCGATTTGCCTTGGCAGCCGTTACTAGGAACGCTGGTAGCCGTGGCACTGGTGGGGTCGCTGGCGTCGATTTTTGCCGTGCGAGCCGCGACCACGTTGTCGATTCGTGAGAATCTGGCTGCTGAGTAGTTCTATTTCGACAGCAACACACGTGTTTTTGTCCGAAAAAGGCTCTCGACCCTTTCGCTCAGCCAATCTGAGACAGCAGCACTCGCGTTCTCAAAACATGTTCTGTCCTGCGCCATCGCCTGAGAACCTGCGTTTTACGTGGGTATCGCGGTTGACCTGAATCCACTCCGCAGTAGGATGCCGCTTCGTTTCGGATGGATTTCCTACCGGAACTCCTTCCAAGCAAACACCTTATCTCAATCGGAGCCTTCTTATGCGGCGATTTCTCGTTGCTGGCAACTGGAAAATGAACACCAACCGAGCTTCCGGTGAAGAATTGGCGGGGGCTTTGGCCGCTGCTGCTCCGACCGTAGAAGCTGGCGTCGAAGTGTTGGTTTGCCCACCCTATCCGTACCTGACAGCCGTCGGTGACAAGGTTTCCGGCAGTGCGGTCGCCGTTGGTGCTCAGGATGTGTACTTCGAAGCGAGTGGAGCATTCACGGGCGAAGTCGCGGTCGACATGCTGAAAGATGTTGGCTGTCAGTTTGTGCTGATCGGCCACAGCGAACGCCGCCATGTGCTGGGCGAAACCGACGAAATTATCAACAAAAAGGTGAAAGCTGGCATCGCTGGCGGCCTGAAGGTTGTGCTGTGTGTCGGCGAATTGCTGAGTGAGCGGGAAGCCGGACAGACCGAATCGGTCCTCGATACTCAAATGGCGGGTGCTTTGACGGATATTTCTGCAGCCGATGCGAAAGACCTTGTGGTCGCCTACGAACCGGTCTGGGCGATCGGGACCGGAGTGACGGCTAGTCCTGAGCAGGCGGAATCTGTTCATGAACACCTTCGCAAATGGATCGCGAATCGCTACGATGCGTCGTTTTCCGATCAGATTCGGATTCTGTATGGTGGCAGCGTAAAGCCGGACAATGCGGAAATTCTGATGGGACAGCCGAACGTAGATGGGGCTTTGGTTGGTGGAGCCAGCCTGAAACCAGAACTCTTCGTTCCGATCATCGACGCCGCTCGGAAGTTGGCGTCGGCTTAATTTGACAACCGTCTGTTGACAGACACACCGCAGCTGTTTTGCTGCCATGGGAGTGATTGGAATCATGGGTTCCAGCTTTGTAATCTATTTTCTGGGCGCTGTGTTGTGTTTCACAAGCCTCATCATGATTCTGCTTGTGCTTTTGCAGCGCGGGCGAGGCGGCGGTTTGGCGGGTGCTCTTGGAGGCATGGGTGGCCAGAGTGCCTTGGGCGTTCGGGCTGGCGATGTGTTCACAAAGATCACCGTGGTCATTGCAGTTATCTGGGTTGTGGTGGCAGGCGTGCTGGGAATCTCAATGCGGACTGCTGACGCGGAGGCGAAAGCCAATCCAGGTGCTGGGCTCGGAATTCCATCAGCGAAAGCTGAGGACGATGCCGAAGCTGAAGGCGTCATTGACGAAGAAGCTGCAGTTGTGGCACCAACCAAGACGGCGGATGAAGAACCTGCGGTTCCGGACACGGCCACAGACGACGCAGCAGCCCCAGAGGCAACTGAAGCTGACGCTGCTGCCGAAGATGGTGACGATAAAGCTACGGAAAAGACCGACGCCAAGGCGGATGACGCTGAGCCGACGCCAGAAAAGACCGAGTCAGCCAGTACGGAAGCGGCTGCTGCGGAAGACAAGTAATCCGCCGGCCGGTGTGGAAGATCGTGGGCAAGGCCCGGCGAAATCCACAGTGATTCCAGCTGTCTCTCTTAAACGTCACTTCGCAGCTGTTTCAGCTGTTGAGAAAGGTTTTCCGTGCTGCTCAGCATGACAGGTTTTGGCAATGCAGTTGTGCAGTCTGAGCACGCGTATGCCAGCGCCGAACTTAAAGCCGTCAATAATCGTTACTTGAAACTTTCCATGCGGCTGCCGGATATGGTGGCGCGATTCGAGAGTGACATCGAGAAATTGATCCGCACGGTGATTACGCGCGGTTCGGTGCAGTTGTCGTTGCGGATTCGTTCGAACGCAGAAACCGACGGCCATACAATCAACTCGGCCGTTTTGAATCAGTACCTTGTTCAGTTGCACGAACTGCAGCTGAGTCTTCCGCTGAACGACAGTTCGCCTCCGGCCCTGACGGATCTATTGCAGCTGCCGGGCGTGATTGTCGAAACCGAATTGACTCCGGATGCCGTCGAATCGTTGTGGCCGATCGTCAAAGAAGTCCTGACGTCAGCTCTGGCACACTTCGACGATTTTCGTCGATCCGAAGGTGATTCGATGCTGCAGGATTTGAAACTGCAGTGTCAGACCATCGAAACTCAGGTGGATGTCGTTCAGGCACATGCGCCAACTGTGGTGGCTGAGTATCGAGAAAAACTGCTGGACCGCGTTCGCAAAGCGATCGCGGAAGCGGACGTTGCGATCGAAGGCAAGGACGTCATTCGTGAAGTCGCGACGTTTGCTGATAAGTGCGATATCAACGAAGAGATCACGCGGCTGAGGTCGCATATCGAGCAGTTTCATCGGTTTCTGGACAGTGACACATCGATGGGGCGGAAGTTGGAATTTCTGGGTCAGGAGATGTTCCGTGAAATCAACACGATTGGTTCCAAGGCGAACAACGTCACGATTGCTCATAATGTTGTTGAGATGAAGGCAGCGATCGAACGTATTCGCGAAGTTTTGCAGAACGTTGAGTAATGTCTGGTTCCGATTCACAACCTGCTTTGGGTCATCGTGTGGTTGTTTTGTCCGGCCCCAGCGGCAGCGGTAAAACGACCATCGTGAACCGGCTGATTGCCGAATCGCCCGTCAAATTGCTGAAATCCGTGTCAGCCACCACCAGAAAACCTCGACCCCAAGAAGTCGAGGGCGAAGATTACTACTTTCTGACCTACGCGGATTTTCGAGACAAATTGCAGCAAGGCCTGTTTATTGAACACGCGGAAGTGTTTTCTTCAGGATTTTTATACGGGACCTTGAAGTCTGAAGTCGCACGAGCTCGGGAGTCCGGAGCTTGGGCATTCCTTGAAATCGACGTCGAAGGGGCGTTGAACGTTAGGCAGCAGTATCCCAATGCTGTTACTATCTTTTTAAAGACGCCATCGCCCGCAGAATTTGAACGCCGTCTAAGGGCTCGAGGCACGGAAAACGAAGCGACGATCCAAAAACGCCTGGCCACAGCAGCCAGAGAATTAGAATTTGTCGACCGGTATCGGCACATCGTTGTGAATGATGTTCTGGACCGGGCGGTTACCGAAATCTGTGAGATTTTGAAGTCTGAGGAGACGAACTGGAATGCTTGACGAATTTCGTGAAGACGAGATTGTGCGAAAAGTGGGCGGACGATTTAAGTTGTCCACACTTGTACAAAAACGGATGGTCGCCCTGAATCGTGGTGCCCGAGCTTTAGTGGATCTCCAGACGAAAGATCTGATGGAGGTTGTGGTTGCTGAAATCATGACCAACAAGATTTATCTGGACACCACAGGGCGCGTGCAGGTCGTGGCCGATGAATCTGAAACCATTGATGCTCTGGAAGCATTGCTGGCCGAAGACGATGGCCCCGGCATCGACGATCTGTAGGCCGATCTGACGTTTGGGGGTCGCCCTTTCGTTGCTGCAGAAAAGATTTTCGAGTAGGACGGGCACTCCTGCCCGTCAACAAAAGACGTGGGATAGGCTTCCAGCCTGTCAACATCAGCAGAAGACAGGCTGGAAGCCTATCCCACGTCGAAAACGTATTTTCGTCTATCACATTCCGTCGCTCTGCGACTATCAACCATGTCCGCGCTCAAAGATCGAGAAATCCTGCTGGGCGTGACTGGTGGAATCGCCGCGTACAAAGCTGCGGATCTGTGCAGCAAGCTTGTGCAGCAGGGCGCTCGTGTGTCTGTCATTATGACGGAATCGGCACATCGATTTATCGGTGCGACGACATTCGAAGCACTCACCAGCCGGCCGGTCAATTCGCATCCGTTCGAAGCTCACGAACATTTTCGCGGCGAACATATCGGATTGGCTCAACGCGCCGCAGCGGTGATTGTGGCTCCGGCGACCGCCAACAGCATCGCTCGTTTTGCACTCGGTTTGGCCGACGATTTGCTGTCCACAACATTGCTGGTGACGACTGCTCCGTGCTTTATCGCTCCCGCGATGAATTGCGACATGTGGGCGAAACCATCCGTCCAGCGAAACGTTATTCAACTAGCTCAGGACGGGATGCAGATCATTGATCCTGCGGAAGGCTGGTTAAGCTGCGGGCAAATTGGCACCGGGCGAATGGCTGCTCCCGAGACCATTCTGCAGGCGATTCAGCAACACTTCGCGAAGTAGATTTTTATGCGAATTCTGATCACGGCCGGGCCGACTCGCGAGTACGTCGATGACGTTCGATTTCTATCGAATGCCAGCAGCGGTCGGATGGGGTATGCGATTGCCGATGCTGCGATTAAAGCGGGACACGAAGTGATTTTGGTGACTGGGCCGGTGGACTTGCCTGTGCCGGATGGTGTTCGCGTGACGCGGATTGAGACGACCGATGAGCTGCGGCAGTCCTGTTTGGAATTGTTTCCGGCGTGCGATGGAGTCATCGCCACGGCAGCGGTCTGCGACTATCGACCGCGGGAACGTGTTCAGGGAAAGATCACCAAGACGGGCGACCCGATCGTGCTGGAATTGGTGGAAACCTCGGACGTGCTGGCTGAACTCGGCCAGCAAAAAGAAGGTCGCTGGGTGGTCGGCTTCGCGCTGGAATCACAGGATCCTCGCAACAACGCCATGCGAAAACTACGCATGAAGCACTGCGACTGCATCGTGCTGAACGACACGTCTGCGATTTCGTCATTGGAAAATTCTGTCGAAATTCTGTCGCCAGATGCCGAAACGCTGGCTCAGTTTCAGGGACTAAAAACAGACATCGCCCGGCAGCTGATTGCGTTCATTGAATTGGAAGTGTCGGGCATCTGATGCTCACTAAGAGTGCGACGTTTGTCTTTCGATGGTCGTCATTCTTCTCCGTCGCCGGATCATTACCCAGCAAAACGCAAGGCTGAACCGTGCGATTCATCACATGCACGATTGCCGCTTTTTAAGCCTTGGTAGGACGACCACCAACGGATTTCGACACAGATTTTGTGCGCACCTGCCCACTTCCGCAGCAGCCCCTGCTGTTTATCTTCTCACCGGTACGGCAGCGTCGGATCTGTTTTATGACGACAGTTCGGCAAATCGCTCATGTTTCGGGTTTGGCACGTCAATTGCGTCACAGGCTGCTGGGTCGGCAAGGGAGGTTGCCGATGCCAAGAAGTGGATGGGCGAGATGTTTTTGCGAATCTTCACGGAAGAATAGTAGAGAATAAATATGCACGGCTATTTAATTGATATGGACGGTGTGATTTATCGCGGTGGCGAATTGATTCCAGGCGCAGACCGGTTCATTCAGCAGTTGCTGGCGTTGGGTATACCGTTTCGGTTTTTGACTAACAACAGTCAGCGCACGCGACGCGATGTGACCACGAAGTTGCTGCGGCTGGGAATTGAAGTCGAAGAACAGCACATCTTTACTTGTGCTATGGCAACGGCTCGCTATTTGGCTCAACAGAAACCGAACGGAACCGCGTACGTCATCGGCGAAGGTGGGCTGCAAATGGCGTTGCACCGCAACGGCTATTCCATCGTCGAGAAAGATCCCGACTACGTCGTTGTTGGCGAAGGCCGCACGATGACGTTTGAAATGATGGAAGCAGCGCTGCAGATGGTTCTGGACGGAGCCATGCTGGTGGCCACGAATCTGGACCCCAACTGTCCGACTCAGCACGGAACTCGACCCGGCTGCGGAGCCATCGTTGCAATGCTAGAATCGGCTGCCGGAGTCAAAGCCTTTAGTGTCGGCAAACCCAGCCCGATCATGATGCGAGCGGCTCGCAAAGAAATGGGCCTCGCAACCGACCAGACCATCGTGATCGGTGATACTATGGAGACGGATATTCTGGGAGGCGTGCAATCCGGCTTTCGTTCTATTCTTGTGCTTAGCGGCGGAACACAGCGAGCTGACATCGGGAAGTTCGCCTTTCGACCGGATCGCGTTGTGGACAGTATTGCCGACTTGAACGCTGCCGCTTCCATGGACGAACTGTTCGTTCGGAATGACGTAGAACCGGCGACAATTCGAACTGTGGCCACCGGCCCGAAAACCATTGCGAAAGCTTCATGATTGGACTCGTTTAGTGCTCACAGGGATTCTGCGCCTGTTCGTCGTCAAGTCACCTTGGCGGCGAATGTTTTCCGTTATGAAGCTCGGGGCCATCTTAGCTGAGAAATCGCACGACATTGTCCTTCGCGTAATTATCGCTTTCGATCACCGTGTTTGCGTGTAAAATAAACTTCTGGGCGTTAAGGTCACTTGCCTTCTGTTACCAACGGCACTGACCCTAGGCAGCCAGAGCGCTTGGCCGAAACTATCCTTCGCAACCACAAGTCAGCATGCCACGCTGTCGCACAAGGTTTGATTCATGAACATCGTTCCCCTCAAGACCACAACTTCTGCATTGTTGCTTGCCTCCCTGATAGCAGCCGGTCCGGCGTTGCACGCTGACGACAAAGTACAGCCGGTGGAAAAACCGGCCAGCAAAAAAGCGGCCGTTGCGAAAGACGGTTGGTCGCCACTGTTCAATGGCAAAGATCTGGACGGCTGGAAGGCTACGGAATTCGGTGGCGAAGGCGATGTGAGCTTTGAAAAAGGGTATGTGGTCATCGGCCAAGGAGTGGATCTTAGCGGTGTGACATCCCAGCGCAAGGATCTGCCCAAAATGAATTATGAGATCGAATTCGAAGCGCAGCGATTTAACGGGAGTGACTTTTTTGTCGGCCTGACTTTTCCTGTGCAGGAAAGCCATTGCAGTCTAATCTGCGGCGGTTGGGGCGGCGGAGTCACAGGGCTGTCCAGTATTGATGGTATGGATGCTGTCGAAAACGAAACCACGGGCCATTTTAGTTTTACGAACGGCGAGTGGTACAAGATCCGACTCAAAGTGACTCCGGAAAAACTGGAAGCTTGGCTGGACGGAAAATCTCTGGTGGATGTTGAGATGACCGGCCAGCGGATCGATGTTCGCTTTGAAATGGATCTGTGCAAGCCTCTGAGTTTTGCGTCGTATCAGTCGACCGCCTATATTCGCAACGCGAGAATTCGAACCTTGCCCGCTGCGGAGAAGGTTAAGGCAAAGGCTGAAGTTACAGAGGCCGCGAAGCCATAGCGTAGAGGCCGGATCAATCTGCCGCCGCGCTGGAATTCTCGGGGCTTGGGGTTACGGGATTCGCCGCCCAGCGGACACCAGCCGTCATCACATGATTCGGTCCGCCTTGCTTTTCTGGGTGTGGGCTGAAACAGATGACTCGCCCCTTGCCATACATCGAGCGAATAATGGCGTGCGTGTCGACCATTGCATCCACGGGCGCGCCCTTGAGCGCCACTTCGGTTTTGTACGTTGCCAATACTTCGTAACCCGGCAGATCGGTTTGCGTGTCCGGCAGCAAGAGTGGTCCTTGAGCGTACATGACAGTCAATTCTGAGTCTGGCACATTCAATAACCGGCAGCCCGGTTCGCTGATCGAAAGTTTCACATCGCCTGTGCCGCGAGCCCAGTGAGTCCGATCCCAGACGCGCGCGTTGATGAGGCCCAGCGACCACGAATAATTCGTCGACGCCAAATAGGCACCCGCGCAGATACCAACGTAGCCACCGCCTGCCGTGACAAACTCACGGATGTTGTTCAGTCCCGCCTCTTCCAGCTTCTTGGATTGCAAGCTTCCGGAACCGCCCGGAACAATCAGAACATCAAAGCGGGTCAGGCAACCTTCGCGAATTTCCGCCGGAGTTACTCGGCGACATTCGAAGCCTTCGTTGGCGGTCAGAAACCGCATCAGATTTTGCGGCCCAGAGGCACTGCCGTCGGAATGATCGTAGATGGCAACGCGGGCAGGTTTCTGAACCGGCGCAGCAGCAGCATCTAGGCTCTGCGCTGGCAGGGAATTACTGTTGAGCGTGGCTGCTAGAAACAGGATGGCAATGTGAGATCGAACGCGGCTTGTCATGGTAAATCTCCTACAGTGTATCAGCGGAATTTCGTGGCGTTTCCTAGCTTTGGCGACTGATCGTGCAGCCCGACGTCTTATGGGGCCAGTGTGCGGCTGGTTTGGTCGGAGAAGTTGGGAGGAGCCGGCGCTTTTGCCTGCAGCGCGAACTGCTTCAACTGACGCAATTCAATTTGCATGGCTCCCATCGCTACCGCTGCAGCCTCGTGGCTGAATTTGTTGAGTTCTGTCGGGTGGAATCCGGCTTGGCTCCACGCCTCTTTGCGTTCGCGGGCGTCTTTTAGAATCTGATCTTCCAGCGGCCACAAGTCTTCCCAGATCCCCGGCAAGTAGTCGGCAACCAGCGATTTGTCATCACTGCGATAACCCCATTCCCGCAGCGTTAAAGCGATTTCTCCGATCTCACCACCGCGATCATCCTGCAGGTCGTCGGGAACCGATTCGGCAACCACCCAACACGGTACGGCAATGGACATTTTCGGATCGCCCAGCATCACAAACATGGTGGTCAACGCCGGATTTTCCCCCGGCCGAACTCCATGAAAAACGGCCGCCGATACGGTTGTGGCTCGGCTAATGGTGTTGGCGGTCAGAACTCGACTTGGCAATTCGCCGTCGGTGCCTGTGGCACAATTGACGCTGCCCGGCAGAGCGATACCGTCAGGCCCCGCCAGATCTCGCGTGCAGTTTCGAACCATAAATTCGGCCGAGATGCCTGTGGTTTTTTGCGAATTCAACAGACTGCACGCACGCAGATAGCGGTCGGCTGAAGAAATCTTGTCGAGCTCTTGCGGCTGCGGATTGATCGGCAACTTCTGACCTGTCATGGAAAAGTTAGAACGGACGATGTAGCCGTGAGGTGCGGTTTTGGGATCATTCGCGTCCAGCATCACAAAACTGGTGCGACCCACTTCGAACATCGCGGCACCGCCGGCAGCATCAATGACGCCAAAGTTGCCACAGGTGGTGCGACCGGGCGAATTTGTCGCCTGCAATAGTTCCTGAAAGTCCTGCACCGTGGCGCAGCTTTCTAACGCTCGACGAATCAGCCCGCCGTTGCCGGGGCCGTCAGATTTGACATCGCTTTTCAGGTCCAGAGACAAGCTGTTTTCAATACAAAAGCCCGCCGCATTGACGCCCATCCACACGCTCGATCGACTGCCCGCGTTCACGACTCCGATGGCCGCGTAGCGCCCTGTTGTCAAGCGGGCGACTTCGTTGTGGATGGCCGTATAGTCGCGATTTTTCCATAGCAGCGGACGTCCGTCAGTGGTCACTCGACCGCTAACCACGGCTGTCGTGCAGGCGTCCGACGTTTTCGGTGTCAGACAAATCAGACACGCTAGAACGGAAGTCAACCACCGCGGCATTCGGCGTCGAAAAAATGAACTCATAAATAGGTTTCCTCGAAAACTAGGAGCCGCGAAATCGGTCATTTCGAACGGCGCAACTTTTGCTGTCAGGTTTGATTCAAGTCCAGCGTGTCGGTCGATCGGGTTGGTAACCACAGCCAAAACGCGGAACCGAAACTGGATTCCATCTTTCTAAACACTTATCATGCGGGTCGCTTTGCCACGAACGCCACCTGCCCCCCAATCATTCCATTTTTCGACTGCCTGATCAACCACCAGCCGCTGCCTATTTAAGCCGCACTGAAGTTGCCAACAGGCAAACACAGCCTCCCCATCCTGCCCTCCACAATTCAAATTCATCGCGAATCGTTCAGTCCATGTGTCGGTGCCTCGGCAACGCGTGGGACGCTTTTGCGAGAAGCAAAAACTATGGTTACACAACATTGTTCGGCCGTCGAGTCTTGCGAAGTGGCCGTTTTGGTTCTGAACGAAAGCCACTGGAGCCGCCAAGCGATCGAAGGTATCGCATCGCGCGCAACTCACTATCCTCACTGGGACTTGTGGTTCAATCCCAAAAGCTTGCTTCTGCCGCAGGCTTGGAGCGGTCGTGGTGTGATCGCGCGTATCCACGACGCGCGGATTCGTGATTCGTTGGAACTTTGTTCGCAGCCAACGATCAACGTTTCGTGGCACGGTTGTCACAGCCTGCGATTTCCCAAAGTCATTTCTGATCCAGAAGCCTGTGCCTCGACGGCCGCCGAATTTTTTCTGAGGCAATTTCCCAAGTCGATTGGCTATGTCGGGGCTCCGTTGAGCTACGGGTATTCCGATCCGATGCACAGTGTTGTTGAACGGCGAGTGTTGGCGGATGGTTACGCATTGCGAACCTACGTTTTCGCCAATACTAGCACGGCACACGCTCCCGACTTCGATCGGCAATCTTTGGCAAGGTGGCTGATCTCGCTGCCGAAGCCCACAAGTATTGTCACGTGGTCGTCGACTGTTGCTCGCGAAGTCATCTTGGCGTGTTCGAAAGTAAATCTCCGGGTTCCTCAGGACGTGTCTGTGTTGGCCGTTGAGCACGATCCGTTGATGTCTCAAATGTCGCCGGTTTCCATTTCTTACGTCCGCCAGCGTCCGGAATGCGTCGGAAATCTGGCAGCCACAGAACTGGAACGATTGATGAACGGCGGCCAGCCTGCCAATCACGCTCGAACAGTTCTGCCTGACGGAGTCCAAGAATGCGAATCGACGCTCGGACTGGAACATCATCAGGAAGACATTTTTGAAGCGCTGCGGTATATCGACAACAACGCTCATCGCGCGCTGAGCGTGCAGCAGGTGGCCAACCGGATTGCGGTTTCGCGCAGAACTTTGGAAGTCCGATTTCGAACCTGCCTGCAGACAACACCGGCCGAAAGAATTCGGGACGCTCGACTTCAGGCCGTCAGATCTCTGCTGCAGAACACTCATCACAGTCTCGCCGAAATTGCTGAACGACTGGGGTTTACTTGCACCGCTTCGATGTCTCGCTTCTTTAAGAAAATGGCTCACACAACGCCGACTCAATTCCGTGAAGACAGTCAATTACGCTTCACCAGCTGAGTCGCTTTCTGTCGCGGGGTCAGGTTTGCTCGGCGGTCGAGAATTCAAGTCGAATTCAAACAGATTGGCACTGTCAAACGCGACGTCGACACTGTCCACGGGCGAGTCCGAAAGACTGGGAGGCAGCGAGATCGAGGCTGTCTTGGTTGTCTGCACCCAGACTTTGTATGCGCCTTCCGGTGCTCCCACGCCGTACTCTTTCGTCTCCAGCGTAAAGTGACCTTCGCTGTCCGTCACACCGAAAGCCCGCGGACCAATATCGCTGTCGAAGGTTACCACGATGCCCGATGCCGGCTTTCCATCCACGATCAACGAACCGATGACGGGCACCATTGAATAACTGGGACGGGTTTCTCCGCAGCCCGTCAAAAATAGTCCAAGAATTGGCACGACGATTAAAATTCTGCAGGACATTGTTACTGACTCCAGTTTTCAATTTAGTATTCGCCGATGACTTGGCCGTCACTGCGATCAGCGAGGTGATTTAGGATGAGGCCATCCACGTTTTCGGAAATGAGCCGTACACTGCCGTCCCCCAGCAAGAACTGAGCACCACCGACGTGATGTGATCCGAACGAGAATGCGTTTGTCCCATTGATGACGTAAGCGGTACTTGGGGTGCCGCTGGCAGGAATGCCTCGCAACGTTTGATGAGTGGCCACGTTGCTGCGAGCTCCTTCGGCCGTCACGCCTAGCCAGACGGAACCACGATAGTCGATGAGAATGCCGGTGGACGACGTTTGTCCGTTCACACCATACGGCACTTCTCCGATTGCAACCGTATTGGAAGTTCCATCGGTAATGTCGCGGAAACTGATTCTGCTATTGGCGGAAAACACTCCATTGCTCAAGTTGATGCAACTGCCCTGAAACAAAGAACAGTTGTCACCTGCGTAGTTGAACTGCGTATTCATTTCCCCGAACACGGCCTTATAAGTGGAGAGCGCGTGTGGTTCCGCCGTGGGCGGGTTGTTCAGTTTTTCGTTCAGATTGCCTCCAGGCGCGCTTGGGCAGCGAAACGTGTTCAAGACTGTTTGCGACAGCGGAATCAGAGTTGCGTCCGCAGCATCCAATAAATTCACATTCAGCTGGCTAAATAACGGTGCCTGATCCATGAACGGCAACAGCATTGTCCCCCAGCCCCAGCCGGGTCCGGCAAAGGTTGAGAACGTATACTCGCGGCGGATAAAGGACGCAGGAAACACTCGGTGAACATCATGGTAGTTATGCAGCGCCAATCCGTGCTGCTTCAAATTGTTTTTGCATTGCGTCCGCCGCGCCGCCTCTCGCGCCTGCTGTACAGCGGGCAGCAAGAGCGCGATTAGAATCGCAATAATCGCAATGACCACCAGCAGCTCAATCAGCGTGAAGCCGGTCAATCCTCGGCGGGCGAAGATGGTTCCTCGGTTTGTCAACGGTCGCCTCATCTCATCTACCCCATCAAAATTTCAGAATGCCCTTCAACAGCCCTTTATTCTATCATCACAGGTGGCGGAAGGGATGACGGTTTGCGCAAATCTGCCGCCCGATTGCGCAGCCGCCCATTGGTTGTGATCGACGCTTTCGTGACGCCGAATGTCCATCACGGCCGATGTGCGGCTGATTCGATCAACAGGCGGCTTGTTGCAGGTCGCCCCGCAGTTTGTGTTCACTTCGTGCAACAAGCGTGTTGTCTGCGAACACCGTTGAGGCTGTTCGATCATGATGCCAAAAGGCCACAGGCCGCGGTTCGCACCCCCAAAACGCTGCTTTGGTGAGCGTTCAAAAGTGGAATGGACAATCTCATCGTAGATCGTGCGTTCTGGCATTCCGTTTGCGTTTGCAGGTCGGTGAAGGATACATGCAAACCCGCCCGCCACATCAAGTGGCCAACTCCGCCGGATCAAACACCTGTGAAACTAGCCTATCTTGTCGAAGTGACTGCTCTTGTTTCAGCCCACAGTCGACTGTTGATCGAACAGTCGGATGAGCTGTCGAATGCACTGCTGGGAGACTACTACATTCATTCACGTAACCGCTTTAACCGGTGGATGCGTGATCTGAATGACATCGAAAACGGAGTCTCCATCCGCGATCCCCTGCATCTGTTCGGTTTGATTCCGAAGTTTCCACCATCAATGTCCATCACCGAACAGGTGCTAGTCAACGATCTATTGAATCGTGTGTGGACGGTGATTCTAGTGGCCTGTGATCGGCATCGCCAAGATGTGCGCATCGAACCTTTGGCTCACAACGTGTTTCGCAGCCACATGACCGTGCGGCATAAAGCGCTCAGCGTCTGCATGAACGATCCCAAGCTGAAGCCTGAGCAAGTTCTGCACATCAACAAACTTCGCACCTCATCAGAACGTTGGGCCGATTTACTGAACTGCTGCTTGATGGCCGAATACGATTTGTGGGACTATGCGTTTGATGAAACTCGAGCCCGCGAATTTCACCAAGACCGTTTTCAAAACGAAAAACTGGGAGCTCAAGATTCACGAGCGTGGTCGTTGATTCTGGCGGGCCTGCGACACAGTTTTCCAGACGCGGACGGGCTGTCTGCGCCCGTGCATGATGATGATCGAATGATCGTACGATCGACCATTGATTGTTTTCCCGGAGACACCAACAGCATGGCGGTGTGGTCTCTGCCGACCATTCAGAAATCTCACTTGGCCTGAACCGGGTGGGCTCATCGAAGATTGCGACTGCCGGAAGGGGTGGCCGGGGTTGGAGCGAGGTACGAGCGAAACCCCGGGGCTTCCTTCACTTCGTTCAGTCCAGCCCCGGCCACCCAATACGAAATGCCGAAATCCGTGGGCGCGCCCGCTTGGAGTCTGAACCGCCGAAGCCTTTAATCGCTGCTATTCTTGGTCGATTGCTCTATAGTCCAGCGGTTTTCTTCTGAACTCGGCCACTACTGGACGCAATCATGCAACCCGACAAGATCGAAGTCCCCACATTGCGGCGTTATTTGGTGCCGTTCGATCCCAAACGAGTGCCTCATCAGTTTGCGGACGTCTTGATTATCGGCGGCGGCATCGCGGGAACTCGCGCGGCCCTCGAAATTGATCCGTCGCTGCGTACGATCGTCGTGTCCAAGGATCGCATTTCGCTGTCGAACAGTGCCTGGGCTCAAGGCGGTATTGCGGGCGTGCTGGATCCATTGGATGATTTTGCCAACCATGTGGCCGATACGATGGCCGCTGGCAAGGGCATGTGCGAACAGGATATTGTGGAATTTGTGATTCGTGAGGCTCCGGAACGAATTCGAGAGCTCATTCAATACGGCGCACAATTCGACAAGTACGATGGCGAGATCGCGCTGACACTGGAGGGCGGCCACAGTCATCCTCGTGTGGCTCATGCGTTGGGGGATGCGACCGGCAAAGAGGTCATGCGTGCCATTCACGAAGCGGCGTTCGGTGCGGCTCACGTCGACATCTGGCAGCAGACATTCACCATCGACTTACTGACACGCGACGGTGTCTGTTGCGGTGCGCTGGTCTGGAATCCGAATCACGGTCGCACGTTTGTGTGGGCGAAGCAAACCATTCTGTGTACCGGCGGTGCCGGTGCGCTGTATCGCGAAACCACGAACCCTTCGGTTGCGACTGGCGATGGTCACGCGCTGGCTTTTCGAGCCGGGTGTGAAGTTCGCGATATGGAGTTTATGCAGTTTCATCCAACAGTGTTGTACATCGCGGGCAGTTCGCGGCATTTGATTTCCGAAGCTGTGCGAGGCGAAGGCGCTCATCTGGTGGATTGCACGGGCTACCGGTTTATGGGCGACTACAGTCCGGACGCGCTGGAGTTAGCGCCGCGTGATGTTGTCAGTCAGGCGATCACTCAGCAGATGTCCAAGACGTCGCATCCTTGCGTGTATCTTGATCTGAGCCACATTGATAACGAAAAGATTCGCCGGCGTTTTCCTCACATCGGAAAAGTGTGCAGCGAATTTGGGCTCGATATCACAACCGATCGCGTTCCCGTGCGACCGGGAGCGCACTACATGATTGGCGGCATTACCACCAATACCGAAGGCGCGACTTCGGTGCCCGGGCTGTGGGCGGCTGGCGAAGTGACGTCCACTGGACTGCATGGAGCAAACCGCTTGGCCAGCAACAGCTTGCTGGAAGGCGTCGTCTATGGGCTCCGCTGCGGACGCAATGCGTCGAATGCGGCCCTTGGTCAGCCCGATAATTTTACGGCACCGCCCGTGTCTTCGTTGCCCGGAATTCCACACAAGGGTGATGAAGCCCTAGACCTTGTCGATATTCGTAACGCACTGCGAAGTTTGATGTGGCGCAATGTGGGCATCAGTCGCAACCAACGCGATCTGCAAGCGGCCGGTCAACAACTGGACTTTTGGGCGAACTATGTTTGCCGTCGTGATCTGACGGAACCAGACGGTTGGGAACTGCAGAATATGATGCTGGTGGGTCGTATCATGGCCGCCGCCGCGCTGGCGCGACAGGAAAGTCGCGGCGTCCATCTGCGCAGCGATTTTCCGGCCACCGACCAGGCAGCTGCGAAGCATATTTCTGTGACGGCCGCTGCTGAAGATGTTTAGTAGCCAATGATAGACAACTTGGCGAAACAAGTTGTGTTCCGTCGCGGCGTGCAGCTGTTTCTCCACCGAATTTCGATTAAATCGACAGCTTGTTTATTTCGGTGGCAAAAAGTTTTTGCACTAACGTTGACTTGTGATCGGGTGCTTAAACTGCGGCACTCAGCTTCACGACAGATTGTCTGGAGTGTCTTTTCGGCTGCTAAGTCCGCCCGCACCCTGTTGGTGGGCAAAAAGTGGAGTTGTTGATACCCTGAGTGATTAGGAACTGCTGGCCTGCAATGACGGTGATGGCCTTTCCGGATCGTATCTCCCATGCTGTTTGCGGAGTGGCCGGGCGCAGCAGATGTCATCACAAATTCGTTATCGGAGAACTCATATGGATTGTTCCAAGTCATGGATTTGCGTCTGTTTGTTAGTGTTGTTCAGTGCTGGGTGCGGCAGCAATTCAGAATCGGATTCGACCGGTACGCAGAACGCGAACGAGCCAGCGGAAACGGGTGGTGAATCTTCGGGTGAATCCACGGGCGAATCAAAGGGCACGATCGGCTACACAACGATGTCGTTGACGAATCCCTTCTTCAAGGTGATCGGCGATGCGATGACCGAAGAAGCGGCCCAGCATGGCTATGACATGATCGTTGTGTCTGGCGATGATGATGCCAACAAACAATCGAATCAGATCGACGATTTCATTGTTCAGGGCGTGAAGGCGATCGTGATTACCCCGTGCGATCCGAGGTCAATCGGCCCGGCGATCAAGAAGGCCAACGAGAAAGGGATTCCTGTGTTCACGAACGACACGGGCTATGACGGCGACGAAGGGGAAGTCGTCTGCCATATCGCAACCGACAATCTGCAGGGCGGCCGTTTGGCGGGTGAAGCCATGGTGAAACTGTTGGGCGAAACAGGGGGCAAGGTGCTGGTGGTCCACAAACCAGATGCGTCTTCCTGTTTGCTGCGAGTCTAAGGTTTTACGGAAGTCGTTGATGCTCACAACGCCCAAGCTGGCGCACAGCAGATCAAAATTGTCTCCACGCTGGACGGACGTGGCGCGCGGGAAGCTGGCTATGCAGTGACTAAAGACGCCATCGTCGCCGATTCCGACCTCGCTGCAGTCTTTGCGATCAACGATCCGTCCGCTCTGGGTGCTTGTCAGGCACTGGAAGAAGCGGGCAAGGCACAGCAGGTGACGGTCATTGGTTTCGACGGCGAACAAGATGGCAAGCAAGCGATTTTGGACGGAAAAATTCTGTGTGATCCGATTCAGTTTCCAGACAAAATGGGACGGGTCACGATTCAAAACATCGTCAAATATTTTGATGGTGACGAGCCTGCGAAACAGATTCTGATCGAGTCGAAACTCTACTACAAAGCAGACGCGGAAAAAGATCCTGCGCTACAGACTGAGTAACCACCATCGTCTCAATGCTCAACACCTTACCACTTCTGCAGATGCAGGGGATCGAGAAATCGTTTCCGGGAGTTCGTGCCTTGTCGGGCGTGAATCTGACGCTGCAGCGTGGTGAAGTTCTGGCGTTGATGGGCGAAAACGGGGCTGGCAAAAGCACGCTGATCAAAACGCTCGCAGGAGCCCATCAGCCGGATGCCGGAACGATTACGATCGACGGAAAAGTCGTGTCGCTGTCCAGTCCCACAGCCGCGATCGAAGCTGGCATCGGTGTGATCTATCAGGAATTCAATCTGATTCCGGAATTGAATGCGTGGGAGAACATCTTTCTGGGCCGCGAACAATCCGGGTTCTTCGTGGCTCGCACACAAGAACGCAAACGGGCGGCTGAACTGTTTGGTCAGTTGGGTCTCGAAATGCCACTGGACGTTCCCTGTCGGCAGTTGTCGATTGCTCAACAGCAACTGGTCGAAATCGCCAAAGCTTTGTCGCAGGATGTCGGCATTCTGGTCATGGACGAACCGTCCGCCGCGTTGACGCCTCAGGAAGTCGAACGGCTGTTCGCGATCATTCGAGATCTGCAGGCCCGTGGCATCGGCGTGATTTATATTAGTCATCGTTTGGATGAAATTTTCGAGATTGCGGATACGATCGTCGTACTGCGTGACGGCCAATACGTCGGTGAAGCATCGGCGAGAGACATGACGCGTGAACAGATGATTGAGATGATGGTTGGCCGCTCAATCGAAGACGAGTTCCCCAAACAGGCGGCCCAACAGGGAGATTTTCGCCTTGAAGTGCTAGGGTTTTCGCGTGGCAACGCGGTGCGAGATGTGAGTTTTAATTTACGCAGCGGCGAAGTGCTCGGAATCACCGGCTTGGTTGGAGCCGGCAGAACGGAGCTCGCGCGGTTGATCTTTGGAGCCGACGCGCGTGATGGGGGAACGCTGTTGTTGGACGGAAAACCGCTGAACGTTCGTTCGCCGCAGGACGCCATTTTTGCTGGCATCTGTTTGTTAACGGAGGATCGCAAGTCACAGGGCCTAGTGCTGTGCAGAAGCGTTCGCGAGAATTTTGGTCTACCAAACCTGAAGCAATTTTCCGTCTGTGGTGCGATCCGCGAACAGCGCGAGCGGCAATTGTTTGGTGAATATGTAGATTCCCTGACGATCCGAATTCCTCATCAGGATCAGCTGGCCGGCCATCTTTCGGGCGGTAATCAACAGAAAGTTGTGTTGGCCAAATGGCTGCAGCAGAATGCTAAGGTGCTGATTTTTGATGAACCGACGCGGGGCATCGATGTCGGTGCTAAGCATGAGATCTATCAGTTGATGAACAGGCTGGCCGCTGGCGGCACGTCGATCATCATGATCAGTTCCGAGCTGCCGGAAGTGCTGGGGATGAGTGATCGGATTTTGGTGATGCACGAAGGGCGGCTCAAGGGCGAAATCACAGACGTCAAGTCGGCCACTCAGGAACAGATTATGGAAATCGCAATCGGATGAAACCCGCAACTTCGAAAACACAACAGTGGGCGGCGTTCACCAATGACTACGGTATGGTCCTAGTGCTGTTGGTGCTGGTGATCGCCTTTAGTCTGCTGACGTTGGAGCAGATGGATTCCACTGGTGCTGACGCTGGCCGCGAAGTGGCGCGACTGATTGCGGATCAATACGGTGATTCTGCCGTGGTGGTTGTTGTGACAGGGCAGAAGGACGGTGACGAAGAATTCGCGGCGGCGGCGGTTGCGGAATTGCAGCAAGCAAACGTGACCGCAGTTTCGTCAATCAGCGGCAGCCCGCCACAGGCCAAAAAAACGGTCGCAGCGGCTGTTGCACGGCATGGTCGGATCGACGCCATCGCCGCAACGGGAGACTCCGCGAAATGGACTGTGTTTGATCGAGTGGCAGGTGTAGGTGGCGAAAAATGTGTCAGCGTTGAGCCCCGCAAGTGGCCAAAGTTTGCCAAGGCGGAGAACATTCTGAATGTCGCCAATCAAACGGCCGTTTATGCAATTGTCGCGATCGGTATGACGCTGGTGATTATCACTGCAGGCATTGACTTGAGTGTCGGATCGTTGATCGCGCTGTCTGCTGTGACAACAGCCACGGTGATTCAGATGAGCGGTGGCGGTAATGCGGGAACAGCAGCCATCGTGGTCAGTTGCGTGGCTGGACTGTTGGCAGCCGCAGCGGCCGGATTCTTTAGTGGCACAATGATCACCGCGTTTCGTGTGCCGCCGTTCATCGTGACTCTGGCTGTGATGCTGATGGCCCGCGGTTTGGCGCGCCGAATTACGGACGAAGAATCGATCTCCGATCTGCCACAACAATTTCGAAACATCGCCGGCAGCACGGAATGGAGTGTTCTGGGGTTCGAATTCGGCATTCCAAATCCGGTGATTCTAATGATTGTGCTGTATATCATTGCTCACTTGTTGATGTCGAAGACGATTTTCGGTCGCTACGTTTATGCCGTGGGTGGCAACGCCGAAGCGGCTCGGCTGTCCGGCGTGGGCGTCAAGAAAATCACACTGATTGTGTACACTTTGTGCGGAGCTTTGGCGGGGCTGGGTGGAATCCTGCAAGCATCGAAGCTTAGCGGCGATCCGAAACTGGGCGTGATGTTCGAACTGGACGTGATCGCTGCTGTCGTTGTGGGTGGAACATCGCTGATGGGCGGTCAGGGGCGGATCTTCGGAACATTGATCGGCGCACTAATTATCGCAGTCATTAAGAACGGGATGAACCTGATGAAAATCGGTTCGCCCGACCAACAGATTGTGCTCGGCGCAGTGGTGCTGATTGCCGTGCTGATCGACACATTGAAACGACGAGGAGCAGGATCATGAATGTTAGCGCAGAAGAAAAACGCCCCGTGATTGTGGGGCTTGGCGAAGTTCTGTGGGACGTGTTTCCGGATGGTCCACGATTCGGCGGTGCGCCCGCAAACTATGCCTGCTCCGTGGCGTCGCTGTCGTCGCTGTCGTCGTTGTCGCAGGTCGATGTCTTTATGGTTGGTGGTGTGGGGGCGGACGACTTGGGCCAACGCGCCATCGAAGAATTTCGTACTCGAAACGTGAATACGTCTGTGTTACAGACGACTGAAAAACCGACGGGCGTTGTCAACGTGGCGGTTGATCCGCATGGAGTGGCCAGCTACGAATTCGCGGCCAACGCGGCGTGGGACAATTTGCAGTGGACGGCCCAGCTGCAAACGCTAGCGGAACGGACGACTGCTGTTTGCTTCGGCAGTCTCGGTCAGCGGAGTGATGAATCTCGATCTGTGATGTTGCAATTCGTGTCGACGACACCAGCGCACTGTCTGCGGATTTTCGATATCAATCTGCGTCCGCCATTTTACACGAACGACATCATCGTCGAATCTCTGAAACTGGCCAATGTTCTGAAACTCAATGACGATGAATTGCCTGTTGTGGCGGCTTTGAGCGGAGAAGACAGTAGCTCACTCAGCGAGGACGAAGTTCTACGGAAGATTGCCGAACGATGGAGCCTGCAGACGATTGCGTTGACTCGCGGTGCTGAAGGTGCCACGTTGTTTCACGATGGCGATTTGTGGAAGTGTTCGGCCGTCTCAACATCTGTCGTTGATACCGTGGGGGCCGGTGATTCCTTTACCGCCGCGATGACGCTGGGGCTACTGGCTGGGACGAAACCAAATCGAATCTGCGAACACGCATGTCGCGTTGCCGCGTATGTCTGTTCGCAACCCGGCGCGACTCCGGCGATTCCCAGCGACCTGCGACTTTAGAAACGCTGCTACGCGATCATGGGTCAGTGGGAACTCAATCCACGCGATGAATGGTGTTGTGGATGACGCGTTCGAATTCTTCACCGTCTGCTGATTTCAGCTTACATTTGATTTCCATGCACCAGGTTTTGCTGAGCTCAGGAATCGTCAGCGTGACCGCTTTGCCGTTTTCCGATAGCTGCGCGGCCGCGACTTCGATCGGATGTTCGTCGTAGTGCTCTGAGCCGTAGTTGGCCGTGCGTTTCAGTGACCAGACTTTCACAGCGTAGGATTGCACGCTGGTGGCGACGGCTTGGTCCAGTGGATCGGTAAAGGTAATCTTGAGTTCCTTGCCGGCGGCGTTCAGTCCCACCGGCATGTTGGCCGGCTGTCCCGTGTATCGTAGTCGATAGAATCCACCCTCTTGCGCTTGCTGGCTACTGCCCCAAGCGAACATGCCGGAAAGATACAATCCGTTGTCGTGATCACTGATGCGGCCACGGGCGATTCCGGTCGGGAACTGTGGAATCGGTAATTCGCACATTCCGCCCTGCATCTGCCCAGCGACTTCTTCGTGCGGAACGACGTAGACCTTGCCGTAGCCATAGGACAAATTCAACAATGTTCCGTCCAGCGGTCCCCACGCTTTGTTGTTGATCCACATCAGTTCGGCGGGCGAACGATCGAACGCGTTTGTGATCCAGCACAAGGGCTGCTGCATCGCGTCGTCAGAATCGTCGGTCACATTGTGGTATCCGAACATGTTTCCATAGAAGCCACCTTCACGCACCCAGTTGATGCGGTTTTTGGGGTTCCAGTGTCCTTCCTGATCGGTGACGATAAAACTGCCGTCCGGGTTCAGGCAGACACCATTGGCAGCTCGAAAACCATTCGCGACGATATCCGTCCGAGATCCATCCGGCGGGATTCGTAACAGCGTTCCATGGTGCGGAACGAGAGCGGTTTTGGCGTGGCGAGCCGATTTGGCGTAGTAAAAGTTTCCGGTTGCATCACGTTGTAAGCCCATCGCAAATTCGTGGAAATGTTCTGTGACTTGATGATCGTTATTGAAGCATTCGTAAAAGTCTGTTTCTCCATCGCCGTTTCGATCACGAAGAATCACCAGTTGGTCTCGACAAGTCACATAGATCTCATCGTCGACAACCTTGACTCCCAACGGCTGAAACAAGCCGGACGCAATTCGTTGCCACTTGAGCTGCGGTTGAACGGTTCCGTTCAACGTCTTCAGCCCGCTGACCATCCACACGTCGCCGTCCCAACTGCACACGGCCACGCGGTCGCCATCCGACAAAAAGTCTTGGCCGGTCAATCGTATGCGAGCCAGCCAAGGGTTGGCGGCGGGTGTCGATAAGACGTCGATCGCAAATGGGCCATTGTCGGCTCCCAGTTCAGGAACCGTAGTGATGACGTCCGGCCAACGTGCAGCGCCGCCGGTGTCGATTTGTTGTCGCAGGTTTTGGGGGTGAATTCGATCCTGAATCTGTGCTTCCAGATCTCGCAATTCTTCGTCGCTCAGGTCCGCCGATACCGTCGCCGTCCAGACGACGATCTGTTGTTCTTTTTCCGCGGTTGGTAGGTCAGCAATCAATCGGCCATCATCAGAATTCAAGATTGCCTTGTGATCAACGCCATCCACACCAATGACGCCGGCGAAAATCGACGTGTTGGTTTTGGGTGATGTGCTCAACTTTATGATGGCTGGCAGTCGTCCATTTTCGGAGGCTGCAGCGAGGTGCCCGTGGATGGCGTTGGCCACAGGCTGTGAGTTCAAATCCCAAGCGGCGATCGGCGTGTGCTCGCGCTGTTGTGGTCGACTGCTGGCCTTGATTTGGTCGCTGCTTAGCCGTTTTTGATGGAAGACGACATGTTCGATTTCGCCGTTAAAGAAGGACGGATCGGGGAAGTTTGCCGCAGAAAATCCGATTCGCGCGACCTGTCCCGGAGCTGCAGCCTGTGGTCGAAGATTGCCATTGCCATCGTCATTGGGCTTGCCGTCGATGAAAAAGTTAACGCGTGCCGTTTTGTAATCCCAAGTCATCGCCACATTGTGCCACTTGCCATCGTTGACTGGCTGCTTCGAAGTCGCCGCACCAACCCAGCCGATATCGTACGTCAGCCGTCCGTTCCGCAAGAATAAAGACTTGCCGTTGGGGGCCCATGGGCCGTCTGCTGCGGTTTTGCTGAAGATGGTGCCATCTTCCGTTGTGCGAATTCGGGCGCTGATGGTGAAGTCGCTGTTGGTCATGTCGAAAGCCTCGCCGTCTTCAACCTGCAGATACGACGTGCCATTAAACTTCGATGCTGGGGTCGTTATCAGCAGCTGTTGACCATCCGACTTCAAGATCACACTGTGCGAACCGATGCGTTGCAGTTGCGCATTTGTTTCGGGGTGAGTGGCCACCAGCAGCCGACTGGGATCAGCGGACGCGCCCAATGACATGGTTCGCGTAAAGACGTCGACCGACTGGGCATCACCGACTCGGATTGTGTTGGCATCGAATCGTTCCAAGACTGTTCGATCGTGGACTGTGTACTCAACGATCGTTTGGCTACCAACCGTGTGCAGGCCTTTGTATTTGGCCCACTTTCGTGGCAGCGGGCCGTAGTTGCGATCATCACGACCGACGATTCGTTGATTGTCTTCGAACGATCCTGTCATCGGATTGGCCCAGCCCGGACCGGTCGGGTTGGCAATCTTCAAGTCCCCGACGACCCGTGGATGAGTGCCATGTCGCCCGTCGAAATGAATCCCTTGCCACGTGATGAAGCCTGAGTCTTTCGCGTGTGGTTGGCGTGTCCACGCGGCTGCAAATCTTAACGTGTCATGATCGAAGATCGCCCATTTGCTGCCTCTAGCGATTCCTCCGGGGCCACCATCCAGTCGCATGGCAATGCCCTTGTGCGCAAAGTTTTCACCGTCCGAACCGATTTCGAACGTGTTGATCATCGTAGGTCCGTAGTTCATGTCAGACCAAGGAGCGTATTCCACGGGTTCCGGGCCGAACGTGTCGCCCTGCGGTAACGCTGCGAGATAATCGTCGGTCACAGCCTGATATTGATTTGGGTTCGGCTGCCGAACATACGTTTCGCGAATGTAATGCACGACATCGTACTTCTGCTGTGGCACCATCCATGCTTGGGGCACCATCAAGCCGAAGCCGTGAGTCAGCGTCTTGTACATGGTGTAGGGATCACTGCCATTGCGAAACTTGCCGTCTGCAAAACGCAACGCTGTGGGCAGTGAACCGGGGCGTTCTTTGTTTCCGTGACAATTGATGCACAGTCGATCGTAGATTTCCGCCCCACGTTTGGCGGCGGCACGATTCAGGCCGCGAATCAATCCGGCATGGTCAACATGCGTTTCGTATTCCGGCAATCGAAGCGCGATCAGGCCGGGCGGTGGTTGCAGTTTGCGAGCCACATCAACGCCGCCGTCTTTGATATCCAACACATAGCGCAGCAGGTCTAAAAACTGATTGCGTCCACTGAGTTGATTCACGATTCCCTGCGGCATAATCGATAATTTGCTGGTGGCAATTTCGTCAATGTCTGCCGCCAACAGGGTGACTCGTTCTCCTTCGCGAGCTGGATCTCGCAACGTCACTTCTGCGTCTGAGCGGTTGACCAGCAGACCGGTGCGGACCTTGCCGTCTGTTGTTGCAACGGTGATCGATTCGTACCCTTTGCGAATGTCGTGCGATGGTTTCAGAATTGACGCGACGACATAGGCGTCGTTCGCATCCGGTTGCTGTTGCAGTTTGGTTAGGTCAGGTCCGAGTGAATTGCTGCTGCCATCGACGGCGTGACATTTCACGCAACCAATATGAATCTGATGGAACAGGATGGCCCCCCGCCGCGCATCTCCAGATTCACGCGCTGCAACGGATAGCACCGTTGATGATTCGTTCAGAAGTTGCTGTTCCAGCGTCTGCGATTGGGCTGCAGATGTCAGAAGGCACACGCCAGCGAGTACGAATAAGCGAAGCATGATTGATTTTCCGGTCAACAGATGTGGGGCTTGATTGTTTGGCAAAGCCGTGGCTGCATCAAACAACGCGTCTACGGCATGTCGGCCTTCGCGGCCAATAATTGTTCACGTTCTGGCATTGCTTTGTAGAACGGGTCCAGTGGATAGCAGCCAGACACGATTCCGTTGCGCGGGGCCGTCGTGCAATCACTAAACGTGCGGCAGATTTTTTTGCGTGACATCGTTTTGCCACTGATCACGTCAGCCGGCAGTTCGGGATAAGACAACACCACGCGGCCGAGGCCAATTGAATCCACCATGTTCTCACGCACGACAGCCTGAGCGACATTGGGCAGCCATTCCTGAAGATACGAATAGCCGCTGCCGACGATGATCATGTCGGAATGCAGGCGCTTGAGGTTCGCCGTGGCTTCGATCTGGCGATGCACGCCGACCAATGGGTCTTCTGGCGGTTGGTAACCATCCGATGGCGGAAAAATTGCCGGACGTTGGATGTGCGGGTTGTAGTATGGACTGCCGCAAGTCGTACACAACAGATCGATGTCGAGTTCAGACAGCAAAGCCGCAAACATCGACGGTTCTTTGAGGTTGATGCCCTGACCGCTGCCGTCACCACCGAACGCATAAGGATATGGCGAGCCTGCCGATGGCGTTCCCGTGCGGTTTTCCGCATCCCGTGGCTCGAACGGCGTGTAGTCGAAGATACTCAGCCGCACGCCGATTCCTAGCCCCGGTGCTTCTGTGCGAATTCCGTCGACAATGTTACGGAGAAATCGTGTGCGGTTTTCGAAGCTGCCCCCGAACTGCCCCGGTCGGTCATATCCGGAAAGAATTTCGTGGCCCAGATACCCGTGACAATGTTTGACGTCGACCCAAGAATATCCGGCCTTCTGTGCGAGTACGCAAGCTGCGACGAAGTCGTCGCTGAGCTGCTTGAGTTCGTCGTCGCTGAACAGCTGCTGGTCATCAGTGATTCCCTGTCGTTTGTCCAGCACGGAGTGACGATAGGCGATCCGCGGTTCCGCCGTTTTTTTATCGTTTGGGCGTGCGAAGCGTCCGGAGTGTGTCAGTTGCAGGCCGATGCACAGATCATCGATGCTGTCGAAGTGTGCGGCATGAGCTGTCATCAGCGTCTGTCGCAGGCCTTCGAGATCGCTGAGCGTTCCGTCGTTGATCAGTAGCTGGTTGGGATTGGCGCGGCCATCGTGGCGGACGGCCACGGCTTCTCCACCCCAGATGAGTTTCGCTCCGCTGAGTCCGAAGTTCGCCCAGCGTCGACGGGTGAGGTCCGTTGGTCGGCCATCGGTTGTGCCATCCCAGCCTTCCATCGGCAGAATGCAGAATCGATTGCCGATTAAGCCTGCCCGGCTGACAAGCGGCTGAGCTAGTATCGAATCGTCGCCGCTTGTTAGCTGGTCATCAACGGGCAAGTCGAGTTCCAGTTCGGCGAGTCGAGATCGAAACTGTTCGACCGTCTTGAGGGTGGCGATGCGTGGGTAGGCCATAGGGGATTCAGGCAAAGAAAGGGCAAGTCAACGAGTCGTGATTCAAGGGGACTCAAAACGTTAACGTCACGACGAAATCGTATCGAATGGATTGGTGTGGCGTGGCAATTGATGGGCACACAGAATAACATTCGCGGCTGCGGAATTGCGTAATTCCTGCTCGATTTTCCGGATGACTTTCAGAACCACGCCACTCATGACAGACGCAGCATCTGCTGAGAACCCCGAGCCGCAACCAGAAACCATTCATCTGGATCAGTTTCTAAAACTGGCCGACATCGTTGGTTCCGGGGGCGAAGCCAAGCATCTGATTCGATCAGGGGCTGTCAAAGTGAACGGTGTAGAAGAGACTCGCCGCGGGCGAAAACTTCGAAACGGCGATATCGTGACTTATGACGGCGAAGACTACGTCATTGAAACCACCCCAGAATAGGCGTCGCCGCAGCCGCCGCTGGCGGGGTGTTTGTAGGCCCGGTAGGGACGGCAGGTTTTTGCCGTAGGCGGTGGCCGACGGATGTCATCTCATTTACGAAAGTAGTCCCGGCGGGCAACGCCGTTCAGGATTTTGGTGAGTAAAAAAGCGGGGTTGCAAGAAATGTTGGGATATGAAAAAAACAGACTCCCGCATGTGGTGTGCGGACTGAAAAGATGTTTGTGGGTGGCGTTGACG